>LQMQ01000049.1 GCA_001515205.2 Candidatus Hadarchaeum yellowstonense
CTCTGGTCTGTGGCATGATCCCGTCATCGGCGGCCACGACCAGCACCGCCGCGTCCGCCTGGCTTGCCCCGGTGATCATGTTCTTGACAAAGTCCCGGTGGCCCGGAGCATCGATGATGGTGAAGTAATACTTGTCCGTCTCAAATTTTTTATGTGCTAGGTCAATGGTCAGCCCCCTCTCACGTTCCTCCTTGAGGGCATCCATCACCCAAGCGAACTTGAAGGTCTTGCCCTTATCGCCCATTGCTTCAAATTTTTTTATGTCTTCCTCTCTTACCAATCCCTTGTCGAAAAACAATCTGCCGAGCGTCGTTGACTTACCGTGGTCAACGTGCCCTATCGTTATTAAATTCAGGTGTGGTTTCGCCATATTACAACCTCCTGTGACTATTTCTTTTTAACCTATTTATTTAATAAGCTTTACTCACCTTGCCCCTTTGGCAATCCTTTCCGTCTCCTCTTTCCTAGCCACGGCAAAGCTCTTGGTATCGTTGTTTGCCGCGAGGATCAATTCCTCAGCGAGACATTCCACTATGTTCTTCTTTCCGGTAAAAGCAGCGGCAAAGGCTCCCGCGGCCAGATTTTTCAGAGCAATGTCCAGTCTCCTCTGCGGAGAGGAATCCACGGCAATGTAGTAGGTGATTCCACCATAGCTGATGCGGGTCGTTTCCTCACGGGGTGCTGAATTTTGAATGGCGTCAACCAAAACTTGAATGGGGTTTTTATTGGTGCGTTGGGCGATGATCTTGAAGGCCTCACGAACGATATTGTAGGCCTTGTGTTTTTTGCCCGTGGCTCCAGCCCCACGGATGGTTTTGCCCCCGAGCTTTCGAGCCCCCGGGCCGGATCTCATCACCTTATTTATCAGGCGCTCAACGACAGAAACTCTGGCTTTGCCAAACTGTTTGCTCGCATGCCTTCCTCCTGTGTGCAAAACGAAGGGAGCATCAAGGCAGAGGTATTGTTTTATCCCCGGATCCCTTACTTCTATTTTTTCAGCGTCCCATTCCCCAAAGTACTTGAACCCCAAACAATCACCTGGTTGGCTTCTCCTTGCGTCCCTTCACGAGTTCTTTGAGGGAGATCCCGTTGACTTTCGTGACCTTATAGCGAACACCAGGTATGTCACCGTAGGCCCCACCTTTGGATCCACCTATCCCCTCAACAATAACCTCGTCATGCTCATCAATGAAGCCTATGGCACCATCGCCGGGTGCAAAAGCGGTTATCTGTCTGCCATTTTTGATCAGCTGGACTCGGACACATTTTCGAATGGCCGAGTTGGGCTGCTTGGCCTCAATCCCGACCTTTTCCAGCACGATTCCTCTGGCCTGGGGAGCGCCCTCAAGCGGGTCGGCTTTTTCATCTAACCTTAGCACGCGGCGTTTATACCGAGCACTCTTCCACCTAAAGCGTTGCCTGGTATCGCGCAGCTTCCGCGCAGCGAACTCTCCTCTGGGCGCTTTCATATTCATCACTTATATCAGTAGTTAGTGCTGAGGTTTTATAAATCATGTAAGTATTATGTCACTTATGCCGTGATGTCTTTCCGCGAGTTTTTTCGCCATTTGAATTTTTTTACCCCCGCGTCCCACCGCCAGTCCTTTGTCCTGCAGCTCCACAGTAACCACCGCTATTTTCTTTCCTCCTTTTTCCACAATTTTAGCGCTCTGGACCCGCGCTGGTAAAAGGGCATTTTTCACGAACTCAACCGGATCGTCGGAATACTCGACTATTTCAATGCCGCGCCCTATCACCCGCCTTGCCCTTCTGACCTTGTCTCCGCCGCGTCCTACTGCCATCCCGAATTCTCCTTTATCAACGACGAACGTTACACTTCCCCCAAAATCATTTATTATGCAATCGCGCACGCGGGCACCTGTCAGACCCTCAAAACTTGCTATGTAGCGCATCTCCTCCGCCGTGAATTTTATAGTCATCTTCGCCCCTCTGCGCTCAGGATGTTTGAATTGCCGGGATCCAATACCGCCAGCATATCCACAGAAAATGGCTTACCGCAGGCGAGACCAAGCGAGGTGCTATCCCCGTCGTAAACGCGCAACTCCGCTCCGCCCAGACTCGCGTAATACTTAGCATCCTCCAAAGCTTCCGGCGCGCAGTTTGCTGCCACGATCACCAGCTTTGCCCGCCCCTGTTTAAGTGCCTTTAATGACCTCTCGGTGCCAATGACGACCTTCCCCGTGGCTATCGCTTGGGCTATTTTTTTACTTAGCTCCACTCTCCTCCCTCCGCATCACAAGTTCCACCATTCCCGTACCAATGGGAATCGGCTGTCCAGCAATGACATTCTCAATTATTCCATCGAGACGGTCGCTCTCACCGTGCACGCAGGCATCAAGCAGGTGTTTCGTCGTGATCTCAAATGAAGCCCTGGCAAGAACGCTGGCTTTTTCTCCACTGACTCCATGCCTACCCACCTGGCTCACCTCTCCGGTCGCGGTCATCATGTCTGCAACGAGCATGATGTGTCTGATGTCAACATCGAGACCCTGTTCCTCCAGTGTCTTGACCGCTTCGTTAATTATGGCGTTTCTCGCTGCCTCTATGCCCAGCACGCTTTCAATCTCGTGAATGTTGTTCGTGGTCGTCCTAGTCGCGTCAACCTCGGGCATCATCAGAATTTCAGCCAGATTGGAGCCCTCAGTATAAACTACGTATTCATCTCCCTCCATCTTAACCACGACCCTAGTGATGCCCTTTACCCCCCTCAGCGGGGTGGTCCTGACCCTCGTCACTAGCCGTCGCAATTCGGTAAGTGATGCCGACTCGGGCTTGAGGCGCAGCTTGTAGCCATCAACGGTAATATCAACTTTCGGAATTTCCCTCAAGATATCAGCGATTTTTGAGGGCGTCAAATCCCTGCGCTGTAAACGGGATCGATCCAGGGTAATGATGAACACAGAATTTATCAGATCAACCTCAGTCTGTAAAGCCACATCTTCAACGGTGGTGAGCTCCACCTTCTGCGCAAACGCCCTGGCCTTTTCCTTACTCTTGGCATACGGTTCCTTGAGATAGATGGTCATCAAAGCGGCGGATGGTGTTTTTCTGGCATCTATTATCTCAATCAGGCGGGGTAGGCCCAGCGTTACGTTGAGCTCAGCGACTCCCGCATAGTGAAATGTTCTGAGGGTCATCTGCGTGCCAGGCTCGCCTATGGACTGCGCCGCAACGGTGCCTACGGCCTCTCCCGGCTCCACCATTGCTTTATAGTAGGCCTGCTTCACCCCATCGATTATTTCCTTGAGCTGTTCTTTGGTTATGGCCCTCTCTTTACTAACTCGAATCAAACTGTTCTGTAGCTCCCGAAGGATTGATTCCGGCAGCTCTCCCTCGAGCTTTTCTATCTCGCCTTTTATCGTCTCGGAGGAAACCCCCACCATGCCATCACCCCAGCAACCTAGTTATGAGCTTCTCAACATTGACCGCTTTACCGCGGTCGCTGCGCGCTGGATCAACGCCATCCTCACCATAAGTGAACTGGATGATGGTGCCACGATCATCCCTGACCGTTCCATCATACTCAACGCGCAGGTCCTGAAGCGCATTGATTAGCCGCCTCTGCATATAACCACTCTGCGCCGTCCTCACCGCGGTGTCAACTAATCCCTCTCTGCCACCCATCGCGTGGAAGAAGAACTCTATTGGCTGAAGCCCATCCTTGTAACTGGAGCTGATGAATCCACGTGCTTCTGCACCCAAGTCCCCTGGTTTGAAGTGGGGCAAAGTCCTGTTCCGGTAACCTCGGCTGAGGCGCTCCCCACGCACAGATTGCTGGCCGACACAGGCCGCCATCTGAGTTAGGTTAAGCATGCTTCCCCTAGCTCCCGTTCTCGCCATAATTACGGCATGATTGTCCAAGCCAAGAAATTCCTCAGCTGTCGCGCCGGCTGTGTCTCTGCTCTCAGCTAGGACCTCCATTATCCTCATTTCCAAGGTCTCTCGAAGTGATCTTCCGGGGAGGGGCTCCATTTCACCAGAGTTGTAAATCTCGATGAGCTCGTTCACTTTCTTCTTAGCCTTTTCCACTCCTTCAATGATCCTCTCCTTTGCCTCAGGTGGAATATCCTCATCGTCAATACCTGTAGTAAAGCCAAACATCATCGCAGAGGCGATTGATAACTTTGTTACCCTGTCCAAAAATTCCCTTGCGGCATCGGTTCCGTAGTCCTTCACTATTCTGTCCAAAATTTCACATCTGTCAAGCGCCTTGAAACTGTTGGCATCGATCACGCCGGTCAGCAATTGCCCCCTTCTGATGGTGACATAGGCGTCTATTTCGCACTCCTCCTGTTTGCATCGAGAGCAATTTTCACAAATTTTGGCCTTGAAGGTAAGGTTGAGATCCTTCGGCAATAGCATGCTGAAAATCTGTTTTCCCGTCCAGTAATCCACTCCTTTCTCCCTGAAAGCAGGCTTGGGCAGTTCTGAGAAAATTCCAGCATATGCCAGGAGTTGCTGGGCTTGCTCCCGGGTTAGCCGCCTGTTTTTATGAGTTAAAAGGTAGGCGCCGGTGATGTGATCCTGAATGCCGCCAATGATGGGGCCGCCAAACCTAGGGGAGAGGATCTGCTCCTGCACCCTCATAAGAATACGGGCTTCAGCCTGCGCCTCTTGGGTCTGTGGCGCGTGCACATTCATTTCATCCCCATCAAAATCAGCATTGTACGGCGGGCACACGCTGAGGTTGAGCCGGAAAGTTCGTCCAGGCAATATTCTCACCTCATGGGCCATGATGGACATCCGGTGCAATGAGGGCTGTCGATTGAATAATACTATATCACCATCACGGAGGTGCCGCTCCACAACGTAACCAGGGGCTAAGTTATTGGCTATTTCCTCCCGATCCGCATAACGAAGGTCGAACCTCTTGCCTTCAGGGTTTATCACGCTGTTAGCGCCTGGGAAGATGTCAGGCCCTCTCCGGACTATGTTGCGGAGCTCTTCCACGTTGTACTCGGTTACTCTGACCGGTATCGTCAGGATCTTCGCCACATATTCGGGAATGCCTATCTCATTTATGCTTATATTGGGATCCGGTGACACCACCGTCCTCGCTGAGAAATCCACGCGCTTACCGGAAAGGTTGCCCCGAAAGCGGCCTTCCTTTCCCCGCAGGCGCTGGGACAAAGTCCGCAGCACCCTGCCCGACCGGTGTCTCGCTGGAGGAATTCCCGAAACGGCATTGTCAAAGTAAGTTGTGACATGGTACTGAAGCAACTCCCAGAGATCCTCCACAATGAGGTGCGGAGCACCGGCCTCAATATTTTCAGCTAGGCGCTGGTTAATTCTGATAATATCAACCAGCTTATGGGTCAGATCATCCTCAGAACGGACCCCTGATTCCAAAGTTATGCTGGGCCTAACGGTTACCGGGGGAACCGGCAGAACGGTAAGAACCATCCACTCTGGCCTTGCCACCTTGGGATCTATTCCGAGGAGAATGGCATCGTCGTCGGTTATTCGCTCCAGCCGCTCACGAACATCGCTGGGCGTGAGACGATTCTTACCTTCGATAAAAGTAGTTGGTTTTTCAAACTTTATCGCCACCTGCTTCTCACCGCAGTGGGGGCATTTTTCAACCGCAGTGGCGCTCTTTATAACCTGTGAGGAGATCTCCCACCATTTCCCTCCGCTCTTCCTAGATTCATCGATCAACTTGCGATACTGCTCTATCTTTTGATCCGAGAGCAAAATCCTGCCACAATCCTTGTTTCTGCAAATCGAGCGCAAACAATCGTAAATAATCTCAACATAGCCCACATGAATAACAGGCCTCGCCAACTCCACATGTCCGAAGTGTCCCGGACATTCGCCGGCGCGTCCGGAGCAGGTCCTACACCTGAGCCCGGGATCGACCACGCCCAGCCTTGAATCCATCAAACCCCTATCTATCGGATACCCATCGTCATCGTAGGTATCTGCAGCCACGATCTTAGTAACTGATATTTTACGTATCTCATCCGGGGACATCAGGCCGAAGTCGATTCTATCAATTTGTTTTGGTATTCTCATCATCGCGATCACCTATGCCCTGTCCTTCAGCCTTATCCTCGGCGACATGCACAGAGATTTGAGTTCATCCATCATGAGCTTGAAAGCATACGATATCTGAACCCCATAGATCTCGGAATCCTCATCGCAAAGGGGACAATAAGCCCGATCGCTGCGTCGATCGTATACGGCAAAAGACCCGCACTTTCCGCAGATCAACGCAGTATACCTGTCCGAAGCGTCCAGCAAACGCTCATTGAGCAACATCGCAGCCCCGTGTCCGATCAAACAGTCCCGCTCCATCTCGCCAAAACGCAACCCACCCTCCCGTGCCCGGCCCTCCGTTGGCTGATGGGTCAACACCTGAACCGGGCCTCTCGAACGGGCGTGGATCTTGTCCGCGACCATGTGGTGGAGCTTCTGATAATAACAGACTCCGATGAAAATATCCACTGGGATCATCTCGCCGGTAATCCCGTTGTAAAGCACCTCCTTGCCAGTGTGTTTGAACCCGAAAGCCTTCATTCTCTCGCGAATCTCCTTTTCAGACATTCCGGAAAAGGCCGTCCCGTCTATTCTCTGCCCCATGCAGGCCCCGACCTTGCCGGCGATCATCTCGAGAAGCTGTCCAACGGACATACGCGAGGGGATCGCGTGTGGGTTGAGTATGATATCTGGAGTTATGCCGTCTTCGGTAAAGGGCATGTCAGCTCCAGCCATCGTTATTCCAATTACGCCCTTTTGACCATGCCTCGATGCCATTTTGTCCCCAATCTCCGGAATTCTAAGATCCCTGACCCGCACCCGGGCAAACTTGTTGCCCTCCGAGGTCATGCTCACGAGCACCATGTCAACTATGCCCTCCTCGCTAGGTCTAACTCTGATCGAGCTTTCCCTCCGACCATGCTCCACAGCCAGCCCAAACTCATCTATTTCTTCCAAGAATCTTGGCGGGCTGGTGCGACCGATCAAAACATCCTCACCTCTCACCACCGACTCCACTTCTGTTATCCCATCCTCGCCCAAGTTCCGGTAGAGGCTAGCGTCAGCATAACCCCTTATCTCCTCGCTGGGAATCTCAAACTTATCCTCCTGACCTCCCGGATATCTCGCCTCCTCCGCCTCATATATTCGATAGAAAGTTGTTCGTCCCATGCCACGATCAATTGAAGCGCTGTTTACTATCAGGGCATCTTCCATGTTGTAGCCGCCGTAGGTTGCTATGGCCACGACTAGATTTTGCCCCGCTGGCCTCCTGTCAAACCCAACCGCGTCCATAACTCTGGTCTTGACGAGGGGCACTTGGGGATAATGCATGAAATGACCCCGGGTGTCAACTCGTTTGTGAATAGATGTGGTCGTGAGGCCCAGCGCCTGCTTGGCCATGTTTGCCCCATAAGTATTGCGTGGTGATTGATTGTGCTCCGCGTAGGGAACAAGTGCCGCACTTATGCCCAGTATCGCCAAGGGGTTCAGCTCCAGATGGGTGTGCTCGGGTGTCAGCTGGTTTTCATAAACAGCGATATAAGTGTTCTCTTCCTCCTCGGCGTCAAGGTACTCCACGATACCCGCTTGAACCAGATCACGCCATGCCATCTTCCCTTCCTTAACCATGTCGATGATCTCCTGTGTCAGCTTGGGCTTTCCTCCCTCCACAACTACAACTGGCCGGCGCACCCTTCCCGCATCCGTATTAACCCTGACTTCGTTGGTGTCCTCCCGGAAAGCCACATTGACCTGTTCATCCAAGTTTCCCTTACGGCGTTGCCGCCTTAGTTCCTCAACAAGGCTTTTACCATCGTCAGTTATGCCCACCAGCCTGCCATTGATGTAAACAGCTGCTTTTCCTTTTCTTTCGCTGCCCTTTGCGATCTTACTCACGCCCAACTTGTAGATCAGGCGTTCAACCTTGGTTTCATCGGTTCCCGTTGATATCTCCGCCATGAGCGCCAGGTTCTTGACCAGCCCACAATTTGGCCCCTCAGGAGTCTCACACGGGCAGATCCTGCCCCAGTGGGTTGGGTGCAGGTCCCGGGCCTCAAAATGGGGCTGGCTTCTGCTTAAGGGAGAAACCACGCGCCTGAGGTGAGATATCGCAGCGATGTAATTGGTTCTATCCAAGAGCTGACTGACACCGGTCCTCCCGCCGGGCCAATTGCCTGTGGCCAGAGCATGTCTTATTCTTTCCGTCAAGACATCGGCGCGGGCGGCAGTTCTGAGGTTCATCTCACGTCCTCTGGCGTAAGCTCGCTCCAGCTGATACTTTATATCCCTGGTCAGGTTGAGAAACGCCAGTCTGAAGACATTTTCCAGCAGGTCCCCCGCCAGCTTCAATCTTTTGTTTCCATAGTGATCCTTATCGTCAACGTCCCTGCGTCCCAACGCCAGCTCGATGACCTGCTCCGCCATCCTGCCCAGATAGTAACCCTTGGCTATCCGATCCTCAGGTTTTGAGCCTATGTGGGGCAGCAGATATTTGTCAAGGACTTCCTGCGCCCGCTGCAAGCGGTATTCCCGAGTCTGCCCAATCGCTACTCTTTTACCGATGATGTCCAAGGCATCCTCCTTGGTCTTTACGTCGATTGCCTCCTGCAGGTTCTCAAAAAGTTCCCTGATGATCTCCGGATCTTCGGAAACAGCGCTGACAATTTCTTTATCACTTTCAATTCCAAGCGCGCGCATGATCACCACGAGAGGAACCTGCCCCGGGACGGCAGGGAAAGCCACGCGCAGCAGGCCGTCTCGCTTCCTCTCAACAACCACCAGAGATCTAAAACCGCGATGGGTGGAGAAAACCTTGGCCACTTCTGTGCCCATGTGTTCATCGCGTTCGACCAAGATTGCGTTTGAAGCTAAATCTTCCTGGGTGACGATGACTCGCTCAGATCCATTGATTATGAAGTAGCCACCGGGATCCAGAGGATCCTCGCCAACTTTTATCAACTGCTCCTCGTCCAGACCGTAAAGCCGGCAAATTTTAGACTTCAGCATGACTGGCAGCTCACCAATGTAAACCTCCTCCGGGGGCAGTTCTCTACCATTTTTGACTATCCTCATTTCCAGCTTGATTGGAGCCGTGTAGCTCAGGTTTCTTAGCCTTGCCTCGCTCGGAAAAACTGGTGGTCGAGAACCGTCTGTTTCCTTCGTTGATGGCGGCTCAAGGCGAAGCTTGCCAAACTTAACCTTCACCCCTTCAATATCGAGATCTATGCCTCCGATTTCATCAATAACCTGCTGAATGCCACGCTCAATGAAATCATTATAAGAATCCAGATGCTGTCTCACCAGACCCTTTTCCCTGAAAAAGGCTTCAACCAGCGGCCAAGTATCCTGCAACTGACCACCTATCCCTCAATCACATATCTGTACACAACCGCTTTACCGGCTGTGGGACTATTCCTCGTGATCTTGATAACATCGCCTGGCTTGCCTCCGATTTCCTTCACCGCGGGATCCGAGCTTTTTATCAACGGCAGCTGGTAGGGGGTGATGTTGTACTTTTTAAGCAGCTCCTCTGCCTTCTCCTTGGGCAGGATTTCGTGCTTCGGCACCAGCACGTGCCTTCCGACCTGAAATTCTTCCGGCATTTTTCCACCAACCGCGTTCACAGGCGGGCCCGGAGGGATTCGAACCCTCGACTGCCGGCTTAAAAGGCCGGTACGCTAACCAGACTGCGCTACGGGCCCCAGAAAGCGGTTATAACCTTGTTTACTCATTTCGCCATTAAAGTTCAGCGCATTTCCTTTTTAAAGTTTTCGAATCCTGGTTTTTGGGCCATTCCAAGTTTCATGCCCCTCTCAGCGCTTTTTCTGAGGAGCTTGATATTTTTTGCTATCCCGCCGCGACAATAAACAGAATAACCGGCCACCAAGATGTTGGCCCCCGCCGCAACTACCAACGGGATGTTTTCCTCATTCAGGCCCCCATCAACCTCTATTTCCGCTTTCGAGCCCTGCGCCTGGATCATCTCCTTGGCCTTCCTGATCTTCGGAATCACCGACGGGATGAACTTCTGGCCCCCAAAGCCGGGATTGACCGTCATTATCAGGATAAAATCAAGATCCCCCAAAACAAACTCGACCGCGTTCAAAGGTGTGGCCGGATTGAGCGCCACCCCCACCTTGGCCCCCAAGTCCTTCACATGATGAACTGTGCGCTGCAGGTGCAAACAGGCCTCAGCGTGCACCGAAATCATGTCGGCTCCTGCACGAACAAAATCCTCCAAAAAATCATCTGGGTTTTCAATCATGAGGTGAACGTCAAAGGGCAACTTGGTTTTTTTCCGAAGCTTCTCAACAACAACCGGGCCAAAGGTTATATTTGGCACGAAATGACCATCCATGATATCCCAGTGGATGAGGTCGGCGCCCGCCCTCTCCGTCTTTCTCACCTCCAATCCCAGCTGGCTGAAGTCGGCCGAGAGCAAGGACGGGGCAATTTTTATCTTCATCGGCCTCTCCTTTTCAATACTTTCTTCACGGCTTTAACTATATCAGAACTAGTCAGCCCGTATTTGGCAAAGAGTTCTCGCCAAGGCCCAGATTCAGCATAGGTATCCTGTATGCCCACCCGAACCATGGGGACGGGATTTTCCTCCACAAGGACTTCGGCCACAGCGCCGCCGAGACCACCAATGACGTTGTGCTCCTCGGCGGTGACCAGAGCTCCGGTGCTTGTGGCCGCTCTTAAAATGGCCTCCCGATCAATCGGCTTTATTGTGTGGAAGTTGATAACCCCGGCATCTATTCCCTCCTTAGCCAACTCCTGGACCGCAAGCAAAGACTCTGCAACCATGAGTCCGGTGGCCAAGATAGTAACGTCTCTGCCTTCCCTCAAGGTGATGCTTTTGCCAATCTCAAACTTCAATTCTTTACCCATGAATCGGTAGCCGTCATCATAAACCAGTGGTGTCTTGGGTCGGCTCAATCTCATGAAAACAGGGCCAAAGTGCTCAGCGATTGCCCTCGTGGCAACTCTGGTCTCGACAGCGTCCGCGGGGACAATGACCGTAACGTTGGGCAAAGATCGCATAACAGCAAGGTCCTCGATACAGAAGTGGGAAGAACCGTCTTCACCCACGCTGATGCCACCGTGCGTTGTGACCAGTTTAACGTTCAGATTCGGGTAGGCAACGGATTGTTTGAACTGATTCAGGCCCTTTTCCACACCAAAGACGGCAAAAGTGCTGGCAAACGCTATTTTGCCAACTGAAGCCAATCCAGCCGCTATTGAGATCATGTTTGCTTCGGCCACCCCTACGTCAAAGAACCTCTCAGGAAATTCCTTGGCAAAAAGGCTGGTCTTGGTGGATGGCGAGAGATCCGCATCCAGCACCACGATATTATTATTTCTGCGGCCGAGTTCGACTAATGTCTCCCCGTAAGCATCCCTCATCAATGCCAGTTTTTCAGCCATACAATTCCTCCAAAGCTCGAGCCAGTTCCGTCTCGGTTAACGGTGTTCCATGATACTTGCAATCTCCAGCAAGGAACAATTTTTCCAGCATTGGGACTCCCTTGCCCTTGATGGTGTAGGCCAAGATAACGGTGGGCTTGCCCTTTATCTTTTCTGCTTCATCCAGTGCATCCAAAATTTGTTTCATGTCATGTCCATCAATTTGAATAACATGCCAACCAAAGGCCTTCCATTTGTCGACAATTGGCTCAAGATTCATTATTTTTTCCGTACAGCCACTAAGCTGCTGGCGGTTGTAGTCCACGATGGCGGTTAAATTATCTATTTTATAGTGAGCCGCTGACATCGCTGCCTCCCAGACTTGCCCCTCGTCCAGCTCTCCGTCGCCCAGCAAAACATAAACTCGGTTGTCCTTTCCGTCCAGCCTGAAAGCCAGCGCCATTCCTACCCCTATCGACAAACCTTGCCCCAGTGTCCCTGTAGAGGCATCAACACCGGGTGTCTTTCTCATATCGGGATGTCCCTGGAGCATGCTTCCTAATTTTCTCAGTTTCCAAAGCTCCTCAGTAGGGAAAAAGCCCGCAATCGCCAGGGCCGCGTAAAACGCGGGGGCGGCGTGCCCTTTGGAGAGGATAAATCTGTCCCGCCCCCCCCAGTTCGGATTCTCGGGATCATAACGGAGCTGGTGGAAATAAATTGCGGCGAGGATGTCGGCACATGAAAGTGACCCGCCGGGATGTCCTGAAGCGGCTTTTGTGGTCATGATCAGGGAGTTTCTTCTGATCGTTAACGCTATTTCAGAAAGCTTTTTTATCAGCCTTTCGTCATGTGGTGCCGTTTTTTGGTCAAAGGGCGTCATCCTCTAGCCACGGTTAAATGGTTGTTCAAGATTAATTTCGCATTCAATTTAACATTTTTGGTGCAAAAATAGCCAACGCTGAATTATCGCTAGCAACCATCAAAATATCTCCGATCATTTAAACTCCAGCACCTAAAGGATCGCAAAAGTCATTTTAACCCATTTATTGATTAGTAGGATGGATTCAACATGAAGATATTTGTTGACACGGCGAAACTGAGTGAAATCAGAGAGGCCATCTCCTGGGGAATAGTTGACGGAATTACAACCAACCCCAGCCTGATTAGGGAGGCCATGGAAGAAGAAAGGAAAAGGGGAAACAACACCGACTTGAGCAGTTACCTCAGCGAAATCTGCCGCATCGCGGGGAGGGAAAGACCAGTCAGCCTCGAGGTAATAAGCCAAGATGCCGAAAGGATGGTGGAAGAAGCTCTGTTTCTATACCGAAAATTCAATCCCATTGCCAATAACGTTGTCATAAAAATTCCCATCAACACCTACACCGAAGAAAAAAAGATAGACCATGAGGGCTTGGTGGCCATTAATCAACTGGAGAAAAGGGGCATACCAACCAACGTCACTTTAATCATGAAACCTGAACAGGCCCTCTTAGCGGCCAAAGCAGGTGCCACCTATGTAAGTCCTTTCGTCGGAAGAATTGACGATCATATTAGAAAAAAGCTGGGAATCAAGTTCAACAAGGGCGACTATTTTGACTTCGAATTAATACAGGAAATTTTCAAGTTAAGGCTGGAGAAACACCTGGAAATGGCCACCGAGGAAAGAATTTCTGACCTCTATGATGAGGAAAGGACCAAAGAACTGCGCTGCGCGGGAAATGACGATGGAATAGTAAGTGGTGTGGAGTGTGTGAAAAAAATAGTGAACATCTTTAAAAAATACAACCTTCGGACAAAAGTCATTGCCGCCAGCATCAGAAACTCGAGACAGATGAGAGAGCTGGCCGAAACTGGATGCGACATATGCACTGCACCATTTTCAGTCATAAGGGAGATGCTCAGACACCCTAAAACCGAGGAAGGCGTGAAAAAGTTTCATCTCGACGCCATTCAAGCGGGATATGATGCATTGTTCAAATAGCATAAATTGAAACACGGCGCCAAAAAACAAAGTCGTTAGTTCTGAAGGCAAAATATTTAAGACAACTTAGACCCTGCGTCCGCGTCGGCCACCCTTTTTGCGGCATCCATCGTGCGGTATCGGTGTGGCATCCTCTATTCTTCCTATCTTCAGTCCGGCTCTGGCAAGCGCCCTAATTGCTGCCTGAGCTCCGGGTCCTGGGGTCTTTGGCCCGCTGCCCCCGGGCGCACGAACTTTAATGTGGACGCCGATGAAGCCCTTTTCCATTGCCTCCTCAGCCGCCCGAGCCGCCGCTTGCATGGCAGCATATGGAGACGACTCCTCCCTATCAGCCTTCACTATCATGCCACCGGAGTACCTAGCAACGGTTTCGGCTCCGGTCAGGTCGGTTATGTGGATTATCGTGTTGTTAAATGAGGAGTAAATGTGTGCTATGCCCCATTTTCCATCGGTCAATTTTATCCCTCTCTAACCTGTTCGTCTGACACCGCAGCCTCTAGAGCTGCCTCATTCTTCTCTTCCGAGGGCTTTGTTTCCGTGGTCTCCACATCTTTTGGTTTGGCCCCGGCCAAAGGACTGTTGGGAAGATATCCAACCAGCGGCTCTTCTTCCAACGGAACCAGATAGCTGGGAACGTTGACGCATCTGCCCGCAATCGCGATGTGGCCATGGGTGATCAGCTGTCTCGCCTGCCACATTGTCTGGGCCAAACCTTTCCGCTGGACTATCGTCTGAAGGCGTCTCTCCAAAAGCTTGTCAACGGTCAGCCCCAGAACATCGTCCAAAGTGGCATTTTCACTGACGAGGCCCAACCTGTGTAACCTGCTGATGAGTTGCTTGGTCTCCTTCTCGGCCTGGGGTCCAGAAGCAGCCAGCAAGTTCCGGGCTTGGCTGCGAAAGTTTCTCAACAGCGTCTGAGCCCGCCATATCTCCTCCTTTCTTCGCAGCCCGAACTTAGCCAGCATTGCATCCTCGGCATCCATGCGGGCTTTTTCCCAAGGATGAGAGGGCCTGAGATATTTCTTTCTCTGGCGTTTCATTTTCTACCACCTGCGCTTCAATCTATGCCTTCTTAGCCTCCGCTTTTTCGGGGGCTGCGGCTTCCTTCTCCTTCTTTGCCTTGGGTTTAGCGGCTTCCTCACGCATTCTGACTTCCTTCCGTTTCACGCCAACGGTCAGTCCCTTTCTGCCAGTGGTCCTCGTGCGCTGTCCGCGTACGGGCAGCCCGAGTTCGTGCCTGATCCCACGCCGGCTGCGAATGCGTCGCTCTCTACCTATGTCAGAACGAATGGTGATATCAACATCAGGGCCGATCAGGTGAATGTCCTTACCAGTTTCATAATCCTTTCTCCGGTTGAGCATCCAGCTGGGAAAACCGTACTGGGAAGGGTTTTTAAGGACGTTTTCCAGCTGTTCCACCTGTTCCTTGCTGAGATCACCGAGCTTCATCGATGGATCTATCCCGGCGACAAGGGCCGCTGCTCTGGCGTAGGAAAAGCTGACGCCCTTGATGTCCGTCAGCGCCAGCTGGACCTTTTTTTCGCCGGACAGGTCCTTCCCTGCCATCCGCACTATGTGCTTGAACTCAGACATCAATCTCACGCCTTTGCCATAGACTCTTCAGGCAACCGCCTATTTAATCGTTAATGACTGCAGTTTTGACTGTTCAGTTAATATAGTTAACTTTCAATTAAAAACCTTGGGTTAGCCCATTTTCTTTAAATATCCACCATTTTCGGCACAGCTTGAAAGGGCAAATAAAAAAATGGCGCCGGGGAGGGGATTTGAACCCCTGCGGCCCAAGAGGACCACGAGCTATCCAGCACCGGCTCCAGGCTCGCGCGTTACCTGGCTACGCTACCCCGGCCCCAATGAAAATGTGTTTTTAGCTTTAAATGTCATCTAACACCAAAGATCTCCGGCACAGGCAACCGGAGTTCACTTCCATTTCCGTGGATAGGTGCCGGGGCCCATCACAATTCTCTCCGGCTTAGCCACAATTCCATGTTCGGCCTCATAAATTTCCTTCGAACTCATGGTTGCTCGCGCAAGGCCGATCAACTCACCTTTCAAGGTGAAAATGGCAACAAGATCTCCCGCAGATATTCCCGTCTCAACCGAAAGCACGCCCGGAGCCGCCAAGCTTGCCCCATGACAGAGAGCATCAACTGCTCCATCCCGCACCACTATCTTGGGCAAATGCTGGACTGAAGTTTCTACAGGCAATATTGCCTGCCGCAAGAGGTCCTCCCGACCCTCCTCTCGCCAAAAGGCGTAAGCATCGGAAAGATCGTGCAACCTAACTGAATCTTTTTCCGAAAACGGCCCGGTCCTGGTGCGCCGCAGCTCGCTCATATGGGCCCCGCACCCTATCGCTTCCCCCACGTCAGACATCAGTTTGCGCATGTATGTTCCGGCTTCACAGCCCACCCGCATGAGGACATCCCTGCCCTCCCGCTCAATCAGCTCGATGTAGTAAATTTTCCTTGTTCGAAGCTGTCTTCTAACAGCCGCACGCATCGGTGGTCGCTGGTAGATTTCCCCCTGGAACTCCAGCAGAACCTGCTCCAGCCTTTGCTGCGGCACCTCACCATGGAGGTGCATCACGCCCACGTACTCCTTTCCCGAAAGCAACAGGGCCCGCGTCACCTTGGTAGCATCCTCCAAGGCCACGGGAAGAACACCGCTAACGCCGGGATCCAGGGTTCCGCCATGTCCGGCCCTCTGGATGTTGAGCAAGATCTTGATCCAAGCCACGACCTCGTGAGAGGTGGGTCCCGGTGGTTTGTCAAGGTTAATCACGCCCAGCCTGATGTGATCCCTGATCTGTCTTTTGAAAGGATCACACCCGTATGCTGGATCTGTGACGTCGTGGGCCCGGGTAAGGATCTCACGTTTGATATCTCCAGGTAACTTTCCCAAATCAAACACCTAAGATAAACCAGCGGCCTCAAGGGCTCGCCTTACCTCTTCGTCGGAGGCTCCACGTTGAATATCGATTTTTTTATCCGTCGGTTCTAGGTGGGCAATATTGCATCGCCTTCTTTTGACCCCCACTCCGCTCACAACCACAAAATTATTGTCCAACTGCTCCACTATCACACAGCGTCTGCCCGCTTCATGGCCTGCAATCTTTATGCAGACCCGACCTACTTCCATCACCATTCTTACCGCCTCCTTTTCATGACAGCCTCAATCGCTGCTGCAATTATCTTGGTCGTCTCAGCTAGGGACAATCTCTCCGTGTTGAGGACGATGTCGAAAATTGAATAATCGTTAATATCAATGTTGTACAGTTTTTTAAATCTTTTTGCCTCGCTTCTTTCCCTTTTGATCGTTTCCTCGTAAACCTCGCGATAGCTTCGGCCTTCCCGCTGTGCTATCCTTTTCACCCTAGTTTTCAGCGGTGCGGTGAGGAAGACCTTAAGATCTGCGCTCTTGGCAAACCACCCCGCCAGACGGGCATCGATCAGCACTTTGCCTCCTCTGGCGGCGTCGGCAATTTTTCGGTCGATCATCCGGTCGATGGTCGGATGAAGCTCCGCGTATCTCTGGCCCTCTTTCAACGTCAGCCCTTTTTCCTTAATCAGCTCCCTAAAGATATCTCCGGCGCAGACGTATCTCAGTCCTCTGAACCTTTTCGCCAGCGCCTTAGCCGTTGTTGATTTTCCAGCACCGTGCAGGCCGCTGATGGCAACGGCTACCATGCTCTCAAGCCCTAACTTTTTCCAGCAGGACCCTTCGAGAGCAGGCTACACAGAAATAACCGGCGAAGGGCCGATTCGGCTTCCTCGAGCTGCGGGGCAGGCTGCCGATTCTTCCCCCGCTTATCCTAGGCACACCACCCAGTGGCCTGCCGCAAAGGGCACAGACCGCGCCGCCTTTCCTTTTCTCTTTGTAGTGCCTCGCCACCCTTCCTCCGGGAGTGCGAACCTGCTTCTTTTTGTATGTCCTGGATCTGTGTCTTCGCGCGGGCATCTAATCACCTATTATAACTTTTCTTAAGATCTGAGAAAATCCCAGATAGGTGATGAAGTACCACCAGCCCACACCAAACACTACCAGGGGCCCGATAAAGGGAAGATCTATCCTGATGAAAGGAAGCCAAGCCACAACCCATCCCTTGAATATCTGACCTAAGGCGATCCACAAGACAAAGAGAGGAACCATGTAAATGAGCGTGGGCTTCATATTTTGCGAGGTGTTTTGCATCATCAGCTTGTTTATCTCGGGCTGCTGCAGTTGGAGCTTGTGCACCAGCTTCATGTCCCTCTTTTTCATGGCCTCGCGATATTCCTTCTGGAATGCGTCTATCTTTGCCTTGTTCTGTTTTACCAGTTCCCAGTTCACCATCTTCTTGGATACCAGGTTCACAAAAAATGCCGCTGCAAAGGCGATCCCCATGATGATGAAAAGAGAATATTCAAATAGAGGCGGAAGGTGGACGCCAATCAACGAAGCAGCCCGTACGACATCAGACCTCAACGAGAGGATATCGGATTCACTAGGGGACTGATAAACCACCGCAAATCTGTCTTTAATTCTATTATCAAGGGAAGGGTCTTTTTCCGCCACACCGAAACTGAAACTAATCAGGTACTCCTGGAAGGCCTGCCCAATATTGGCCTTGGCCGATTCACTGTCACCCCTGCGCAAAGAAGCGGCTGACGTGTCCAGTTTGTTGACGATATCAAACAGGCTCTCGCTGTCGCCCTGTCCTTGGGCCTGGGCCAGACCTGAAAACAGCAGCGAGGACGACACCAGCAGCACCAGCAGCAGCATCAGTTGTCTCTTCATCATTTCACCTTAGCGCTGAGACTATATTATCCACCGCTTTTTTAAACCCTTTATCACTATTCTGGACGATCAAAACCGACGCCCCGGAAAGCGCAGCATAGGCGATCGCGGCCGCACGATTTAACTGCTGGTGTTCCGCTATCTCCTCCGTCAGCTCCCTCGCCCTGCGTCGTGATTTGTCCTTGGTCCGTCTTCTTCCAATTTCCTCCGGATCAGCCTCCACCAAAATGAGGGACTCCGGTTTTAACTCCTCCAGAACCCATCTCGGCAGGCCGGGATAGTATCCCTCCGGCTTTTTCACCAGACAATGTGTGTCAACGAGAACTGGTTTTAACCGGGCCAAGCGAGAAATGCGTCGCGCGGCTTCTCGTTGAACCCTAGAGTAGAAAGCCAAGGGCATCTCTCGCAGGGCATCGCGATCAACCTCTCCTTTCTTAGACCTGATGATCTCCAACATCACGTCGCCATAGTTGACGTGATGATAATCGACCCCCATCGCCCTCAACACCTTAAGAGCTTCCTTGATCAGCGTCGTTTTCCCCGAGCCGGGCACACCCGTCACGATGACCAGCTTCTCACTCACCAAAGAGCCTCCTGACGGCCGGAAACATCTCCGCAACCTGTTCTTTAGCTATCTCCTGGTATAAGCTGTACATGATGCCCACCGTCAGGAGAATGCCCGTCCCGCTGCCCAAGGCTCCGAGAAAGTCCGCTCCCGCCGAAAGGAATCCCACAAAGGCTCCGCCGAGTAGTGCGGCGGTCATGATGTAGCGGCTCAGTACCCACTCCATCACCCTCACATCACGGCGGAAACCAGGAATCAACATGCCCGATTCGTCCAGCTGCTTGGCCACGTCGCGCGGGCCCATTCCAGTCATGTGAACCCAGAGGTAGGCAAACCCCATGCTGGCCAGCACTAGAATTATCAGGTAAATGATGGCCCGGATGGGGTCAGCGGCAACCTGGGCCAGGCCGTTGGGAGCATCAGTGTAGTAGGAAATCCAGGGCGCCTTCAGGAGAGCGGCGAAAATCTTTAAGTTTGCAAAAACCGTCAGGGCTAAGATCACCGGAATATTGGAGGTGTAGAGAAATCTTATCGGGTAACGTCCCCTCACCCCTCCAAACCTGCCGTAGGCCAGAGGAACCTCTATTCTCATGCTCTCGGCGTAAACCACGATGAAGAAGATGAGAATCGTCGCTATCAATCCCATCATGTTCGGCAGGTGGGGCCTGAAAAACTCAGCGATGAAATCACCGTTGCTGAGCACCGTACCGATTATGTTGGGTATCACGCCTGTGGCCGGGTTCAGCGCCTCCCAGACCACGGTCATGGCGACACCCCCGGCTATGAAAAGGCTCACCCCGCTGCCGAAACCGTACTTGGAAACAACCTCATCCAGATAGATCACCACAGTTGCTCCCAGCGTGAGCTGCAAGACCAGCAACAGGCCTGCCGGGCTAAACAATCCCACATTCTTGCCATAATTCCCCGCCAGCACCAGCATCGATCCCTCAAAAACGGCCATGATTATCGCCAAAAACTTTTGTACTCCGGTAAACAAGGCCCGGTCCTCGCTTTCCGACAAGTTAAGGCCCACTATCTTGCTTCCCACCAAAAGCTGCATCACTATGCCCGCGGTCACTATCGGGCCTATTCCCAGTTCCATCAGGCTACCCGCATGACTCGCCAAAACATACCTGAGCTGGCCGAAGAAATTTTGGGCCCCAGCATCCCAAACTCCGTTGCCATTCAAATCGGTGAAGGGCTCCAAAGCCGTCTCCCCGGGATCCATCACTCCGTTACCATTGGCATCGATGAAGTCAAAGACACCGTTACCGTTGGTGTCGACAAAGGGCTCGCGCTGGGCAATACCATAGAGGGGTATCTGGGACATCAGATAGAAGATGATCAACGCCACCCCGGTCCAGATGAATCTCTCCTTGAAGGCGACCCGTCTCTTGGGAACAGCCACTTCCGGCAGCCGGCGGATGATGGGATCCAGCGCGTAAAGCTTTGAACGCGGCTTCTCCTTAACCTCGTCCATCGCCTTCACCCAGCGATAGCCTTGCCACCCGCTTCCTCAATCTTCCGCTTGGCCGATTCAACAAAGGATTTCGCCGTGACCTCCAGCTGATGGGTCACTTGGCCACCGCCGAGGACCTTGTCGATGCCAAGTTTATTAAGGTCCACAAAAAAGCGATCCCCCTCCCGTCTGGCCAAACCCAGCTCAACAAATTTGTCCAGATTTTCGTCTATCTCACCAACATTTATGACCCTTAGGCCGCGACGCACCGCCGCCGGTCGAGTGAACCCATGCTTGCCAAAGTAGTCCGGAAGATATCTGATGATGTAGGACCACTTGTGCTTGTGACCGCCGCTCATCCCCGTGCCGCCGCGTTCACCGCTGCCTCTTCCCCTTTTGGAACAACCCCTACCGTAAGTGCGCCTACCGCGCTGTTTTCTTACCTTTCTTCTCCTCCGAACGGTCATAAGAATCACTCAGATCATTCGCATGATCAAATCGTTTATCTTTTCCCCGCGATATCCCAAATCACCCAAATCTCGGACCGGACGCTTGGTTGATTTGTAGCCTCTCTTAGGGGGATGCAGCCGGAAAACCTTTTTGACGCCGATCTCCTCCAGCTTCACGCTGCCATTATCAACCGCTGCCGCTAGCTCTGCTATGCCCTGCAAATTTGATCTTTCCCTAACTGCCTCGTCCGTCAATTTCTTCCCACCCGGAAGTCTGCCGCGCTTCTCCAGCAAAAGCTGCAAAACGTCCGGTCTTATCTCGCCCCAAGTGATGTAGTCCTTGACCTTCTTGAGCATTCCCAGCATGGACTCATTATTGTCGACCAGGACACAGTGATTAACCCGGATCAGCCCCAGCATCCTCAGAGTGTCCTTGACCTCCTGTCTGGCGTTGATATCACTGCGAATTTTGATCACCGCGAGTTTAGCCACTCACAACACCCGCCTTGCCAATGACCACGCGCTCCCGATATCTGTCACTCATAACCACGCGCGTCGTCTGCTTTAGGGCCTCCATTACCGCCATGGAGAAGTTGAGGGTTGCTCGCGTCTCTCCCTCGGTCCTCGTCCACGCGTCGTGTATCCCCGCCATACGGAGTATCGTCTTCGGAATTTCTGCCGCGGCTAGACCCAGACCCCGCGGAGCCGGTTTTATAACGACGGTTACGCTGCCGCTCTTTCCGGTAACTTCAAAGGGAACGGAGTGACTGCGCGCACATCCACATTCCCAGCTACCACACCCCCGGGCCACCTCGATGACGTTTAACTTCGCCACCGTGACTGCCTTTTTTATTGAGGAGCCGATGTCCCTAGCACTAGCGTGTCCCACGCCGACGATGCCGTCCCGGTTCCCCACCACGGCCACTACTCGGTATTTTACTCGGCGTCCTGACTTGTGCATTCTTTGAACCAAGGTAACCTCGAGGATCTCCTCCTGAAGATTTGGAACCAAAGCATCAACGATCTCGCTCTCCTTGATCGGTTTTCCTGCCCTTAGGATCTGGGAAATGTCCTTGATCCTGCCCTCCTTGACCTCCCTGCCAAGTCTGGTACGGGGCTGCCACCGCTCCATGTTGAACTCCTCCACTCGCCTCATCTCAACCACCGAATTGCCTGATAATCTCCTGCTTGACTGAATTAAAGTGCTCCGGTATCTGCTCCGGGGCCAATCCCTGCGCCAAATAACTTGAGAACCTCTCCTGATAAGTCCTTTCGTTCTCCTTCCTCAGCTTTTCCGCATAGCGCGAGATGTCCGTTCCGCTTATCCGCTCCTCAGAGGGCAAAATTTCCTCCAGATGAGGGATCTGCAGGCCGGCGTCAATCGCTCCCTTCAGGACGGCAAAAACCTTGCCACCCTTGGTCGGGTGCCTCATGCCGATATCCAGTATCGCCTCCTTCACCCCGGCCTTTATGGCCCGATACCCGCAGAGTAACCCGACGAGGTAGGCCGCCGGCAGGTTGGAAGTTCCATCTCTCCAGCCAAACTCCTTCAGCTGTTTTGAGTGAGCTGAAACCACCACCACATCACCGGCGGGAGAAAATTTCATGATCTGGGCCGAGACATGCTTCAGCGAAAATCTGACGACCAGCCTCAGCTTTCCAGACCTCAGCAGCTTGAGCCGGTAGCGGTAATCCGTTTTTCCCTCTCTTTTCCGCCGAAACTGAACCTTAAATCTTGGCCCGGAGGACTTCATTTAAATCACTTCAAGATGCCCCTCTCTTTCAGGTAGAGGTTCAAATGGGCTTTGCTTCGGAAAGAACCACCCTTAACCATCCGGTAAAGCTTGCGGTATTCCCGTTGGTCGATCACGCCCTCTTTTCTCAGCTCCCTCAACCTGGCCCGCAAAGGTCGCACCGTCTTTATCCAGTTGGCCTTCTTAGGCATCCTCGCCCCCTTCGCTCCCTTTCGCGACCCCATACCACCACGCCTACCCGCCTTGCGCTTCAACGCCCGCTCCCTGATCCTACCACGGCTGATCCCGGTCTCGGGCTTGGCCTTGATAACCCCCTGCTTGATGAGGCGCTTAATGTCATCACGGGTGATTGCAGAGGAAACATCGGCAATGCGGCTGGGATCGATCCACACCCGGTTCACGCCAACTTTGAGGATGTCAGCCGCCAGTCTTTTCTTCGTGTCCAGTTTCATCCTTCTTAACCCCCGGATTCAGCACCTTTATCTTCAACTCCTTCGCTCTTTTCAGTATCTGTTCCCTCTTTTTTCTCCCCACGCAAGAGGCTATTCTGACCGCTTGTTTACTGGCATCAATTTTTTCAAGTTCGGATAAGTTTTTTACCACGACTTCGGCCAGCCCGGAGGGGTGGAGACCCCTGACGGCCTTGGGAACGCGATAGCCGACAGAAACCAAGCTGCCCTTGCCCTTGATCCGCAGGCGCATCTTGCTGTCACGACCACGAGGCCGGCGCCACTTCTCGCCAAGCCTCTTGAACCTGAACCATTCCTGACGCCTGAACTTGGGCAAACGTTTTTTCTCCATAAAATCACGACCTTTCCACTATGTAGCATCCATCTTGAAAAATTCTGCGATCCCGGTACTTTACCGAAGTCGCCTGCTCGATGTTAAAAGCCGTCTGTCCAACGGCATCCTTGTCGATACCCTTAACGAGGATTTCATCGCCATTGACCTCCACCATGACATCGCCAACGATGTCTGCAACCCGGGGGGATCTCTCGCCTAAGAAATTGTGAATGGTCACGCGCTTGCCCTCAACCTTCACCGTGATGGGAAAATGAGAATAGACTGTGCGAAGCTTGTAAACAAAACCTTCCGTGACTCCCTTGATCATGTTCATCACATGGGCCTTGAAGGTGCCCAGCGCCGCCTTATTTCTCCGGCGCAGGGAGTCGATCTCCGCCAAGATAAAGCGACCCTCTGCCCTTATCCGCAAGCCCGGCAGGTCAAATTCCCGCGAAAGTTTTCCCTTTTTCCCACTAATCTCGACTCTCTTGCCCTCGACCTTAAACTCGACGCCCTCTGGCACTTCTATTTTCTCCTGCATTATTCGAGACATACTGAACCCTTTCTTTTTGTCCCGTCTACTCTCCGTTTTTCTCCATTAAAAGCGTGAGGTTGGCGCCATGGAATCAATAGACGTAAGCGATCAGCCTTCCGCCCAAGCCCAGCTCCTTGGCTTTGGTATGCGCCATGACCCCCTTGGGAGTGGAAACTATCAGCAGACCAAAACCGGCGGCCAAAAGGTAGCGCTTCTCCCATTTCTCATATTCATTTGCCTTCGCCGCATATCTGGGCTTTATCGCGCCGCATCTGTTGATTTTGCCCTTCAACTCCACCCGGAACTTTCCCGCCTTGCCGTCGTCGATGAACTCAAAGGCACCTATGTAGCCCTCATTCTGCATTATCTGGAAGACCTCCCGGATCAGCTTGGAGGCCGGCTCAATAAGGACCTCCTTTTTTCTAGCCCGCTCATAGTTGTCTATTTTGGAAAGAGCATTAGCAAGTGGATCCAACAACATAAGCATGCCCTCAGCTGTATTTGGAAAAGCCTATCTTTGGCGCCAGCTCTCGGAAGCAGCGGCGGCAGAGCCTCAGCCCATGCTGTTGATAGACATGACCGTAGCTGCCGCAGTGCATGCAGCGGTGGGCCCCTTTTCCGAATTTCCTTTTTGTCATTGCAACACCTCAACACCAAAGTTGGTGGTCAAGAAATTTATCGCTTCCTCTTTGGTGATCTTATGGCTTTTTGGTACCGGCCTTCGAAGCAGGCTCCTCCTCTTTATCCTGAAACCAGGCCGTTCCAGCGCGATGGTGACATCCATGCCAAACATGCCTATCTCGGGATCGTAGGAAACTCCGGGGATATCGATGTGCTCCTTGATGCCAAAGGAAACGTTTCCGCTGTCGTCAAAGGAAGACGCTTTAATTTTATTGTCCACCGCATCGAATAGCCTCTTCAGCACCTTCAGAGCCCGATCCCCGCGCAGGGTCACTTTACAGCCTATCGGTTCGCCCTTCTTTATCCTCCAGTCCCGGATCGATTTTCTCGCATAGGTCCTCGTGGGCTTCTGTCCCGTTACCATCTCCAAGACCTTCTCCGCCTTGGCCAACCTCTCGCCACCCTCGCCGACGCCGATGTTCAGCACTACCTTCTCAACCCGGATCTCACGCATGGGGTTCATCCACTCACCAACAGGCTAACGGCCGGCTTTTCCTTCCCCAAGACAAAGACGTAGCGCTCCGGAGCCTGGAAAGTCACTCCACCCTCCTCAAGCGTGACTATGTTCGGCTGGGTACCAGTAATCATTTTTATCTCAGTTATCTTGCCGACCCTGCTGACATTGGCACCTCCAGTCACCATCGCTATGCTTCCAATTTCAAAAGGTATCCTCTCCAGAATGTTCTGCTCCGGCAAGGATATCTTCACCACGTCCCCTGGCTTGTAATCCAGAAGATCTCCGACGATGTTTCTGCCGTCATGAAGGGTGAGCTGAATCTTCTTGCCCTTAACATACTGTTTTCTGATGATCTTGCAGAGCTTGAACGAGGCCTCGGAGGAATTGGTTTTCACGGGGATCAATCTGCCCTGATGATCGAGCAGGATCCGATAGGTGCAGTCAAGCGCCGGCAATCTGACCACATCCATAAAACCAACCGGGAAATCCGGAGCACGCCTGACCTTTCCATCGATCAGGACCTCCCCCCTGCTGATGACCATGTCCGCTTCGCGCGCCGTCCTGGCTATCCCGAGGTAGTCCCGCAGCAAAACACGAAGGGGTATTGCCATATCTGCGGGATGGGGGCCTGCCGCTGGCTTCGTCACCCAGACCTTCGTCTTTCGCGGCAGCTTCAACACTTTCGGCGCCGCATAACGCTTCAGATGTCTGCCACAGCCTTTTTTAGCCAACCTCTGACCTCCTCTCCACACTTCCTAAACGTTCCTTATCCTCAACTAGTTTTATCAGCATAACATTTGAGGGATGTATCGGCCTGTTCACCTGAGAGCCATCGCTTTTTGTTATCGTGGCCCCCTGTACGATGATCTTCTGCCTCTTGGTGTCCACCTCCAGAACCTCGCCCTCCAGCTTTTTGAAGTCACCGCGCAAGATTTTCACCCGGTCTCCCTTTCTCACCGGAAGGGATCTCACGTGGTACTTTTCGCGCAACTCCTTGCTGAGCCTTGCAGCCATCAGTTTGTTCCTCCTGTGCAACGGAAGAGAGTAAAGCCTTGCTCGCTGTTTTCTAGGCTGTCGTGACACCATGAATCACACCACGATTGAGGCTATCCCTGCCACCTTGGGCCATCTTTCGGCCGCCTCTCTTGCGATCGGCCCCTTTATCTCAGAGCCCCTGGGAGCCGCCTCAGGGGTTATCAGCACCGCAGCGTTGTCCTCAAACATCACGCGCAGACCATCGATGCGGCGGTACTCCTTCGTCTGCCGCACCACCACCGCTTGAACCAGCTGCTTTCGGAGCTCCGGTATTCCCTTTTTCACTGAAGCCACTACCCTGTCGCCCACACCTGCCTTGCTCATCGCTCTGTGTCTACCCTTGTAGCCCATGACGCTTATTATCTGGATCTCCCTGGCTCCAGTGTTATCAGTAACAACCAGCCTCGCCCCCACGGGAAGCGCACGGACAGGGGTCACCGCACTTACACCTATCGCTGTACCTGCTCCTTTCTTTCCCAAGTCATCACCCCAACTTCTGAACCACCACAAAAGCTTTCGTCTTGCTCAGCCGCCGGCACTCCATGATCTTCACTCTATCCCCCACCTTTGCCGCGATGCAAGGTGGGTTATGAGCGTGATACTTTGAGGTCCTCCTCTCGTACCTTTCATACTTGGCTATGTAGCGCAGGCCCTCAAGTTCCACCGTGACCGTCTTGGCCATCTTGTCGCTGACCACCACTCCCTCAAAGGCCCTTCCCCTCACCGAAAGGTTGCCGTGGAAGGGACACTTGGGATCAGAACACTTCTCCTTGGGTGGTTCAATTTCCATTCCGACCATCAAATTCACCTCTTCCTCCTGATCCGCTCCTCGGGACGACCGACCAGCTTCTTTCCCTCGACGACCACCTTTTCACCGTCGGGCAGCTTTATCTCAAAGGAAGACCCTTCCTTGGGAACTATCTTCGCCGCCGAAAGATGTTCAATCACCAGCATGTCACGCGTCTCATCCAATATCTTGCCGTAAACACCAAGAAGCGTGGGGTCAGAGCTACTCACGACCTGTGCCTCGAGCCCAATAAGCTCGTGCCGCATGATGTTCCTTTTTGTCAACGGCATAACGCCACCTACCTCATATTTATCATCTCGGGACTAAACCCAAGACTCACGAGCACTTCCTTCACTCGTTGTTCGTGGTGCCCCTGCAGCTCGATGCGTCCGTCCTTCCAGGTTCCGCCACAGGCAAGCTCTGATTTCAGTTTTTTGGTGAGGTCCTTTATGCTGACCTGCTTCTCATCGAGTCCCTCTATGACCGTGACGACCTTGCCAAACTTTCGCTTGATCACATATACGTTTATTCGTTGCTGTTCCCGGGCTATCTCCTCGCAGACGCATAGCTCCTTGGGCAAACCACAAACCTTACATATCTCTTGCAGTGCTCATCCACCTCCTCTCTGTTTTTCCCTTATAATGGTGAGTATTCTGGCGATCGCCCGCTTGAGTTCCCTTATCCTCGCCGGATTTTCCAGAGAACCACCCGCGGCTGCCGTGGCCCTAGCCCTGGCGAGTTCTGACCGCAGCTCCCTGAGCTTCTGCATCATTTCATCTGGGTTCATCGCTCTTATTTCCTCAGGTCTGAGCTTTGCCATCATCATCACCCTTTTCCGGAGCCTTCTCAGCTTTTTCGGCTTCCTTCTCGGCCTTTTCAGCCGCCTCGACTTTCTCAGCCGCCGGTTGTTCCTTGGACTCACCCGGCTCCGCGATTTTTATCTCACCCGGCAAGGGAACATCCGGAGGCATTATGCTGACCTTTATCCCCACGATCCCCGGCTTCAGCTTTGCCACCGCCTGTCCGTGACTAACCAGCTTCTCAGCCGGCTCCCCCGCCTTGCTCAGATATCCCTCATAAAATCTCATGCGCTTCGATCTTTCCCCGGCGATCCTTCCTGAAATTACGATCTCCACACCTCTGGCCCCGGCATCCATTATTGTCCGGACCATGCTCTGGCCCACCCTGCGAACGCTCAGGCCCCGCTCGAGGGCAAAGGCAATGTGTTTGGCCATGATCGGTCCGGAGAGCTCTGGCTTGGGAATTTCCACCACCTCAACTTGAGGCTTCTCCAAGCCGAACTTTTGCTCCAATTCGTCGGTCAATTGTTTGATGCTCTTGCCCTTTTTGCCGATCACCATCCCTGGCCTCTCGACGTAAATGGTGACCCTGGTGCCGGTGAGTACTCTTTTTATGTCCACGCCGCCGTAACCGGCCTTGGAAAGCTCGTTTTCAAGATAGGTTTCTAGCTCGACGCGTTTGAGCCCCTGTTTTATAAAGTGCTTTTCCACCGGCATTTTCATCCTCCCTTCAGAATTATTTCGATGTTGGTCAGCGGTGAGAAAGCCGGCGAGGAACGCCCAAAAGCCCGCGGAATGTATCCCGGTATCGAAGTGCCCTTGTAGGCGCTGGCGTGGACCACCCGGAGCTTCTCCACATCCAGCCCCTTGTAAATCGCGTTGGCCTCAGCATTCTTCAGCACCTTGAGGATCTCACGCGCCGCCTTCACGGGATACTGACCGCTTCCCTTGGGACCACGATGGGCGACCTTTTTGCGATGCCGCAGGATCGGCACGGCTACTTTCTTCTGCTGAACGGCTTCTAAGTATTCCTTGGCAGCGCTCAAGCTCATTCCCCTGATTGCCCGACAAATCTCCATCGCCTGCTTGGGGGATATCCTCCTCTCCTTGCCCAGCGCCCTGGCAACTGGACCCTCTATCTTAACGGAGTAACCGAACTTTGGCATGGACATCACTTCAGAGGCACATACATGGAGCTTCTCGTGGCACCAATTCCCGGGGTTCCGTGGATGACCCTCTTTCTCGTCAGGGCAAACTCTCCCAGCCGATGCCCGATCATCTCCGGCTTCACTTCCACAACCAAAAACTCCTTCCCATTGTGAACGGCGAACTTCAGGCCAACCATTTCAGGAATTATCACCATATCCCGGCAGTGCGTCCGGATCGGCGCGTCCTTACCCGACATCCTCGCCTTCCTGATCTTCTCAATCAACTTCTTCTGCTTCGGCGTGAACCCTCTCAGCAGCGACCGGCGCTGGCGCGATGGTAAAAGCTTAGCGAAATCGTCCAGCGGCAGCTTCTGTAGCTCCTCAAGTGTGTAACCGCGATAGGTGAACTTTTTCGGCATGGCTTCACCTCTTACCTGTCCTTCTGGCCGCTATTAATCCTACCTTTTGCCCGGGTGGGGCACCGCGAGCCACCGTCTTCGGTCTGCCGGCGTTCTTCCCCCTGCCCCCACCAAAGGGATGGTCAACGATGTTCATCGCCACCGCCCTTGTGTGGGGATAGGGCTTGCCCTTAGCAAGCATGATGTGATGGCGCTTGCCCGCTTTCACCAGCGGCTTTTCCAAGCGTCCCCCGCCGGCAACGGCCCCGATCGTGGCCCGGCACCTAGGATCCATCTCCTTTATTTCGCCCGAGGGGAGCTGAACGCTGACACGGCCAACGTCATGACCTATTAAAATTGCATAGGAACCAGCGGCTCTGACAAATTTTCCTCCGTCCCCGGGCTTGGACTCTATGTTGCAGATCGGCGTTCCCTCCGGTATCTCAGCCAAAGTAAGGACATTTCCCGGCTTTATCTCGGCGGAAACACCTGCCATCACCCTGTCGCCGACCTTGAGCCCCTCCGGCGCCAGCACGAGACGCTCCTGCCCATCTCCGTATCTTATCCTCGCCACCGGGGCATTTCTTCCCGGATCATGGAGGATATCCACTACCACAGCCTCGCCAGCTCTCTCCGGAGGAGGCAGTTTAATTTCCCCCAGCCTTCTCCAGCTCTTTGCCCGGTAAGTGGGGGAGCCGTCACCTATTCTCTGTGCCCTCAAGCGCTTTCCCATCAGATCATCCCCAGCTTGGCCGCTATCTCATCGGCCATAAATTCAGGAGCCAGTTTCACATAAGCGCGCTTTTTCCCATCAGGGGTGACCTCAACCGACACCTTTCTCACCTTGACCTCGAAGAGCGTCTCCACTGCCTTCTTTATATCTGACTTGGTCGCGGCATTGTCGACGACGAAGATCAGCTTGTTCTCAGATTCTATCATCTTCACTGCCTTCTCGGTGGCCAGCGGATAAAGAATCACTGAGTGAGGATCCTTCATGAGAACAACCCCTCCGCAAGTTTCTGGACGGCGGAACTGGTCCAAACGGTCAATCTTCCCGGGACGCCGCCGGGGGCCAAAAGCTCCGCGTTCAACTCATTGACCCTGACCACGCTGACGCCGGGCAAGTTTCTGGCTCCCTGCCTTATTCCCCTGTCCTGGCTTATCACTATCAATGGCCCCACTGCTCGCTTGTATCTCCTGCCCCTCATCTTGCCCACCCCGGCCCTCACCCGTCTGCCCTCCGAAGCCCTCTCGAGCTCTTTGCCCAAGCCCAGCTTGGTCAACGTCATCTTAATATCTGCGGTGCTCTTCAGGCTCTCCAGTTCATCGGTGACGACAATGGGGAGAACTGGAATGTCATCAACCTTATGGCCTCTGGAGGCAACAAGCCTTTTATCCTTCGACGCCGCAATTGCCGACCTTATCGCCAAGCGCCGCTCCTTTTTGTTTATCCTTTCCTCAATTTTCTTTTCCACCTTCGGGGGGTGGGCTCTCCTGCCGCCGACAGCGTGTGGCGCAAAGGCACCCATCCCAGATGCGGGGTGTTTGGTGCCCTTGACCCTCCTGATCCGGGAAACACCGAACCCCTTGCCCCAGGTCTCGGCCGATGTCCTCTTGCCCGCCATCGGATCCGGACCCCAAGGCTGAATCCTGGCCGACTGAGCGGCGAGCACGGCCCGCCTGATGACATCTGGCCTGATCTCGGTGTTGAAGACCTCGGGAAGCTCTATTTCCTCAACAGGCTTGGCATCAAGAGAAAAAACGGGGACCTTCATGATCATGCACCCTGCTGCGAGGCTGTGCTGATGTAAGTGATCGAGGGGGCGGTGGTGGTCATTTGCTGAAGCCTCACCGGGTGCCTCAGCTGAACCAACCTCTTCGTCGGGCCGGGAACAGATCCGGCGAGAACGATGAAATCCCCTTTAACTGGCCCGTAGCGGAGAAAGCCACCGCTCGGCGTGACCTCCTTCCCGTCGTTGCCTATCTTTAAAATTCTTTTATTGAAGTCGGTGCGTTGATGATAGCCCATCTGCCCGGCTGCGGGAACCGTCCAGAGAATCCTGGGTGGAGACCAGGGACCCAGAGTACCGACCTGTCGGCGCCCCTCGTCGCTCTTCCGGGGCAAAATCTTAACACCCCAGCGCTTTACCGGGCCCTGGAAGCCCTTTCCCTTCGTGATCGCCAGAACATCGACAAAATCTCCCTCCTTGAAAACGTCTGCCGGCCGGATCTGTTTGCCCAGAATCCCCTTGGAATAGTTCCAGCGCTCTTCAACGGAGCTGCCTTCAACCCTTATCTCGACCAGGTCTGGTTTTTTCTTCGGCACGCTGGCGGCCCGGGGCTGCGTGCAGGCCAGAACACGGATTTCAGAAACCTTGCCCGACTTAATCAAGGACTCGGCCTGCTCCAGGGCCTTTTGGGCATCGTATTTCTTGGGCCTTGTAATCCGGCGGTAAAGATCTTTGGGAACTTCACTTGCCCAGACCTCTCCAACCGACCTCAATCCCTTGGAGGTTTCTTGGTAAAGCCTGACCGCGCAGATCACCATCGGCGGTGCTTCAATGACCGTGGCCGGGACACAGATCTCCTGCCCCTTGGTCATCGAACCCTTGCGGTCGTCAATCATGAAGAGGCTGATCATCCCCGCCTTGTAGCCGGCAAAACCCTGCAGCCCCAACCTAGCTCCCGCTGGCCAGGCCCGCACACGGGCCACCGGTCTCTTGGCCCTCACCCGTGGCATGTAGGCCAACGACCCACGCCGCGGGTGGTGTTTTCGCCTTCCCATTTTCTATCCCTCGATGAGCGCGTTGAGCAGCGAGAGCGTGGCTAGAAGCGCCTCCTCGGTCCGAACCGTGGCCGTGCCCTGGTTCGGCACCGCGTTTACAATGACGTCGAACATCTCCGACGCGTCGACGCCCTGACGCCAGCATATCTCGAAGAGCCCGGCATAGGGGCCCCCGAAAGCTACCGCCACTCTGCGAGGCTCGCTACTCTTTATCGCCTGCACGGCTTCATATAAATTTTGCCCTCGCCGCGATGTACCAATGTAGTAATCAGATTTAACTGCTTTTAAGCCCTCCGAGAGGCTCGGGGCCCGTAAAATTTTGAAGCCCCAGTACTCCGAAATCTCTCGGCGAGAAACAGGTTCCACACGGATGAAATCTCCATCGCTGTCCCCAAGCCTTACCGTCAACCGTTGCTTCAAGGGCAGCTTCCCGTCGAATATCCCCTTCTTGGGCAAACCTATCTCCAGAATGCTCCTCTCACCAGAATCGATGACGACGCCCTCGCGGTAGTCTCCCTTTTTATTTCTCTCGTTCTGCAGCGGGTGGTGCGGCGTCCGCAACGGGAAAAGCAACCCGGCGTATCTGAGTTTTCTGGAACGAGGGAAGAGGATCTTGCGCAGGTACTGCGGGGTCTCAAGATAACTCAACAGCAACTCGATGGTCCTGGCTTGCTCCTCCTGATCCTCGACATTAGGATCCTCGTCGTCGTAGATGCAGACCCTCTCAACGCGGAATATCGCCAAAGCCCGGCCAACCATGCCGACCTTTATGGTCACCATGCGGAGGTCGGAGGTGTCAGCCACCAACGAGGCTGGCAACAGCACTGAAATTTCCGTCTTGGCAGGCATCCCCGATCAGCCTTTGGCAACCCCAAGGGGCACCAGCCTCGCCACTTTCCTCGCTATGCCTGCCCGGTGGGTGACGTCAACAACTTTATCGATGTCCTTGTAGGCCTCAGGCGCCTCTTCCGCAATCACTGAAATTTTGGCGGCTCTAACAACCCTGCCCTCGGACTCCAGACGGCGCTTGACCTCCTCGCCGCGGAACTGCTTTAAAGCCGCGGTCCGGCTTAGGTGCCTTCCGGCCCCGTGAGCGGTGGAGCCGAAAGTCTCCTTGAACCCCTGTGTCGTGCCGACCATCACATAGGAAGCCGTTCCCATGTCGCCGGGTATCAGGACGGGTTGACCCACATCGCGATATATCGCCGGCACCTCGGGGTGCCCAGCGGGGAAGGCCCTGGTAGCTCCCTTGCGGTGAACACAGAGTTTCCTCCTTACCCCATCCACCTCATGTTCCTCGATCTTGGCAATGTTGTGGGCAACATCGTAGACGATGTGCAGACCCAAGGCTTCGGCGTCCCTCTTCATAACTTCCTCAAAGGACTGCCTCACCCAGTGAACTATCATCTGCCGGTTGGCCCAAGCAAAATTGGCCGCACACCTCATCGCTGAGAGGTAGGCCTGACCCTCCGGAGAGTTCACCGGGACGTTCACCAGCTCTCGGTCCGGCAAAAAGATGTTGTACTTTTTCACCGCCCTTTCCATGTTGCGCAGATAATCAGAGCAAACCTGGTGCCCCAGACCGCGCGAGCCGGTGTGAACCATCACCATCACCTGGCCCTCGTGATCTATGCCGAACCTCTTGGCCACCTCAGGATCAAATATTTTATCCACCGTCTGAACCTCGAGAAAGTGGTTACCGCTGCCCAAACTACCCAGCTGAGGATAACCCCTCTTCTTGGCCTCGATGCTAACGTCTTTGGCCGAGGCACCGGACATTCCTCCCCTTTCCTCCAGGCGTTCGAGATCTTCCTCCCAGCCATATCCGTTCTCAACCGCCCACTTTGCACCTAACTCCAGCACCTGATCCAGCTGGGCCGGTGTGACCTTGACCTTGCCCTCGCTGCCCAGCCCGGAGGGGACATTTCTAAACAGCGCCTCCACCAGCTCACGAAGCCTGGGGACAACCTCGGCTTTATCGAGATCGGTCCGCAGCAGACGGACGCCGCAGTTGATGTCATAGCCAACCCCTCCCGGACTGACCACCCCTGTCTCGGCATCGGTGGCCGCGACCCCGCCGATGGGGAAACCATAGCCCTGATGCCCGTCGGGGAGCGTGATGGAATAGCGGTAGATTCCCTGCAGCGAGGAAACGTTGGCGGCCTGCTCCAGCGTAAGATCCCTGCTCATCTCCTTGATCATCTCCTCATCCGCGTAGATGCGGGCGGGGACCCTCATCCAGCTCCGGTACTCCCGGGGGATCTCCCACCTGAGCTCGTCCAACTTCCTTATCATCCCTTTCCAAGGACCGCCAGCAGCTGCAGAACCTTCCTCCATGACTCCACCCAGCTAAATGTGCTTCACTCGTTAAATTAACCTTGTCGTTGCAGATTCAAATGTCAACGAAAGCCTGGACATAACTGCCGCTTTCCCGCTGTTCGATCTTCATCTGGTGATAGGTCATCGCCTTGACCGCGGTTCTCTCCGGATGCTTGGCGGGGTCAAAGGTCTCACCCCAAGCCCGGCCCGAAAGCCTGAAACCACCAGCTGTCCTCTCTATTTTCACCGCAAACTTGGAGAAAACCAGATTTCTGGAATCATGGAGATAAATCAACCTGTCGAGCCAATCGTAGAGTAGTGCTCCTTCATCCTCCGCCTCCAATTCAACGTCGACCTGTTGCCGCGGCTCAACCTTACCCGTATCCACCATGATCTCGAACAGCGCGAGCGCCGCGTTCTCGAAGGCCTCGGACAGGTCATAACCATAGGCCCTGAAGCCTATGTCGCTCGGGTGCTCAATCCATTCAAACTTTTTCATTAACTCCACCACGTCAAAAACCAGTGTTGCTACCCCAAGATAACGGATTACTTTATTAAATATCTGCCTTGGTGGACAACCAGAATCCCTCGCGGAGATAGGTGCCGAGGGGAACTGAAACAAATCAATCGGCTAGGCCACGCATAAAAATCTTTTTTTGAGGGGCTTCACCGCTTTCAGTACCTCAAACCAGAGCACGCTCGCGACACCCGCTGCAAAGCAAAAAACGATGTCCTCGGGGTGCAGGTAGGCCATCTTGAAAATGCCGCGGAGAACCGGGACATACAAGATCAAAAAGATGAAGGTCAGGGTTCCCCCGAGAACCAGCCACAGGGGAATGTTTCTGGTGCGGAGGGAGGACAGCATGCTCTTCGACCAAGAGAGATTGGTCAAGATCAGGCAGATGTTGGCCACGATGAGGGTGACGTAGGTGAGCGCCCTTGCCTCAGCTTCACCCTGGCCGCGGTAATAGGAGAACACGAAGATGAGAAGCACCGCAGCGAGAACCACCAGCCCCTGAAGTATGCCTAGGGTCAAGGTTTTCCGGTTAAACATCTTCAGCTTCGGATCCCGGGGCGGACGGGACATAACATCCGGTTCCTCCGGCTGGGCTTCGAAGACAATCGAGCAAGCTGGATCAATGATGAGTTCCAGAAAGGCTATGTGGACCGGCAGAAGAACCAGCGGCATATTCAACAGCACCGGGATGAGAGTTATTCCCGCGATCGGTATGTGGATGGTGAAAATGTAAATCATCGCCTTCTTGATGTTGTCGTAAATCCGGCGTCCGTTTCTGACGGCCCGGACGATGGAAGTAAAGTCGTCATCAAGGAGGACGAGCGAGGCCGATTCCCGCGCCACATCAGTTCCCCTTCCTCCCATCGCGACGCCAATGTTTGCCGACTTAAGCGCCGGGGCATCGTTGATCCCGTCTCCCGTCATCGCCACGACCTCGCCGTTGGCCTTGAAGGCATTCACTATCCTCAGCTTCTGCTCTGGAGTCACCCGGGCAAAGATGTTCACCTCTCTCACCTTCTCCCGGAGCCCCTCGTCGCTCATCCTTTCCAGCTCAGGACCGGTCACCACACTACCAGCGGAGTCCAGCCCGATTTCCCTAGCTAGGTGCAGCGCCGTTCCGGGATAATCGCCGGTGATCATCACCACCCTGATGCCGGCCTGGTGGCACTCCTCTATCGCCTCAGCAACTCCGGGTCTGGCCGGGTCCTTGAAACCGAGCAAGCCCAGAAACTCGAACCTGAAATCGTGCTGCTGGACGGGCAGATCAACTTTTTTAAAGTATGCCTTGGCCACACCAATTACCCTCAAGCCCTCGTCAGCCATCGCAGCAACTTTCTTTGAGATCTCAGCTAATCTTTCCCCCTCCAAGTGACAGAGATCAGCGATGGCCTCAGGGGCTCCCTTCGCGGCAATCACATATTCCTCCCCATCCGGAGAGCTCCATACCTGCGACATCGCTAGCAGCTTCTCCGAGAGGATGTACTCCTTGACCAAGCTCCAGTTGCGGTGAACATGCTCGGTGTTGGCGAGTTGCTTGTCCGAAAGCTGGTTGATCGCTTTCTCCATCGGATCTAGAGCATCCTTCCCGCTGGCGAGAACGCTGAACTCTAGGAGCTCGTGAAACTTCTCCGGCAGTGGCCCGTCTTTCTCAACATCGTAAAACTCATCATCCACCAGCATCTTCTTCAACATCATCTCATTCTGGGTGAGAGTGCCCGTCTTATCGACACAGAGAACCGTTGCCGCGCCAAGGGTTTCCAGGGAAGCCACCCTGCGGGTGAGCACCCTGCTCTTGGATATCCGCCAGGCCCCGAGAGCAAGGAAAACCGTCAGAACAACCGGGAACTCTTCCGGTATCACCGCCATCGCGAGCGTCAGCCCGGCGAGAAAACCGTGCAGCCAGTCACCTTTGGTGAGACCATAGGCCACGATCACGATGGCGCTCAAGATCAAGCCGAGCAGGGCGATATTTCGAACAAGTTTTCTGGTCTCCCTTTGCAGGGAGGTCTCTTCCGGGCCAAGGCTCTCCAGCGCCCTGCCTATCTTTCCCATCTCGGTGTTCAAACCGGTGGCCAAGACCCTGACATAACCATGCCCCTTGACGACCAGCGTCCCGGAGTAAACAAACGGCTGGTCATCACCTCCGGGTCTGCCCATCTTGGCCACGCCATCCCACGGCCTCTTTCTCACCGGAACTGACTCACCCGTGAGCAGGGACTCATCGACGAGAAGATGCATTGAATCCAAAACCACTCCGTCAGCGGGCACCCTGTCTCCTTCCTTGAGGAGAAGCAGATCCCCCCGGACAACTTCCCTCCCGGGGATTCTCAGCATCCTTCCACCGCGAATGACCAGCGTCCTCGGGCTGGACAGGTGCCTCAGGGCCTCCAACGCCCTTTCCGTCCTTCTTTCCTGGTAGATGGTTATTCCAATTATCACGAAGACAAAGCTCATCAGGATGGCCGCTTCCTCGATGTCCCCGAGCAGCAGATAAATTGAGCCGATCGCGATCAGGAGCAAAAACATTGGCTCCTTGATCACCTCAAAGATTATCCTGAGGATTCCCCTCTCCTCGGCGCGAGGCAACTCGTTGTAACCCTCGGCCTCAAGCCTCCGGGCAGCCTCCTCGGGAGACAGGCCTTCAAAACCTGCCTGGCTTTCCAAAGTTGTCCCTTTTTGCATTTCTTAATAGTAAAGTGCCATTTGCTTTTAAGGCTGTTGAAAAACATCTTGAAGCCAACCGTGCTTCTGGCGCCGGGGAGGGGATTTGAACCCCTGAGGCCCGATGGGCCATACGCTCTCAAGGCGTACGCCTTACCTGGCTTGGCTACCCCGGCCCACTGATTACTGAAAATTCCGGGAGATAAATTATTGCCTGAGACCGGGCCGCCGGATCCGGCTAACCTATTTTGCCTTTATTGAGAAGAAAGCCACCGTAAGAAGGATGAACGAAATCCAGACCAGCAAAAGCCCGATGACCACAATGGTCAAGACGGCTCCCACGAGCATTATCAATCCCGCGGTGCTGAACAACTGGACATCCGTCTTCGCAGCCAAGGTCACCAATGTTCTCCTGAAGTAAATGACAGCGACGATGAGAAAGACAAAAAGCACAACAATGGCCGCTGCTATGCCGCCAAAGAGCGACCACATTTCCCCAAAGTTTGCCATTCGGGAAAAAATCTGACCCATCCGAACCCAGTCCATCGGCCGAAGGAAGTCAACTCCATAACGGGACAAAGCTGCGATTGCCGTCACCATTATCACCACAAGCGATATCACCACGCCGACAACCGCCAACACCACGCCGTAAAGGGCGTTGTCGATTATTCTCCTCTCCTTAAAGTGTCGCGCCATTCCTTTCAGGGAAATTAACAGGAGGATCAGGCCCACTATTGCTAGTATTCCAGTTCCCGCCATCGCTATCGGCGACAAGACGATTAACAGGGCCCCGACGCCGCCCAAGTTTTTGTCTGATTCTAACGTCATCGTATATACTCACCCTTTCCCAGATAAAGGCTTTCCCTTGGCTGTATTCCGGACAACGACCCTCACCCGGAACCGGCGAGACCACCAAAAGATTTTTGACATCATCGGTTGGAATTAAATCAGGGAAAAGAACTGCGGGTAAAAATGTCGGTGGTTAAACACACGGCCAACATTCTGAAAAAGTTATGTTATTCGGTGCATGAAGATGTATGTGAGAATACCAATTGATAGAATCGGCGCCGCGATTGGGTCTAACGGCGAAATCAAAAGGGAGATCGAGCGGCGCACCTCGACCAAGTTAACCTTCGACAGTGAAACTGGCTGCGTGAAGGTCGAGGCCGGAAATGATCCCCTCGGCGCGCTGAAGGCGGAAAACGTCCTCAAGGCAATCGCTCGCGGCTTCAGCTCTGAGCGGGCCTTCAGGCTGCTCGATGACGACCAGTTCCTCGAGATCGTGGACATCACCGATTTTGCCGGTGACTCCGAACGCGCCATTTCCCGGCTCAGGGGCAGGGTCATCGGGGAAAAGGGAAAGACGAGAGAAACAATCGAGCGCTTGACCGATACCTACGTATCGATCTACGGCAAAACCATTGCCGCGATCGGCAGCGCTGAACAGATCGCCGTGGCCCGCGAGGCCATCGAGATGCTGCTGAGCGGCCGGGAGCACGCCACCGTCTACAAGTTCCTCGAACGTAAGCGGAGGGAAGCGCGGGAGAACCTGTTGGCGGCAAAACAGCAGGGAACCTATATATAGTAACAATACTAATGGCAATACGATGAGTAAAGTTACTCTCAAGGTAGAAGACACCACGCACAAGAAACTTCTTGAGGTGGTGTCAAAACTACAGATCAAAAAGGGCAGGAGAGTCACCATGGACGAGGCGATCCGGGAGCTGATAAATCATGCCGGATATTGAAAATGACCTGATGTCCTTCGCGAGGGAAAGCGCGGCGAAGATTTGGCTGGTTTCTATGGAGAAAATAGTTTCGCTAACCCCACCGCCAAACTCGTTTATGTCCGGCGGCGGAGGAAAGACCTGGTGATGGATCCATGAAGAGCCTTGCCGACGAAATTTTCGCCGAATTCAGGGAACACAGCGTCAGCGAGTTCTTCCGCAGAAACGCCGCGATGCTGGGCTACACGGGCAAGATCCGCTCGCTGACGACCATTGTCCACGAGGCTGTGACCAATGCCATAGACGCGGCCGAGGAGGCCGGCATTCTGCCCAAGGTCAACGTCATCATCAAGAGGGTCAACGACGAGCCGGAGCACTTCAAGGTCATCATCGAGGACAACGCCTCAGGCATACCGGAACAGTACATCCCGGATGTCTTCGGTAAGATGCTGGCTGGGACCAAGCTGCACCGGGCAATGCAACAGCGCGGGCAACAGGGCATCGGAATTTCTGGTTGCGTGATGTTCGGGCAGATCACCTCAGGCAAGCCCACAACCGTGATTACCTCGACCGGCAACGGCGAGGTGATCCGCGCAGACGTCATGATCGATGTCGACCGGAACCAGGGCAAGATCTTGAACAAGGAGAAGTTCAAGGAAAAGTGGCGGGGCACCAGGGTGGAGATAGAGGCTAAGGAGGTCGCCTACATGCGCTCCCGCTACGGCCCCTTCAACTACCTGCGCATGACCGCCATCGCCAATCCCCACGTAAAGATCACCTTTGTCGAGCCTGATGGCACCCTCACCGTCTTCGAAAACGCGGTAAACAAGGTGCCGGAGAGGCCCAGGCCGATGCCGCTGCACCCCTGGGGAATAATGTCGGATGACCTGCTGGTGCTGGCCAAGCGCACCAAGGCGAGAACCGTTTCCGGCCTGTTGTCGACCGAACTCTCGCGGGTGAGCAAACAGAAGGCCGAAGAGGTCTGCCGGCTCGCCGGTGTTTCTCCGGAAAAGAAACCCTCCGAACTCACCTGGGAAGAGGCCGAAAAAATCGTCTCCGCCTTCAAGCAGGTCAAGCTGCTGGCTCCGCCGACTTCGGGGCTCAGGCCGATTGGGGCTGCAGACCTGGAGAACGGCATGCGCCAGATACTGAACCCGGACTTTGTCTACACGGTCACGCGTCCGCCGAAGGTCTACCGGGGTGGTTTGCCCTTCATCGTTGAGGTCGGGATAGCCTACGGGGGCAACGCGGGAAAGGCTCCGGAGGGCAAGGGGGACAACGAGACCATGGAGGGGGAGGTGGGAATGGACCTCATCAGGTTCGCCAACCGGGCACCGCTCATCTTCGACCAAGGTGGCTGCGCCATCACCGCCGCCGCGCGCAGCATCGACTGGCGCCGCTACGGGGTGGACATCACCAACGCCCCGCTGACGCTGTTCGTCAACATCTCCTCGGCCTACGTGCCTTACACTTCCGCAGGAAAACAATCGATCGCGGATGAGCCCGAGATCATCAACGAGACCAGGACGGCGATCATGGAGGCGGCAAGGGAACTAAAGAAGTTCCTCTACCGCAGGCTCAAGGCAAAGGAGAGGCAGGAGAGGGCGGGCATCTTCGAGAAATTCCTCCCGGTGGTCGCCCGCAAGGCGGCAAGGCTGGCCGGGGTCGAGGAACCCGACATCAAGCCCCTGCTGAAGAAGATCGCGGGTGTGGAACATGACTAGGGAAGCTACCTCTCTGGAAATAAAGCACCGGCAGAGGGCGCTGAAGGCCCTGGCTGAACTGGGGATGAAGATAGTGGAGGACATCAAAAATGGTCAGCCACCGAAGCTCAAGATCCCGTCGCGGAGCACCTCCAACATCATCTATGATAAAAAGAACCGCTACTTCGTCCTCGGGCCACATTACGGCGTCAGGTCGGCTGGGAGCATGAAGCAGATCAAGAAGATCGCGCAGCTGCTCTGCACGGCCGACTTCGCCCGGGAGCTCATCGAGAGCGGCAAGTTCGCCACCCTCAGGGAAATGTACTACACGGCAGAGGGCTGGGAGGTCGGCCCCTTCCACGACCAGAGCGAGTCGGACGCCATCATCGAGGACCTGGAGGCGACCTTCGGGCTGAAGCGGGAGAGCCTCGGGCTGACCCCGGAGGAGGATGGTGCCGCCGTCTACGGGCAGATCGTGTTTCGCGAGGGTGACGTGACCATTGACGCCACCAAAGCCGGCAGGGGCGGCTACACCATCCCGCCGACGATCGATGATGTTGAGTTCGTGAAGTGCAAAGCAAAGAGGATCATCGCCGTGGAGACGATGGGTATGTATCACCGGCTGATCCAGGAGGAGGCGTGGAAGAAATTCGATGCCCTGATCGTGGGGCTCAAGGGACAGGCAGCCCGCGCCACCCGGAGGTTCCTGAAGAGGGCGAACGAGGAGCTGGGGCTGCCCGTCTACCTCAACTGCGACGGCGACCCCTTCGGCTACCACATTGGGATGGTCATCATCTCCGGGAGCGCCAACCTGGCCTACATCAACCACGAGCTGGCCGTCCCGGATGCCAAGTACATCGGCGTCACCGCCAGCGACATCGTCAACTACAAGCTGCCCACGGACAAGCTGCGTGAGCTGGACATCGCCCGCCTGAAGCAGCTGCTCAAGGATCCCAGGTACAACACCGAGTTCTGGCAGTACGAGATCAAGAAGATGCTCGAGATCGGGAGGAAGGCGGAGCAGCAGGCGTTCGCGAAGTACGGGCTGGCCTATGTGGTGAACGAGTACCTGCCGGCGAAGCTGAAGGAGGTCGAGGGGCAGCAGTTCCTGGGCAAGGTGTGAAC
>LQMQ01000050.1 GCA_001515205.2 Candidatus Hadarchaeum yellowstonense
CGTGAATCCAGCTCGTCCGGCTCGGTCAGCAGGATCTCTCGGAGCAGCGCCGAGGGCGGCAGTTTGGCGGCGAATTGTTTGAGCGGCCTCAGCGACACCTTCCGTTGTCCGCATCCGGGTTCGATCTCGGCGTTTTGCATGGTTTTCCGTCATTGAAATACGACAGCGATTTATATGCGATAACATGGGACAATGAGGAAAGTTCAATTCTCTGGTTCTGCGGGCATTTTCAGATTCTGAAATAGGGACTTAAACCCAAATTCACGGTAGAAACCCGCGGGCCCACCACACTTGGTAACCATCATTGGGGCCGAAGACTCCAGTAAAAAGAGCTGAGCATTCAAGCACGGCGGCGGACGAGGAAAAATGAAAGAAACCGCCGACCAGTTGTTTAAACCGGGAAAACTTACAGACAAAACGGTTTTACTTATCTGCAGTAATACTGCACTAAAAGTGTCCGGAGGAATTATCCCTTGAAGCCAGCGACGCCAGATTTCAAGGACCTCTCAGTTGAGGAGACGATTCGCCTATTGGAGACCTCGGTGAACGGGCTGACAAGTGCTCAGGTCAACGAGAGGTTGGCCAGATACGGGTTCAATGAAGTGGTGGAAAAAGGCAGAAGCCCCGCAGTGGACTTCCTCTCCCGCTACTGGGGGCCTATGCCGTGGCTGTTGGAATTTACGATGCTGATTTCATACATCTCGGCTCATTATCTGGAACTGCTGGTGATTTTTTCCCTGCTCACGATAAATGCGTTGATAGGGTCCTGGCACTCCAGGGGCTCTCAAAAAGCGTTGGAACTGCTGAAGCAGCGATTGGCGGTCAAGGCGAAAGTTCTGCGTGACGGAAGCTGGGTGACGATCCCGGCGAGGGAGCTGGTTCCGGGAGATGTGATAGCAATTGGCCTCGGCGATCTTGTGCCGGCTGATGCGAAGATAATCAGCGAAACCGAGATTTTGGTGGACCAGTCAGCACTGACAGGTGAGTCCCTGCCTGTGGAACGTCGTAAGTCAGATATCGTTTATTCGAGCTCCATCGTGAAACGCGGGGAAGCCAAATGCGTGGTCGTGAGCACCGGGAAAAACACCTACTTTGGTAAGACCGCTGAACTGGTGAGGATTGCCCGGCCAAAGTCACACCAGCAGCAGATAATGATGGCCGTTGTGAGATACAGTCTTTACGTCAGCATGGCCGCTTTGATCTTGGTTCTCGCTTATGCCTTTCTGCTGCACATGGATGCCATGACGATGCTGACATTTGCTCTAGTTTTCCTCATGGGGGCAATCCCCGTGGCGCTGCCCGCCGTTTTCGCTGTGGTGCTGGCTACCGGCGCGATAGAGCTATCAAAGAAAAATGTCCTGGTCACCAAGCTGAGCGCGATAGAGGATGCAGCCTCGATGCAAGTCCTCTGCCTTGACAAGACAGGGACTATAACTCAGAACAAACTTTCAGTCGTGGAATCTATTCCCTTTTCGGGTTTTGAAAAGGAAGATGTTGTGCTGATGGCGAGCTTGGCCTCCAGCGTTGAAACCGGGGATCCAATGGACCTCGCCATTATCGAACGGGCAAGGTCAACCGGCGTTGGAGTCTCTGATTACGTGCCGGTCTCTTTCACACCTTTTGACCCGACGACGAAGAGGTCGGAGGCAATAGTCGAGCATGGAGGGCAGCGGTTCAAGGTCGTCAAGGGTGCCCCGCGGGTGGTCGCAGCACTGTGTCAAATGACGGAAGCGGAGTTCAACGAGAGGATTGACCGGATCGTGATTGATCAGTCCTCAAAGGGCTACAGGACTCTTGCCGTGGCCCGATCCAAGGGGAGCAACCTCAACGATCTTCAGCTGGTGGGGCTTCTGGCCCTAGCTGACCCCCCAAGGCCAGATTCTAAAGAAATCGTTGAGGAGCTGAAGGAGCTGGGCATAGCGGTAAAGATGCTTACCGGAGACAACGTGACCATAGCCAAGGAAATTGCCCGGCAGGTTTCCCTTGGGGACAGGATTGTCCGGATGCCTGATCTGAAGGGAAGGAATGAGGAGGAGCAACTGAGGATAGTGGAGGAGAACGATGGTTTTGCCGAGATATATCCGGAGGACAAGTACCTGATCGTCAAACTTCTCCAGTCCAAGGGCTACATCGTGGGGATGACCGGTGACGGGGTCAACGATGCCCCCGCACTGAAGCAGGCTGAAATCGGAATAGCGGTGAGCAACTCCACCGATGTTGCCAAGGCTTCGGCGAGCATCGTCCTGACCGAGCCGGGGATGAGGGGAATCATCGATGCGGTAAAGACCAGCAGGCAGATCTACCAGCGCATGCTCACCTGGGTGCTGAACAAGGTCAGTAAGGTGATTCAGTTCGTGGGGCTGCTTGTCCTCGGTTTCTTCTGGTTGCGTGACTTGTTGCTCGCTCCAATAGGGATGGTCCTGCTGATATTCGCAAATGACTTTGTGACGATGTCGCTGGCGACGGACAACTCGAAGAGCACGACGAGGCCAAACCTGTGGAACGTTAAGAACATCACCCTTGCCGCCCTTGTCGTGGGACTTCTGCTTGTGGTTGAGGGCGCTGTCGTAATTTTTGTCGGCATCCATTACTTCCACATGCCGCTGGCCACCCTGCAAACCTTCGCCATGCTGGCCCTTGTCTTCAGCAGTCTTTTCAGGGTCTTCATCGTTAGGGAGAGGGGACGCTTCTGGAACTCAAGGCCGGGCAGGGCACTCCTCCTCTCCAGCGTTGGCGCAATCGTTGGCTTTGCATTTTTGGGCGTCTGTGGTTTAGTCGTTCCACCGGTCACGGCGCTGCAGGTCGCCTTTGTTTTGGCCTTCTCTTCGCTGTTCACGCTGGCCATCGATTTCCCAAAGTACTGGGTATTCAGAAAGCTGGGGTTGTAGCTGGCGAGGAAGGCCAATAATGGTCTGTCCTCAGGACCCAAGATCAAGAACACCTTGAAGGTCCGGGTTAATCCCCTTATATTTTGACAGAATCAAACGGCCCATGCGATTCCAATTTTGCGAGATTTTGGGCCACATTGGTCCCCCAACCACGTATTTTGTCACGTAGTCTTTCATTGCCTCTTGACGCGTGACCAGCCTTTTGCGCCAGTCTACGCGGACAACTCCCGCACGTCGCAAATGGTTAAGCCCTTGGACAATAAGCTCCGGCTCGATGGGGTAACTCACGCCGCTCTTCAAATCATCCACCAGAGAGTCTATGGTCACCTCGCTTTCTGGACGAAGAGCGATGACGGCGACCATGTCTTGGATTAAAATCGTGGCCCTGCTCATGTACGGCGTGGCCTCCACAGGAGCGGAGACCTGTTCCAGGAGGGAATAGTACTTCCGGTAGAACCACCTTTTCACTATTTCGGCCAGGGCCAAGTAGGCTACAACAATGCAGACCAAGAATGGGTAGAAGAGCAAGGGGGGCTCCACGAACCCGAAAAGCTTGCCTAACGGGGTGAGGGGCACCAGCAGTGTCACCGCCAAGATGCCAGCGCTGCTTAAAAAGAGGGTCTTGCTCGGCCTGCTCTTGAAGGGCGACATCCTTGTCCTTATGACAAATACCACCAAGGTCTGTGTGAACAGGGATTCTATGAACCAAGCCGTTTGAAATATAGGCTCGATCGCGCTGAAGACCAGTATCATGAGGAAGAAAGTCAGGAAATCGAAAACGGAACTCACCGGACCCATGATGAGCATGAATTTTCTTATGAAGGAAACGTTCATCTTCTTGGGCTTTTCGATGTACTCTGGATCAACGTTGTCAGTGGGTAGGGCAAACTCTGAGAGGTCGTAGAGCAAGTTGTTGAGGAGTATTTGCGTCGGAAGCATAGGCAGGAAGGGCAGGAAAAGGGAGGCACCGGCCGCGCTGAACATGTTGCCGAAGTTCGAGCTCGTCCCCATCATTATGTACTTCATCGCGTTTCCGAAGGCCTTCCGCCCCTCAATCACACCATCGTTCAACACCTTGAGATCCGTCTGCAGGAGGATGATGTCCGCTGACTCCTTGGCAACATCCACAGCATTTTCCACGGATATGCCCACATCGGATGTCTTCAGGGGAGGTGCGTCGTTGATTCCGTCCCCCAAAAAGCCGACGACGTGGCCGTTTTTCTTAAGCGCAAGTATTATCCTGTCTTTCTGGGCCGGGGTGACCCTTGCAAAGACATTGGCCCTCTCGACGACTCTTATCAGAGCGTCGTCCTGCATCTGCTCGATCTCGTTCCCAAGAACGATCCCACTAATTTCGAAGTTCAGGTACTCGCATACCTTTCTGGTGACGATTTCGTTGTCGCCGGTGATGATTTTCAGATCCACCCCGTTTTTTCTCAATAGTTGGATGGCCTCTCTGGCTGTTTCCTTTGGGGGGTCGACGAACGCCACAAATCCTAGGAAAACCATCCCCCCACTCTCATCGTTTATCGAGTACACCCGTTTTTCCCCGACCATCTTGTAAGAAATCCCCAGGACCCTGAATCCCTCGGAGCTGAGGTCATAGTATTTTTGCTGTACCCTGTCGCGCAGCTCTCTGCTCAGCTCGACTGTTCCTTCACTTAATTCACAATGGGAGCATGTTGCCAATATTTGTTCTGGGGCTCCTTTTGATATCAGGATTCGCTGACCATCGCGTTCGACCACGACCGATACCCGCTTCCTCTCGAAGTCGAATGGGATTTCATCTATTTTCTGATAACCTTTTACATCGATCTCTTCGTGCTTAAGTATCGCCTCATCGAGCGGACTCTTTAGCCCGGTCTGATAGAGGCTGTTGAGGAACGAAAAGAGGAGCACCCTGTCGTCTTCCCTGCCCTCCGGATTCACATGTAAAACTAGCTTTATCCTGTTCTCCGTCAGCGTGCCGGTCTTGTCTGTGCACAGGACATCCATGCTCCCGAGGTTCTGGATGGATGACAGGCGCTTCACTATGACACCTTTCTTGGACATCGCTATCGCTCCTTTTGAAAGGGTCAACGTGATTATCATCGGCAGGAGTTCAGGCGTCAGGCCCACGGCTAAGGCCACGGAAAATAGCAGAGATTCCAGCACGTCGCGCTTGTAAAGGGCGTTAATCAGAAAAACGAAGATAACCAGCAGGAAAGTGACCTCCACCATCAGAAAACCGAATCTCCTGAGCCCCCTCTCAAACTCTGTTTCGGGAGCCCTTTCGACGAGCCTCTTCGCGATCTTTCCGTACTCGGTGAGGTTCCCGGTGTTGACAACGACGGCCGTTGCCGTGCCGCTGACTACGGATGTCCCAAGGAAGAGATAGTTGTTCCATTCGGTGATCGAGGCTTCCCTCGTTGCGAGAGGATCAGATGTTTTTTCAACCGGCAGAGATTCTCCGGTGAGCGCCGACTGATTGACGAACAGATCTTTCGCACTGATGATCCTAGCGTCTGCTGGGACGATATCACCGGCCGAAAGATGGATGATATCGCCCGGGACGATCTCGCGGAGGTCCATCTCTTTCTTTTCTCCATCCCTGAGGACGGTAGCCGTGGTTGTCACTCTTCTCCTTAGCATCTCCGCGGCCTTTTCGGCCCGTGATTCTTGGTAAAAAAGGAGGAAGGTACTCAGAAGCACTATCACCGATATTATGATGGCGTTCACTAACTCCCCTAAAAAAGCCGAGATCACCCCGGCGACAAGAAGTATGATCACAAGCGGGCTCTTAAATTGGGAAAGGAATGCGACTAGAGCCGTCCTTCTCTTCTTGGCGAACTCGTTGTAGCCATAGATTTCAAGTCGCTTTTTTGCCTCCTCAGATGTGAGGCCCGATTGAGAGGTTCCTAATCGGGCTAACACCTCTTCGGTCGGTAAAAATAAAATTTCCTCCGGGTCAACAGTGGGTTTGGGTTTTCTTTGGCGGGCGTTTTCCTCCTTGACCATGCTGTAACCTGTAATTTTGCCGCTCACAAATCAGAGCCCCCTAAATGAACAAGGAGCTCCGGTCATTTAGGCGTTTATACTAAATTCGAAGCAAGCGTCGGATTTGAACCGACGAATAACGGGCCTGCATCCCGCTTTCTTGACTGCTTGGCTATCCCAGCACATCCCCCGCTTTAACATTGAAAAACCTATGGTCTGTCTTTGCATTATTGTGATGGATCCGAGGGATGCTATTGAAGTATGGCCTTTGACAAATTATTCATAACGAACTTGTTACTTGCTTTCAGGGCCCTGAATCTATCCCGGATTGAATGAGCTGACCATTTTCATGAGACCCGACAGATCTCAGAACTGTCGCGGAGTAAGGTTTCTTCTCCTCTATCATCAAGAAACATGAGAATCTACCCCTAGCGAGCGTGTTCGAGAAACAGGATGGAGCCGGGAGCTACATTGGGCTATCGTCAAGATCACGAAGCCTTGGCTTTTCCACAATCACTGCGAGTTGAAAGTGAAAACAATCTTCACAAACGTGATCTTTTCACCTCAGTTCTCTTCAACGTGCCCGACGAGTTCGTGAACTGATAGTATGGCGTAGCAATCAGCATCCACAGTGATTTTTAGCGGCTGGGCTCTGGCGCTTGGTTTATCCCCCCGGCCTTATCTCCAGCCTCAGGAAACGCAGGTAAGATATAACAAAACAGGCTAACATGCCCACAAATATCGCCAACACTTGCGGCCAGCTCGCAGCGATGCCTTGGGCCAGCGAAGGTCTGATCTGCTGCTGCATACCTCCGACGACGAAAAATGCCGAAGCCCTCAGCCCGAGTATTGAGGATGCCGCTTCGTTGTAGAGGTTTGACGGTGATATTCTGCCGATATTTGTCTGTATTTCCGACCTCGCCTGCATCAGCGAACGGTATTCCTCAGTCTGGGTGGCCTGTCCGAAGCCTCTAAAGTTCTCAGGTGCTCCAAGCGGCTGGAAGGGAAGTGGCACCATCAGGCTAGCGACCAAGGCTGCAATTACGGAGACGATCATGACTGAGAACAGCCATGTCGCTATCGACGCGAGCATTGATGTTGACGTTTTTTTGGCGAGCACCGAAAACAGGAGACCTAGGCTTAGCCAGAAGGCCAAGTAGAGGATGGTCAGAAGCGTCAGCGCGACTATTGACACCATCTGCTCAAGTGTGGGGCCAAACCCAAGCAGAGGGGTGGCAACGCCGCACATGATGACGATGGTGCCTCCAACAAGCGACGCGATGGCAGCGACGCCGGCAAGGAATTTGCCGTTGAACACCGAGTCCCTGAATATCGGGTAGGTGAGAAGCACAGACAGGCTGCCACTCGTCCTCTCCTTGTTTATTGAGTCGAAGCCGAGGGCCAGACCTACGAGCGGACCGAAATAGACCATCAGTGAAATGAAAGAAAAAGCCAATCTCCCTCCGGAGAAGATGGCGAGAAATCCTGCATCGGGGTTGTTTTTGATGTAGTCCGCTCCCTGATAGGCAGAAAGTGTTGAGAGCAAAATTATGATTGCGAACAAGATAAGAAAACGTTTGCTTCCTAGGTGATCCGACAGCTCCTTTCTAAAGACCGTCATCATCCCGGCCATTTCATCCTGCCCCCTTGTAATATCTCAAAAATATCTCCTCAAGCGTGTACTCCCTAGGCTTCATCAGCAATATTGTCGCGCCATACTTTGTGATCGCCCGAGAAACGTCAGCCCTATTGTCCCTTTCCATGTAAACAAGGAGCTTTCCACCCTCCTCCTCAACAGACGTCACTCCTTTTACAGTTTTGATTTCTTCTATCAACCTCCGCGTAACCTTGTCCAGTTCAAATTCCACACAGTACCCCTCTTCCTTGGCAATCCCGCGGGATAAGTTCTCAATAGTGTCGGTGGCGATCAACTTACCTTGGCGTATGATCCCAACTCTGGAGCATGTCTGCTGCACCTCGTGAAGAAGGTGCGAGGAAAGAAAGACCGTAAGCTTTTGCTCCCTGTTCAGGCGAAGGATTAAATCGCGCACTTCCTTCGTCCCCTGAGGATCAAGACCAATGGTGGGCTCGTCCAAGAAAATAATCTTGGGATCTTTAATCAACGCTTGAGCAATGCCTAAGCGCTGTTTCATGCCCCTGGAGAATTTCTCGACCTTCACATCCCTCCATTTGCCCAAGCCAACGAACTCCAGCAGCTCGTTCACCCTTTTTTCCCGTTTAACGCGCGGTAGGTCGGCGAGCTGTCCGAAATAATCCAGATTCTCCTTTGCGGTCAAGTCCTCGTAGTAGCCCGCTGCCTCCGGAAGACAGCCGGCTATCCTCCTCACATCCCTCGAATTTTTAATGATGTCATATCCTCCGACTCTACCTGTGCCGGAAGTAGGCGTGGTTAACCCCATCAGCATCAGGATCGTCGTCGTCTTACCGCTCCCGTTGGGCCCGAGGAACCCAAAGATCTCTCCCTCGTTAACCTCGAGGTTTAGTTGGTCCACCGCAGTTACTTCCCCGTATATCTTGGTGAGTCCACTGGTCTGGATTATTCGCTCCGGCATTTTCTACCTCCTGCTAAACTTCTTGAAGATGAATATCAGCAATGAAACGGCTATGACCGCAACCACGACACCTGCCAGGGCCCAAGAGGTTGGAGCCTCAACCGTTACCCTGAGCTGGACTTCGTCGGACACATACTGGTCGCTCAACGCCTTGACTGAAATCAGGTAGTCCCCTGCTACGGTGTTTGACGGCGGTACGGCAGTGACGGTGAAGCTGTAAGAATCTTTGGGATCCAGACTGAGCGCCCTCGCTGGAGAAAAGGAAACGTCCCAGCCGGAGGGCGCGGTGACCTGGATGCTTAAAGTCGTGACCGGTGACAGGCCAGAATTCGTGACCTTGACCGTGGTCGTCAACGGGTTGCCCGCGGTAACGCTGGTGTAGAGCGTTGATGGCTGCACATCGAGCTTGTAAAGACCAACTACCTTAGCCTTGAAAACAACTTGCTTGACCGTTGACCCGCTCTCGGCCTCGACCACGATTGAATAATCCCCCACGGAAACCTCACTTGGAGGGGTAGCCTGGAAAATGAGATCAAGGGACTGGCTGGGATTGAGGGTGATCCTCGTTACTTCTGTGTCGCCAGATTTAAACGCAGTTTTCCATTTTTCAGGCGCCGTCACAACAGATAGAATTATCTCCTGATCATTCGCGCTCAGGTTTCTCAGGGTGATGGGGTAAGTAAGGGATTTCCCCGCCTCGGCCGTAACTTCGGGAAATCTGCTCACAAAATCAAAGTCTGAGACATTCTCCTTTTCCCTCAGAGCGATCATCAGCTCCATTAAGGCGTTCACCACACCGTCTTCACTCGATGCCCTCACGGTTAGAGTGTATTCCCCGGGTGTGGCGTTATCTGTAGTTTCCGTCTCCAATGCGAGCGTTATCGATTGTCCCGCCGCGAGGTAGACGCTGGAGACCTCGCTTTTGTCTTGGGTGATAAATCTGGTGGACCAACCCTCCGGGGCCAAGGCAGACAACCTCAGGGACTCACCTGACTCTCCTCTGTTCTGGATTACAATTGAGTGCTGAACAGTCTCCCCCACTTGGGCCACGATCCCCGGGAACGTTGCCACCAAGTTTATCTCACGGATGGGCTCGCGCAACTCGACTGACAGTGATTGAGTGCTGGCATATTCCGCCATCCAAGAATACGCCATAAATGTCAGCTGGTAGATCCCCAAGCTTGAATTAGGAGCGGTCAGGATTTCGACCGTTACCGTTAAAGATTCCCCGGGCTTCAAGGTGAGGGATTTTACCTGCTCGCCTTGGTAAAAGAACTTCTCCTGCCACCCCTCAGGCAGATCCAATATTTTTAGGTCGTAGGCGACTGGGTCCTCACCTAGTCTTGCCCCGTTGGTTATCTGAAGATCGAAGTCCACGGCGTCTCCCGGTTTCACGACCTTCCAAGTCACCCTTGCGAAAATTGCTGTCTTTGAAGTTGATTCGGTGGCTGCAAACGCGGTTGAGGCAGTTGCGACAAAGGCCAGCAGCACAAACGGGACAGCCAAATATGCGCTGCCCCTAAATTTTCTGCCACGTGTTTTCATTATATCACCCGCGAAAGAGCCCAATCTTGACATCCTCCGGCAGCTGGCATTCGGATTATCGACAGCCTCCCCGCCGCCGGCATTGAAATTGCTTTCTTCATTTTTTCACCATTATTCGCGTTCACTTTCGCTTGATGCGGTATTTATAAAGTTTCCAAAGACTGTTGATAAAAAGATTTTTTTAAGAAAAATTTTAGCTATTTTCATCTTTTCGCGCTTTAAAAAATAATCAAATCGTTCATATCGCCATATAAAGCTATTTTTGGTTTTTCAAAACTTTTAAAAACCTTTTTCAATTCCTGTTTGGTATACGAAATAGAATCCACCAAGAATCCACCAAACAATTTTCTTGGGCACTCGCGCCTTTATCTCATCACTCTGCTCCAATGACCTCTTGTTGATAAGCTATATTAGCATGCTTTCAACATCATCTCCGTTGCCGGCTCTGGCTGGCGAGGATCTCAGAGGCGAAAAGCCAACTTTCCTCTGGAGCTTAGGCTGTTTGTAAAGTAAACCGAACATCCTTCAGAGCTTCAGGCCACCGAAGTAGATGCACCTGCGGGGCGGGATCTTCGGCGATGTCCTGGGTTTATCAACCAGCTCAACTTCAGCCTCCCGCACCACGGCCACCGGTATCCGCTCACCCGCTTCACCCATCACCACTTGCGCCGCGCTTGCCAGCTGGTCGGCGATGGCGCGGTAGGTTATCTTCAGCGGCTTGCCGTAGAGGTCGGGCCTGCCGCGGACATCGATCACCGGCTCCAGGCCCGCGGTGCCGATCGCCTGCCCCACCGTGCCGAGCCTCAGAGGATGAACAACGCTGTCCGCGATTATCACCCCCACCCTGGCGCCGGAGCCGGAGCTGAGCGCCAGCCTTAATGATTCGGCGGCCTTGTCCGGGTGGCGGGGAAGCAGTATCGCCTTACCCGCGGGGGCGTTGGACAGGTCAACGCCGGCGTTGGCGCAGATGATGCCGTCCTTTATGGTGAGAATTGCGCCGCGGCAGACGCGCAGCACCCGGTCGGCCTCGCGCAGGACCAGCTCAACGAACTCCGGGATCTGCCCGCTCCTTTTCGCCATTTTTCTCGCCTTTGTTGACGGGCGAACCCTGGCCAGCTCCCTGATCCTTCCGGCCGCGACCGCCACCACCTTGGAGGCCACCACCACAACATCTCCATCGTGAAGCCCACCGATCTGATCGGCGGCCTTCAGTATCAGCGAGGGCAGGTCATCCCCTGGTTCAACCAAAGGCAGGCTCAGTCCTAAAACCTCCACCTTTTCACCTCGGCAAATCCCTTATGCTCTCCGCGATCCGGGCCGCGTGCAGAGTCTCGACCGGGTCGTGGGTTCTCAAAGCGTGAGCCCCCTTCAGCACGGCTATGGCCGCCGCCGCGAGTGAACCGTAAAGCCTTTCCTCCGGATCAGGAAGGCCGAGGACATCTCCTATGGATGACTTTCTCGATATGCTCAAACAGATGGGCCGGGAGATCTTCAGCCTTTCCAGGTTGGCCAGGATGTTCAGGTCGAAGAATGTGGCGAGGCTGTAGCCCCTGCCCCGAAGGCGCCGCCTCGCTCGCGGCCCCAGACGCGCCAGTCTCGCTGGCCACTGCCCGAAGGCGGGGTCCACGACCACCTTCTTCAGCGGGACGCCGTGCTCGCGACATATCTTCAGGCTTGACCGCAGCGCCTCCTGGATCTCCCCGATCTGGTAGACATCACCGGGCAATCTTCTGGCGGCCATGAGGATCGCCGAGCAGCCGCTGCTCGCGACGACCTCCGCCATACGGGCGTCGGCCTTGAAACCGCTGACATCATTGATTATCGAGGCCCCGGCCTCAGCCGCCGCCTCAGCCACCACCGCTCGTTGAGTGTCGGCAGAGATTGGAGCGGAGATCTCCTTGGCGACTGCCTTGATTGCCGGAATTAACTCCTGCAGCTCCCTGTGCTCCGGAACCGGCCGCGATGTCGGCCCGGTGCCCACGGCCCCGATGTCGATGATCTCAGCACCTTCCTCGACCATCTCCCGTGCCCTTTTGACGAGGTCATCGCGACCCCGGACAATCGACCCGCGGTAAAAGGAGCTGTCGCCAAGGTTAATCACGCCGATGATCACGGTGGGGCGGCCATCTCCGACCATCACGTCCCCGAGCCTTGCAGAGACCACGGAAGCACCATAACCACTCTGGCAGCGAGCAATAAAACGATGTCCTAAAGGGGAAAACAGGATCAGACCACGATCTCGAAATTCTCCGGTGAGACATAATCCCCGTATCTCTTCCGGGCCTCCATCAACCGCTGGCGCTGGTTCTCCAGCTCCACGAAGACCTCCTTTGGGGTGTTGGGCACCTTGGTGGAGTAAATCCGCATTATCCGGTCTATCTTTGCCAGGTGCTCCGGTATCCTCAGCTTGAACTGCTTCAGGTAGTCTTCCCTGGCATAGTCGATGGCCAGCACCTGCTTAAAGAGCCTCTTGAGATCCTCATAGATTGGGATGAGCCCGGTCGGGGTTTTCCTCGCCCTGACCTCGTTGTGGCAGCGGAGCTCCATCCACTTCAACCAGACCGCCTTGTAGAGCTTGTCGGTGAGGTATCTCCCCTCCTCCTTGAGGAAGTAGTTGACCGAGAAGATCTTCGGGGGCCTCTCCAGTTGGGCGCCGAATTTTAAGTTGATCTCGATGTACTTCCCCAGCGGGATGGAGAGGAAATCCAGGTTGGCCATGGGGTTGAACTCCCTGGTCCCCTCCTTACCCAGAACGGCGGCGGTGGCCTCCGACTCCAGTGAGGCCCCCTTGGTCACAATCCCGTGAACCCAGTTGAACGCTTCCTCCACCGGAACCCAGGTGTCCGAGTCCCTACCGCCGTAAATTATCCCGGAGACCTCGACTCCTTCGGGGTCGTTTATCCTGGGGTCGAGGTTCTCCAGCAACTCCATGTTCAGGGTGAGCCTGGCATTCTTGTGGGAGGGGGGAATTTCGTTGCCCTCGGCGTCCTTCTTTCCCGGATACCATTCCCCGGAGTGGTTGATCCCCCTCTTGGGTACCTCGCCATCATGCCCGATCCAGTAGACGCTGCCGTCATCGAGGACGAGCACATTGGAGAAGATGATCTCCCCGGGGCTGTGGAGGGTTTTCCAGAGGATCGGGTCATCCTTGGAGTTCACCCCCTGAATTATCCCGAACATGCCGTACTCGACATTTACCGCGCGAACCTCCCCGTTCTTCACCTTGAGGTAGGCGATGTCGTCACCGACGATTTTTTCACCTTTCATCATCGAGGTGGACGTCTTGCCGCAGAGGGAAGGAAATGCCCCAGTGAAGTAGGTCAGCCGCCCCCCGGGGCCATGGACGCCCATGATGAACATGTGCTCGGTCAGCCAGCCCTCCTCCGAGGCCCGTTTTATCGCCAGCCGCATGGCGAGCTTCTTCAACCCGATGGTGTTGCCACCGTACTGGGTGTTGACGCTGTATACGGTCTCGTCGCTGAGATCCACGTAGATCCTGCGCTTGTCAATGTTCTTGCTCACCCCGTTGACCAGTTCACCCTCGGAGTGGACGAACTTGAAGAATCTCGCGGCCCTGCCCAGCCTGAGGAACTCGGAGTAGCCCTGGCGGTAGAGCAGGTTTTCACTGTGGGCCACGTAGGGGGAGTCGGTCAACTGCAGGCAGGGGATGGCGAAGTCCGAGTGGGTGGGACCGAGGCAGAAAAACAGGACGTAGAGCCGGTGGCCCCTCATGATGTCCTTCAAGAGCGCGTGAATTTCCTGCAGCCCGGCCTCCCTCTCCAGCTGGCCCAGGCTCTCTCCTGCGGCCAGAGCCCCCAGCCCGAGATCAACACCTTTGGGCAGGAGCAGCCTGGTGTTCTTCCTGTCCCGGGCTTGGTCATAATACCCGTCAAAGTGGACGGTGTGTCCCTCGATCGCCAGCTTCCTCTCCTCACCGCTTCTGATGGCCTCCTCCCTGATGAACTTCAGCTCCTCCGGGGTCCCGGTGCTGACAAAGACATCGTCCGGGTTGCAGTGCTCCACGTATTTGGCCACAAAGCGGTGAAGGGACGGGTTGTCTATCTTCAGCAGCTTTTCGAGGTCCTCCCGGCTTAACCTCTCCCTCAGTATTTTTTGCCAGGAATTATTCTCCTCTACCATAATATCGAATGCTACTAACAAATGAACCCTTTAAACGTTGCTATGGGTCCCTTTCCCCAGCTTCATGCCAGCTGAGCCATTATTTCCCCCCATTTTGCGATTGAATTGCCAAAAATCCCCTTTTTCAAAAAAGATGGCTTAAAATCAGATTTTTTTGGACATATAGGGTCCCTCGCGCTCGTAGCCCAAGCGCCGATAATACTCCCGGGTGCCAACCCCGGCCAGAACCAAAATCTTCCGGGCATCGAAGCTCTCCCGGGAGACCCTTTCCGCCTCCTCCAGCAGGCGCTCCCCCCAGCCCCGGTGCTGCCACCGGCTTGGGCCGGCCTTGGTGCCCACGCGGACGAGAGGGCCGTAGACGTGCAGCTCCCGGACAATGGTGGTGCTGCCTGGTTTCACCTCCGGCCGGTGGGCTCTTTCCGAGGGATTTCTCAACCTCAGCAGCCCGATCAGCACACCGTGGCTAACGTCCTCAAAGGAAAGGAAAACCTCGTCACCGTTAGAGGCGCGATATTCCTCGGAGAGCAGCGTGATATCCTCCGGGCGGGGCTCAAACCCCTCCTTGTACTGAACATGGCCGACCTCGCGGCACCTGATGCACCGGCAGGTTTTTCCTTCCTTCCTTAACCTCCCCTGAACCAGGGATCTCAGGTCACCGCGCCTGACCCCCGCGGCCACGAGGTTGGCGGGTATATCTCGCTGGATGCGCTGGATCCTGACCCACCTTGGGACCAGCTTCTTCACCTCGGCGATCAGTTCAACCAACCTTTCCAGGGGGTAGGGCTGGTAATCCCCCCGCCGCCACATTTCATACAGCTCCGTCCCCGGCATTACCAGCGTTGGATAAATTTTCAGGGCATCGGGCCTGAACCTCTCGTCATGGAAAACTGTCCGGAATGCCTCAAGGTCGCGCTCGTAGCTGGATCCGGGCAGGTTGGGCATGAGGTGGTAGACGACGGCAAGTCCCGAGTCCTTGGCTATGCGGGTGGCCTCAACGACATCCTCGACAGTGTGCCCGCGCTTCACCAGCCGGTAGATGTCGTCGTAGACTGTCTGCACGCCCAGCTCCACGCGGGTCGCGCCGAGGTCAAGCAGGAAGTCCACGTCGGGCTCCTTGCAGTAGTCGGGCCTGGTTTCCAGGGCGATGTCGCTGATGCGGATGGCTGCCTTCTCCGCGGCCAGCTGCGCCTCCTCCATTGTCGCGGCCTTTGAGCCCGTGATGGCGTTCAAACACTGGATGACAAACCATTCAAGGTAGTCCCGCGGGTAGCAGGTCAAAGTCCCGCCAAAAATGATCAATTCAACCTTGTCCACCTCGTGACCTATGGCGCGCAGTTGCTCAATCCTGCTGCTGACCTGAGCCCGGGGGTCGTAGTGGTGTTGCAGCGCCCGGGCCGCCGCTGGCTCTCTGCCCGTATAGGACTTGGGCGTGTTGTACTCGGGACCGCCGGGGCAGTAGATGCAGGTTTCCTCGGCCGGGCAGGGGTATGGCTGGGGCATGACGGTGATCACCGTGACTCCCGAGATTGAGCGCACGGGTTTGAGCTGGAGAGCCCCGAGAAGCTTGGCCCTCTCTTCGGCCGTGGCGGCGGCGAGCAGTTCCGAGTTCCGCGGTGGACGGGTCAGCCCGAACTCGCGGCAGACTTCATTTTTCAGCCGGGACAATTCTGGAGGGCGGACTGTCCCCTCCTGCAGGATCTTCCTGATTATCTCGCGGCAGGCCATGGAGAAGGAATCCATCCCTTATCCCTAAGGTTAATCTACATGGGGGCTAATTTTCTTGACGGTGCTGTCGTGGATATCGCGGAAATATGTGGGAGGTACGGGCTGCCAGCTCAGCTCTCGCAGATATTTGAGAGGGCGGGCATCCGCAGCCTTTATCCTCCCCAGCAGGAAGCCGTGGAGAAGGGGGCCCTCGACGGCAAAAACCTGGTGATGGCGATACCCACCGCCGCCGGTAAGACGCTCATCGCTGAGCTGTGCATGCTCAAGTCGGTGTTCCTGGAGAAGGGCAAGTGCCTCTACATAGTGCCGCTGCGCGCCCTTGCCAGTGAAAAGTACGATGACTTTAAGGAGAAATACGGGCCGCTGGGAGTGAAGGTCGGCATCAGCACAGGAGACTTCGATGTCGCCGACCCGAGACTGGCCTACTATGATATTCTGGTAGCTACTTCGGAAAAGGTGGACTCGCTGCTGCGTCACCGTGCCAAGTGGCTGGCCGATGTGGTCACCGTGGTGGTTCTGGACGAGGTCCACCTGATCGACGACCCCGGCCGCGGTCCGACGCTGGAGGTCCTAACCGCCCGGCTCAGGCAGGTCAACCCGTCCACGCAGATCCTGGCCCTCTCGGCAACGGTGAAAAATTCCGACGAGATCGCCGCCTGGCTTCAGGCTGAGCTGGTGAGGAGCGAGTGGCGCCCGGTGCCGCTGAAGAAGGGCGTGTACTACAACAAAAGGATAGTATTTGACGACGGCAGCCGGCTGAAGCTGGAGGTGAAGGCGGAGGATGACCTCACGGCGCTGACGAACAGCACGGTAAGGGACGGCGGCCAGGCCCTGGTTTTCGTCAACACCCGCCGCTCCGCTCAGGCCGCCGCCGCATTGATCGCGAAGCACGTGGCACCAATGCTGTCCCCCGAGGAGAGGGAGAAGCTTGCCGCTGTTGCTCAGGCTGTCGAGGGGGCCCTGGGGGAGCCCACCCGCACCTGCCGCGAGCTGGCCGACTGCATCCGCAAGGGCGCGGCCTTCCACCATGCCGGCCTTCACCACCTCCAGAGAAAGGCGGTCGAGGATGCTTTCCGGAAGAACTTGATAAAGGTCGTCTGTGCGACCCCGACCCTGGCCATGGGGGTCAACCTGCCCTCGCGCCGGACGATCATCCGGGACTACAGGAGATACGTTGAGCCCTACGGCCAGGTCTTCATCCCGGTGCTCGAGTTTTATCAGATGGCGGGCAGGGCCGGCAGACCCCAGTATGACAAGTACGGTGAGGCGGTGTTGATTGCGAAAAGCCGGGATGAGGTGGAGGCGCTTTTTGAGAGGTTCATCAGGGCCGAGCCCGAGAGGATAACCTCCAAACTGGCAACCGAGCCCGCTCTCAGAACGCACGTCCTTTCCTCGATCGCGGCCGGCTATGTGAGCGATAGCGCGGCCTTGCTCGACTTCATGGCGGGAACTTTCTTCGCCCACCAGTACGGGGTGGCCGATGTGGAGCGGGTGGTTCAGCGGGTGCTTGATTTTCTTGAGCGGGAGGAAATGATAAAGAAGGAGGGAAAAATGCTCCACGCCACCGAATTCGGGCGGCGGGTCTCCATGCTGTACATCGATCCCCTTTCCGCGGTGATACTTCGCGACGGCCTCAGGGGGGTGGCCACCAGGGAGCCGACCGAGATCGGCCTCCTGCATCTGGTCTGCCACACTCCTGACATGGAGCTGCTCTATCTCCGTCAGGATGATTACGAGGATCTGGAATCCTTCTATCGAGAACACGCTGAGGAACTGCTGACGGAGATCCCGGACGGGCAGGCCGAGCCCGAAAAGTTTGAAACCCTGCTGGCGGAGCTGAAGACGGCAAAGATGCTTCAGGCTTGGATAAACGAAACGCGCGAGGACCAGATCCACGAGATCTTCGGCGTCGGTGCCGGAGATATCCGGAGGGCAGCCGACACGGCCAAGTGGTTGCTCTATTCGGCGCACGAGATCGCCAGTCTGTTCAAGATCAGGGCGGCTCTGGCTCCGCTGAGAAAGCTGGAGCAGCGGGTGAAACACGGCATCAGGGAGGAGCTGCTGGAACTGGTGCAGCTCCACGGGATAGGAAGGGTGCGCGGTCGCAGCCTGTTCCGGGCCGGCTACCGGAAGCTTGCGGACATCGAGAAGGCCAGCGAGCAGGAGCTGGCGCGCGTCCCCTACATTGGCACCGAGATCGCGCGCAGCATCAAGAAACAGGTGGAACAGAAAATTGAGCCCGAGATCTGGCAGCCGGAAATCTGATGGGGCACCGCCGCTATGGCACAACGATGAAGGTGAAGACAGAAAAACTATTAATTGACCCATCCTACTGTATTTTATGCGATCAAAGTTCCTGAAGACCCCGACCCACCCCCTCGAGGTACAGCCCGGGCGCAGCATCAGCAGCCTCACCGATGGGCTGCTGGCGACCGGTTTTCAGGGGAGAAAGCTGGGTGAAGCCGTCGATGTCTGGGCGAGAATGCTCCGGGAAAAACAGAACACGATCTGGCTGGGGCTGGCGGGGGCGATGGTCCCGGCCGGAATGAGGCGGATAATCTCCTACCTGATAAGGCGCCGGATGATCGATGTTCTGGTTTCCACCGGGGCCAACCTCTACCACGACCTCTATGAGGCCAGGGGAAAGAAGCACTACGTCGGGAGCCATCTGGTCGACGACGTGAAGCTGAGGAAGCACTACGTGGATCGAATCTACGATGTCTTCGCCGACGAGACCGAGTTCTACAAGACCGACCTCTGGATAGAAAAGGAATTCTGCTCGCAGCTCTCGGACGGCTACCGCTACTCCTCGCGCGAGATAATTTATGAGCTGGGCAAGTTTCTGGAGAGCTACGGGGCGGAGAAGGACTCCATCATCCTGAGTGCCTATCAAAGCGGTGTTCCCGTCTTCTGCCCGGCCCTGAATGACAGCTCCCTCGGCTTCTCCATCATGTTCGCCAACAGACGGAGAAACCGGCGCATCATCCTGGATTCCCTTAAGGACGTTGATGAGAGCTCGCGGATAACTGAAGTGGCCGGGACCACCTCGGTGATCTACGTGGGGGGCGGGGTGCCCAAGAACTTCATCCAGCAGACGGCGGTGATTGCCGGCTACCAGACGAAACGAGATCGGAGCCACAAATTTGCCCTGCAGATATCAATGGACGCACCAATGTGGGGCGGTCTCTCCGGATGCACCTTCGAGGAGGCCCAGTCTTGGGGCAAGATTGACCTTCGGGCGAAAAAGGTGATGTGTTACTCCGACGCAACGATAGCCCTGCCCATAATCTCGCACGCGCTCGCGGAGAAGTTCAAGAGGCTCAGGAGAAACGTTCCCCTCTTTGAATGGGATAAAAACGGAAACTTGAGGATAAAGTACGAAAGAAGGGAGCTGTGAACTCCGCATAATTTTCTCTAGTCGATCCTGATGATGTGAACCTTTCCGTTCTTGATCTCCACATCGGCCAGAGTCTTCACCGTCAGTCCCGTCTCCTTCTTCACCCTCTCGGGACCATTGCCCCGGTTCATCACGATGATCACGTCCTTCACGATGACGCCGACCTTTTTCAGCCCCTGAATTACTCCGGAGACGGTGCCGCCGGTGGACATGACGTCATCTATTATTATCACCCGGTCGCCCTTGTTGACGGAGTTGATGTAGAACTTCTCCCCTTTCTCTTTTCCGGCAATTTTGCGGTAGCTCCTTTTCACCACAACCTCAATTTCCCCGGGCAGATTGAACTTCTTCTTTCTGGCGATGATTATGGGCACGTTGGTCATCGTGGAGACCAGCGCTGAAACGTGAATTCCCATGGCCTCGATGGTCACGATCCTGTCAACGTTAAAATCGGCCAGTTCCACGATTCTCTGTGCGATTTCCTTCAGGAGCTCGGGCTTAAGCGGCGGAGCGACTCCCTGGGTCGGGTTCACGAAATACTCGTACTTCCCCATCTTGACGACGATGGCATTTTCTAGAGCTTCCTTGAGCAGGGGCAGTCGGGTCACTTTATCCACCTGAGGGCACTTCACTCGAACTCTATGGTCGCCGGTGGTTTACCAGTCAGGTCATAAAGGACGTGGGTGACAGACGGGTTTTCTTCCCTTATCCTCTTGTCGATCCGGCGCAGGACCTTCCAGGGCAGCGCCACCGCTTCCGCCGTCATGGCGTCCTTTGATCTCACCGCCCGGACGACAACGATTTCTCCGTATTTTCTCTTGAGATCCTTGGTCACCCCGGTGGCCCGGTCCTGCAACAGCACCGCAAAGGCCTGGAAGCAGGGGATGTTTTTCGTTTCCTCCTCAACCACTCTGGTGGCCCTCCGCACCAGCTCCACCCTTTCCGGGGTCACCTCACCGATGACTCTGATGGAAAGTCCCGGTCCAGGGAAGGGCCGCCTCAACGCCTCGGGCTTCATTCCCAATGCCTTGGCGACCGCCCTCACCTCGTGTTTGTAGAGGTCCTTCAGCGGCTCGAGGATCCTCAGCCCGTACCTCTCCAGCGGGTGAACGTTTATCTGCTCCAGAACGTTGTGCTGTGTTTTCACCCCGGCCTTGGTCTCCACCACATCGGCCGCGATGGTGCCCTGGATCATGAAGCTGGCGCCGAGTTCCTGTGAGATTTTGCCCAGTGATCTGTAGAAAACATCCCGGAAGGCCTTTCGCTTTTCCTCGGGATCGGTTAACCCCTTCAGCGCGCTGAAGAAGTCGTCCCCCAGGTGATAGACCTTGGCATTCAGGCCGAGCTTCTTCAACCTGTTGTAGACCTGTTGAGGTTCTCCTTCCCGCATCAGCCCGTCGTCAAGGAATACCGCCGTGAGGTTTTTCCCAACGGCCATGTGCCCCAGCACCGCCGCCACCGTGCTGTCGACACCTCCGGAAACGGCGGCGAAGGCCTTTTCCTCTCCAATGGTTTCTTTTAACCAGGCAACTTTTTCCCGAACAAATTTTTTGGCATCAAACATTCAACAACTCTCCTCGGTTGCACACTGATAGGTTGGGTTTCCCTATTTTAGCCTTTGCTGTTTCCTTCCGGAGCATTTTTGGCCCCGCCCGCCTGGCAAAGTCATTTATCCCTCTGGGTCAGACCTGATTGTTGGTGTTGGGTGCCCGTTGATATGGATGAATTCATTTTCTGGTCCAGGAGGAGAGGTTACAAAAGCAGGTGTGAGATTTGCGGCCGGGAGGCAAACGACATCTCCGCGGCCCTGAAGGTCTGCGCAACCTGCGTGCGGGAGCGCTTTACCGAAGCCAGGCCCTACCTTGCCGCCGCCCACGCCAGGATTCGCCGGGAGCACGGCCTGCCGCCCCACCCTCCTCAGGACAAGGAGGGCTTCAAGTGCAATGACTGCGGCAACGAATGCAGGATACCGCCGGGGGAAAAGGGTTTCTGCGGCCTGGTTGAAAATTCCGGGGAAAAATTGGTGCGAAGGTTTGGGACGCCGGAGAGGGGGTTACTCTCCTGGTACTACGACCCGCTCCCCACCAACTGCGTCCCCGCCGATTTCTGCGCTGGGTCCAGCGGCGCGGGCTACCCGAAGTGGTGTCGGACGCCTCGCGGCGACATCGGCTATTACAACCTCTCCATCTTCTTGGGAAGCTGCACCTACAACTGCCTCTTCTGTCAGAACTACAGCTTCCACGAGCTGACCGCCGCGGGATCTCCGACCATCAGCGCTGCCCAGCTCGCCGAAAGGGCTGACGAACGGGTCGGCTGCGCCTGTTATTTCGGCGGCGACCCCTCCAGCCAGATGCCCTTTGTGATCGCCTCGGCGGAGATGATGTTGGAAAAGGCGCGGCGGGAGGGGCGCATCCTCCGGGTCTGTCTCGAGACCAACCTCAGCATGAACCGCAGCAGCCTGGAGAGGTTCACCGAGCTTTCCCTGGGCAGCGGCGGCGGCGTGAAGGCCGACCTGAAGTGCTGGTCATCCGAAATCCTCTACGCCCTTTCCGGAATTGAGCACCGCAGGGCGTATGAGAATTTCAGCTGGCTGGCAAGGCGCCATAGGGAGCGCCCCGAGGTGCCGCTCGCTCGCGCCAGCACCCTGCTCGTGCCGGGTTATGTTGACGACGAAGAAATCAGGGCGCTGGCTTCCTTCATTGCTGATCTCGATCCAACCATCCCCTACTCCCTCCTGGCCTTCCATCCTCTCTACCACATGGAGGACATGCCGTTTACCAGAAGGGAGGACGCCGAGAGATATTTGAGGATCTGCCGCGAGGAGGGGCTGGAGAAGGTCAGGATCGGAAATCCCTGGCTTCTGGCCTGAAGGGGGTAAGCTTAAACCCGGCCCCGAGAACTCAAAAATGATGGCCATGGGAACGGACCTCAAGAAAGTTATCTCAGGGTTGGTGTCGCTGGAAGGGGAGGAGGGCTTGGCCCGCATCAAGCTGGATGCCCTTAGGGCCCTGGTTCATTATCACGGGGCCATCTGGCTGTCAGAACTCGTCCAGGAGCTTCAGCTAAAATCCGCGGCCGATGGTTCCCCAAAGCCAGAGGAGAAGCTGTTGAAGAAGGGTCTCCAAGATCTGGAGCGGGATGGAGTCGTGAGGATAAAAAAGGCCTTCCGAGCGACCCTGCAATCGCGCGATGGTGTGAAGGACGAGTTGATTTCACTCGTGGACCTGCAGCTGACTTACGCCACTCTTGCCAAGAACAAGGCGCTTGGTTCCTTCTGGTTCAAATGAAACAGCGTCGGAGTTCAAAACAGCAAGATCGAATGGGGAGAACGCTGAGGAAGGGGAGTGACTTTACCGGTTGGATGGCCTCAGCTCCGGGATTTCGTCTTCCTGCCTCTCTCCCACCAGTAAGGCTGCTTTTTATCCCGTCTAAAAATTTTGATCATCATCTCGACCTTACCCAAAAACAAATTTAGTTTTTCGTTTCAAAAGTTGCAACATTTAGCCCCGGGCGTCAGGCGGCCTCAGCGTGCTTTTCCCGGCAATCAGCTAATTAATCGCGCCCGACAAGGGAAGATTGGGAAAATCATGAGCAGGAGAGTGGTTGGAGTCTCCTTGGTGGTGCTAGGTGTCGCCGGGCTGGTGCTGGCATCAGCCTACCTGTTCTTCTACCGCGAAGAGGCGCCAGAACAATTGCCGGAGCTGGAGGGAACTGTGATAGGGCTGCCGCAGCCGCGTTACCGCGGCGATGTTTCCCTCGAGGAGGCACTGCTGCAGAGGAGATCGGTCAGGGAGTACACGGGTGAACCTTTAACGCTGGAGGAGATCTCACAGTTGCTCTGGGCCGCCCAGGGAATCACCGACCCCCGGGGGTTCAGAACTGCACCCTCAGCCGGTGGCCTCTATCCGCTTGAGGTCTACTTGGTGGCCGGCGAGGTAGCTGGCTTGGAGGCCGGTGTTTACAAGTACCGGCCGCAGGAACATAGCTTGATCAGGGTGGTGGTTGGGGATAGGAGGGAGAACCTGTGCACAGCGGCTCTGGGGCAGGTGTGGGTGAGGGAGGCAGCCGCAGACATCGTCATCCTGGCCGTCTACGAGAGGACAACGGTGAAGTACGGGGACCGGGGAATTCGGTACGTGCATCTGGAAGCGGGGCACGCGGCCCAGAATGTGTGTCTCCAAGCAACCGCTTTGGGCCTAGGCACCGTCACCGTCGGGGCGTTTTATGACGATGAAGTGCAGGCCGTCCTGGGTGCTCCGAAAAACGAAAAGCCACTTTACGTGATGCCGGTTGGGAGAAAATAGTTTCTCAGGGATCAGGATCGATTCCGGCGGCCCCAAGGGAAAGATTAGAATGGGGTGGAGGTGTTTCCAGGCAACACGGGATAGACTTAAAAACGACCCCTCATGCTGCTCGACCCAATGATCAGTTTTTGTGTGGTGCGGGGGAGGGGATTTGAACCCCCGAACTCCTAAGAGACCAGCCCCTCAAGCTGGCGCCTTTGACCTGGCTTGGCAACCCCCGCGCCAGCAGAACTATTGTCTCACTGTTTTAAAAATCAAAGCTTTTTGACCAGCTTGGGGAATTCCTCAAATTTTTCCCGAAGGGATTCAATCGCCCTGAGAATGATCTGGTCCGGTGGGAGGGTCCCCGTCGATTCCACCCTGAAGATGAACTTGGACGGATCCCCGGAGACTCTGACGGCCTCGGACGAACAGGATTCCACACAGGCCTTGCACATGGTGCACTGCGTTAGATCCTTGACCCGGACCCTTTTTTCAACCACTTCAAGTATCCCCTTGGGGCAGGCCTTGACGCAGTCACCGCAGGCATTGCAGAGCTTGGGATCGAACTCCAGGACGGGCATGTATTTGTAGGCAACTATTCCCGGCTGCCATTTCGCGTGATCCTTGCCGAAACCCAGACGGGCGATGGCCACCAGCTCGAGCCTCTGCCCGTTCTCAAGTTTCACGATCGGTATGGAACCGCTGACCGGCCTCACCTCATCGTCAGATGGCTTCAGCGATTCGCTGTAAACCATTCCCGGACCCTCGGCCTTAAGCTCCAGGTCCACGGAGCACTTCTCGCAGCGGCCTTCCCGGCAGCCGCATTCGCTGGGCAGCTGATAGCCCTTTGCCGGGGTCGTCAGCGGAATCATGGCGAGCCTGTGGGCGATGATTTCATCGTACATTGCAGAATCATTTACCTTGAATTCCACTTCATCGATTGCCATGATGGGGACGTCGCGTAAAGCTGCCCGGCGGATGGAGTTAGCGAAGGCAGGGTTGGCACCGGAAAGCACGAACTCCATCTCGTTGCCATCGAGTTTTCTGATTTCTATCTCCATACCAACACCAAAATCGTCCTTCAAGATGTTGTGTTTCGCTTAAATATTGCTTTCGGTGGGGGTTTAAAAAGGCATTGCAATCGCCGAACAGATGAGGAGGGCCCTGGGCTAATCTGGCGCCCATCGGCGGAGGTGAAGCTCCTTGGCCGGGATTTGAACCCGGGGCGGAGCCTCGACAGGGCTCCATGTTAGACCGGGCTACACCACCAGGGCCCGTGTGCTACTCGGTTTCTTCTAACGTTTAAACTTTTTCTGCCTTCCAACCAACGAGGAGCGTCAGTTCAGTTAACCGGTTATTTTGCATTTTTCGAAAGTTTAAAAATCCGGCCCATATGTTGGGGAAGCGGATGGACAAGTGCATTATGTGCGGGAGAATTCTGCCACCTGATAAAAAACCTTTCTGGGCTCCGATTGGAGGGGGTTAGATGCAACTACGGCTTGAGGATTTCCGTGAAGGCGACAAGACAGCTCCTGATCACAAAAGGGTGATGGCTGAAGGGAACTCGGCCAAGAATAATCGGGGTTTGTCCTTGGTTCTGGGCTGCGGCGATGTCGGGTTTGAGGTCGCGAGCAGGCTCAGGGAGCGAGGTCTGGCGGTGGCGGTGGTCGAGAAGGACGCTGGCAAAGTGGAAGCGCTGAGACTTACTGCCGGTCACGATGCTCACAGGGGTGACTTCAGGTCGCCCGAGGTGCTGAAGCAGGCCGGGATCTCTCAAGCGGAGGTCGTGATCCTGACAGTTCCGGATTTCACCATAATCAGGCAAACCCTTGAAGCCATCAGTCAGTTGAAAAAGGAATTGGGGATAAACCCCTCCGTGATAGCATTGGTTAGGCACGAGATGGAGGCGGTGGAGGTGAAGAGGCTAGGCGCGAGCGAAGTCGTCCCACTCGCCCAGACGATCGCCGATGCCATCGTCAACAAATTAGGGAAGGCAAAAGTTCATCTGGTTCTAAAAAATGGCAGCTGAAGACTAGTGCCTTTCGCCCGGCAGAACGTTTTGGCTTGGTGTTTCCTCAAGTTGTTTTCCCCTGTTTTTAACCAAGGCCCTCAAAATTCCTTCCACAGCTTCTTCGATGCCTGAAGTCTCCGTGTCGATCACAATGTCCGGGGCCATCGGTTCCTCCATTTGCTCATGGACGATGCGCACGGCCTTTTCCTCTATTCTGTCCTTCCGGAGTTCATTCCGTTTCAGGCAAGTCTGCAACGAGCACTTGAGGTATACCGTCAGGATTTCCTGCCCACTCTTCAAGGCAATTGTTTTGATGCTGTTCCTCCATTCCTCCCTGTGAAAAGTGCCATCCAAAATGAGGTAATCAACCCTGCCCGCCCACCTCTCCGCCTCAGCAGAAATGCGCCGGTACCTTTTTCTTCTGAACTCGGCGGTTGATATCAATCTGGAGCCCTTGAGCCTTTCGGCGAGCCTCTTGGCGATCTCCGTCTTACCCGAAGCTGGAGGGCCGCAAAACACCAGTATCATTTTTACCAAAATTCAATAGGCACGCCTGCGTTAAATTTACTTGGAACGGCCGGTCCATCATGAGGAGGCGGTGGTCAATGGTCATGAAAATAGTTTCTTACCAGTTTGGCCGGATGAACATCGATGGGCGGGAATACTCCTCCGACCTGATAATATTTCCGGGCCGCGTCGAGGAAAATTGGTGGAGGAAGGAGGGGCACAAATTGCTTAAGGAAGATCTGGCTGAAATAGTCAAAGCTAGGCCGAAGGTGCTCATCGTCGGCACGGGTTATGCTGGGCTCATGAAGATCCCGAAGGAAACCGAGGATTTTCTCCGCCTCCAAGGCATCGAGCTGATCGCCGAACCGACTAAAAAGGCGGTGGAACACTACAACGAACTATCGAGGACCAAGCGAGTTGTTGCGGCTTTTCACCTCACGTGCTAAGGGAGCTAAACGGCTTTAGCGGGGGACGGCTGCAAAAATTTATTAAAGCTGGTGGAGGCAAGCTTTCACTTTCCGGTTCAGGATCCTGAGCAAACGCTTGGCGCTTCTCAGGGCATAATAACACAGCTCATCGAAGCGGGCGTATGTAAATGAAACCTCAATCCCGAGTTCCCGGGCAATCTCATAACGCAAATTTCCATCGACAATAATGCCACCAATCTTGGAAACCTTGATGGGTTCTTTTATGCCCAACTCAGCGATGTTTCTCTTCAATTGTTCCCTCTCTTCCTTGGTGTGAACAAGCCACCAAAGGGGGAAATGCCTCATCTCTCTTTTCTCCACCCCACGGCCATCATCCCCATCAATATTGTTAGTTACCGTTCTAAGAAAAGACTGTGTTGGAGCCGACTGAAAGCAAAGGCTGAAACCAACCGCTTTTCTCCAAGCAATCCCTTCTTGAACATTAATTATCGAAACCTTAGTCGTTTTGAAATTAAGAACGGCTCCATAACGCGATGGCAGTTCATTAACCAATGAGGTGACTCCCATCGCAGCTCGCACCGGAGTTCATCCCGGCCAACCCTTCCCGGCATGAGGCAAAGGTGAGCCCCGCCTCTTCGCACGCACGCTTGATATCGCCCATCAGCTTCTGCCTGAGTTCACGGGGCAGGTACCAGCTATTGTGATGCCGTTGCCCGCGCTCGAAATACAGTGGCCGCAACCGGGCAGCGACCTCGGGAAAAGCGCTCTGCATGCGCCGCCAGCTGTCGGGCCTCGGCTTGAAGGTGGAGGACGTTACGTGCTTGGCGCCATGTTCGGCCGCTGCCCTGACCAAATTTGTAAACCCACTGTCGTTCAGGAAAGGGATTACCGGATCCAGTCTCAAACAGACCGGAACCCCGGCAGCAGCGAGACGCTTCATGGCCTCCAGCCTTCGCTCAGGCGGGGGCGCGTTTGGCTCCAGCATCCGGCTGAGCTCCTGGTCAAGCGTCACCACGGTGAAGCTCACAACCGCCCGCATCTTCGTGAAGAGGTCAAGGTCCCGCGCGACGATGTCCGACTTCGTTATCACCTGCACTTTACAGTTCTCCTGGGCGAGGAGCTTCAGGCACGAGCGCGTTAGCCCAAGCTTCGCTTCAATTGGCGGGTAAGGATCGGAGCTGTTCGACATGCTTATGGGGCGGCTGCGGTCAATCTGCTTAAGGTCACGCTCAACTCTCGCGATCAGGTTGTGCTTCGGCCTGCACTCGAAGGCCCGGGGGATGTAGGAGGTGATGTAACAGTAGAGGCACCCGTGCTCGCAGCCCGTGTAGGGGTTTAGCCCGTATTTCCTGGGGCAGGTGCAGAGGGGGTCGTGCCAGGGATCAAACTCCCGGATAACGTCCACGCGGTCACCTCCCTCAATCGGGTTTCTTGGGATAATCCAGGACCTCACCCTTACGGCCGATGTGAACCACCTCCCACCCGAGCTTTTTCAGTCTTTCCGCCACGAAGCGCCGGTGACAGGCTTTCGGATGGGTCTCCACGCACATGATCGCGGAGAGGTCCTCGCTCGCGAGCCTCACCAGTTTTTCCAGCCCGCTTCTGAACTCTTTCGTCCTCGTGTACTTCTCATAGCCACCCCGATATCCTCCCAGTTCCTGCAGATGAACGTAATCGATCCCTCTGGCCGGTAGACTGGATTGCAGGCTCTCCTTCACAAACTCGGGCCACTTGGAGGTGGGGAAACGTCTGACGTCAATCACGCGCTTCACGCCGAGGCGCATGAGGAGACCGACAAAGTCCTCAAACTTCTGGCTCCCGTAACCGACCGTGAATATCTTCGGCATGATGCTTCTCCAACCTTCTGTTTTTCACCCATTATTTTTTAACTGCCCGGCAAACCCGAATGGCGTCAGGCGATAACTTCAACCGTCATTATCTCAGGAACAGACCCCACGCATTGTCTCCCCACGGGCTCTGGTTTTGCCATGAGCTATTCCCCTGTTTTTGCAGAGGGGCGCGACAGTTGAAGGAACCAAGAAATGCAATGGTCGTTAAATGGTTGGCAGCGAATCGGGTTTCCCTTTGGCTTGCGCACAAAAGTACCGCCCGACACGCAGGCGAGCTTGACTTCCGGGATCTGACGAGACCGGGTATTTCCTCGCCGCTGTGGCCGCCAACCATCATCATTGTTGTGTTTCAGTTTTTAAAAGTTTCGTGGTCCCGCGGGGGAGAGTTTCAGCGGCTTAACCGCGTTTGAACTCCCGACATTTACCGGAATCTCTCCGATTCTGTCGGTTTCAGCGCGGCCTGGGTCTACAGCCGACCACTCTAACCAGGCTGAGTTACCGCGGGACCGTTTTAAAATCTGGAATCTCCATTATTAAGGTTTCACCTCATTAAATGCAGGGGCCTTTTCCCGGGTCCACCGCTACCTCAACAGCGGAAAAGATTGATTTATATAGCGATGGGTGGATTTCGATGGTGATGTCGACCAGGATCATCTCGAGAAGCGGCTCAAAGCACACCCTCCTTCTCAAAAGCGGCATCGCCATCTTGATCCTCGCCACGCTCCTTCTGGTGTCGTCTCCTGCACTCGCTCAGGCAAAGCCAGCAAAAGTTCTTGAAATAAAGGTCCATCAAGAACCGGGCGGGGTGACCAGGTTTGAGGAATATGTCACGCTGTCTCCTGAGCTAGGTGCCCCTCCAGGATCTTTCTACAAGGTCAATGTCTATGCCATTGGAGCCCGTGAAGGAATCGTCCTCGTTGACTGCGGCGTCGAGAGCCTGTATCCCGACCTCATGAGGGAAATCGATAAAAGGTTTCCCAACCGGCCCCTCCTGGCAGTGCTGCTGACCCATGGCCACGCCGATCACGCCGGCGCCGGGCATTACTTCCTCGAAGCTGGTGTCCCGGTTTATGCCTCCGCGGCCGACGCCTATCTTATTCAGATGGGCATGAATTTCCCCGGGGTACCCAGTGACTTCAGCTACACCGGATACACCCCGACCGGACTACTCTACGGTGGCGAGACGCTGTTTGGGCTGAAGGTGATCCCAACGCCGGGGCACACCTACGGCAGCCTGAGTTTCCTCGACACGAAGGGCAGGGTTCTCTTCAGCGGCGATACCACCCTCGCCTACGCGGAGGACGACCAGGGCCCGCTTGACCTGACCTATGAACTTGAGTACATGACGATGCTGGCCACGGACAAGGACAGCCTGCAGCTACAGATGAACTCCCTCAATCTATTGCTTGACCTGGTGAACCAGGGCACGGTCAAAGCGATCCTGCCAGGCCACAACAAGGCCTACCACGGCAAGGACGTGATCCCCTTCCTCCAGCACTCGATCGACTTGGTGGCACAGGCGCTGAGTCTCAATTAGTTCCGCCGGTGGGTGACCGGAGCCGCTTGTGCTCAATCATAAGACATCGGTCCATGACAGCATCAAGCCCGGCTTTTTCCGCCAGGGCAGCCGCGCTTTCATTGACTATGCCGAGTTGCATCCAGATGCCCCTGAGCTTACCGTGCTTTCTCTTCAGCTCGATCGCCTGCTTCACGATCGGCGGAATGTCCTGAGAGGGCCGGAAAATATCGACCAGCTCTATCTCCCTCTGGATCTCCTCAGGAATATCCAGAAGACTGGGGTAGCTTTTTTCGCCCAGGATCTCCTCCGCCGCCGGGTTGACCGGGACAATTCGATATCCGTGTCCTTTCAGGTAAGCTCCGACCTTGTGCCCGTACTTGGAAGGATCTTTAGACATCCCGACCACGGCGATTGTCCTGACGCTAAGCAGCATCCTCAGCCCATCGTCATCTTTGACAACCATTGCATCGGCCCGGTTCAGGCGTACATTTTCTCGGGCTCAACGCTGGCGGTCTTCTCGTAGTTCTCCGCAATCTCCCTCAGCTTCTCCCTTATCTCGTTGGCTCCTGCGATCAATTCTGAGGTGTCGATCTTGAGCCCGTGAGACCGGTTCAGCGCTTCGATGAGAACCGCGGCCCCCTCGGGGTCGGGGATGGTGGCCATCGCCGGAGTCAAGATCGCCGTGCCCTCTATCTTCCTCGTCAGGCATTCGCTGAGGATTGCCCCGGCGATGCCGTAGATGATCCCCTTTCTGAGCAGGTTTATCCCCCGGTCCTTGAAATGATCGCACTTGCCCAGCTCGGTCACGCAGAATGGCCTGCGCTCCGTGGGCAGTCCCGGTACCGGTATCCCCTCCAGAACCAGTATTTCCTTGGTGCCCTGCTTCTCGGCCCAATCGAGGAGCGCCGATGAAATTGAGTAGAGACCCTCCTCCTTCAGCGGGATCTCGCAGATCACCACGCAGATGTTGTCCTTTTTGCTGGCATGAATTCGGAAGGGATGCCTCAGCTTTTCCTCCACAAATATCGCGACGGGGGGCAGGTGCTTTGACTTGACGTAGGCCACCTCCTCCATTTTAAGCTGGGTTATAATCTGATCCACGGCAATTGAGCCCACCAAGCCAGCCCCGACAAAGCCGGCGATGATCAGGGGGCTTTTCAGTCCCAGATCTTTGACCTCTACTATCTCAACCTCCGCGGCATCCAGGCCCTTCGCCATAGTTATCCCAAATTAACATTCACCGGCACTATTAAAGGCAATCAGTTAACGACGCAGATCAGCCCAGAAACTCATGAAGCCGGCGGATGGCCTTCAGCTTCTCATCCCGCCCGCATTTTGCCCCTTCGATGGCGGCCCGGAGGACCTCGGTCGTCTTCTGATAGGTGGCCCTGTCCACCGGGAAGGGCACGCCATCCTTGCCTCCGTGAGCAAACGAGTAGCGGACCGGGTCCTTCCAAGAGGGCGGTTTTCCGTAGATCAAGGCAGAAACGAGCGCCAGCGCCCGGACCGCCGCCGGACCGATTCCCGAGATCGCTATCAATTCCTCATAGTTCTCCGGCTGAAGTTCATAGGCCCGCTGCAAGGCAAGGACGGTCTGCTTCGGCAGCCCGGTTATCGTGTGCCCCCGCGGCATGATGAGCCTAGGCATCTGCTTTCCCTTTTCCGTGTAATCGTCCAGAGAGCGCTGCCCCGCTTCCAGAACTTCGGCAAAAAGTTTTTTCGGGCCGTCGCACACCAGATCCACGCTTATCTTCCGGGCCTCCTCGCTTTCCCCGGCGGTCATGTCCAGCACCGTTTCCTCCCCGCGCTCGCCGATTATTCCCGAGTGCGGCTCCTCAACAAAGCTGTCCACCCCCTCGGAGAGCCAGTGATATCTCCGGGCAAAACTTTCGTTCATCCCCTGCTGGACCACCGCCCAGTTTCCCGCCTCGTCAACCAGAAAAGCGTGATGGTAGAGCTGGTAGCCATCCTGCACGCAGGCGTTGTCCACCTTTGCCGCCATCCTGCTGGCATATTTCAGCCCCTCAACTTTGGCGGTGGTGAGGGAAAAAACGTCCGCCAGCCTTTGAATCTCCAGGGGCACGGATCTCGACACTTTTCCCTTGCCGCCGCACACGGCCAGCCCCAGCTCCTCGGGCTTCAGCGCCTCCTTCAGGGCGCCGGTGAGCGTCGTGGTCAGTCCCGAGGAGTGAAAGTCAAAACCCACCACGCAGCCGAGCGATTGAAAGAAGAAGGGATCGGCCATCCTGCGTAAAAATTCCTCCGTCCCGTACTCCAGCACGATGGCTTCTGCAATGGCCCCCGACAGCCGCACCATCCTCTGGAAGAGCCAACGCGGGCAGGACCCGTAGTGAAGGGGGAGTTCAGCCGTCCCGGTTCTTTTCACCCAATCACCCCTGAGAGTGTTATCTGGCCTGACAAGCCCATTTTAATGGTTCCCCTCACGATTTTTCTACTTTCACGAGGGGTGACCGAAACTAATTGGCCTTCGGTCGCCTAACCTGCCCTCCACTGGGGTGGTAAAGGAAAAAATAAAAAGTGGGGAAAAGCCCGCAGTCATTTTATGAGATGGTATCCCGCCGCCTTTTCCCTCGCCACGCGCTTGGCAAAGCCTTTCGCGACGAGCTCCATCAGTGCGTTGTTCACCATCCCCTTGGGAAGGCGGGCGGCGCGCATAACATCATCCGCCGTCTTCAGCACCTCAGGGCTTGTCGCACCCAGCTTTTTCAGCGCCTCGTAGACTTTCTGGGCATTGGGCGTCAATTCAGCCATAATATCACCTCGATTTCTGCTATTTTGTCGCCGATTGTCTTAAAAACACTTACTGTGGGGTTATTTAGCCCTTCCAAGTCGTTCGGACCGGACAGCTTCTTTGATCTTCAGCGCCATGTCAATCGCCGGCGAACGCATTGTCATATAGCTGGTCGAGATGATGTCCACCCCCGTCGCCGCGTATTCAGCGATGTTGTCCGGAGTGATCCCGCCTGAAGCCTCCAGGGAAACCCTTTTTCTCAGCCCCGCCTCTTCAAGCATTTTTATCGTGCGGGCTATCTGCTCCGGTGTCATATTGTCCAGCATCACGATGTCGGCCCCGGCCCGCGCCGCCTCCAAGGCCTCTTCCGGGCTGGTGGTTTCCACCTCAATTTTTCCCGACCCGACCCGCTGCTTGAACTTTCTCACCGCCGCGGTGATGGAACCGACCAGCTTCAGGTGATTGTCTTTGATCAGAACTTGGTCGCTTAAGTCGAACCGGTGCGGTGAGCCGCCTGCCACCGCAACCGCGCGCTTATCAAAATACCTCAACAGCGGCACCGTTTTCCTCGTTGCCGCAACAGTTACCCTGGGGTTCTCCTTTCTCGCTCGGTCGATCAGTTCCCGCGTCGCCGTGGCGATGCCGCTCATCCGCATCATCAGGTTCAGGGCCACCCTCTCGGCGGAAAGTATCTTCCTCGCCGGACCCTCCAGCTTTAAGATCACTTCACCGGGAGCAATTCTTTCACCATCACGGCGCACAATTTTTACGCTGACGCCCACCTCCTGGAAAACCATCGCTGCCTCCCTCACCCCGGCCAGCACCCCCTCCTGCTTGGAGATGACCTCTGCCCTCGCCCGGAGCCTGGGGCTGATGAGGGTGTTTGATGTCACGTCTCCCCGTCCCAGGTCCTCGGCAAGCATCTCCCGGATCTTCTTTCGAAGATTTTCCTCAGTCACGGGTGGCCCTCCCGGAAAGCTCCAGCATCCTTTCCGTTGCCCGGCGGGCTCTCGCAGCAATGTTCTCCGGGACCGTCACAACGTGCTTCAGATCGCGCAGCGATTCATACAGCTTCTGCAGGTTGTGTTTTTTCATCTGCAGGCAGACCGCGGTCTCCCGTGCCGGGATAAACTCTTTCCCCGGAAACTCGCGCCTGAGCCGCTCCACCATCCCTATCTCGGTGGCGATGATGAACCTTTTCGCCGGAGACGCCTTGGCCCGGATCAGCATCTGGCTGGTGCTGCAGAGGTGACTGGCCAGCCTCTGCACCTCGGGATCACACTCGGGATGGACCAGCACCTCGGCGTCGGGAAATTCTTCCTTCTTGAGGAGAATGTCGGCGGGGGTAAACATCCGGTGGACATAGCAGTAGCCGAAGTCAGGCAACGGGATGATTTTCTTATCAGTTCTCTGCTGAACATACCAGGCCAGGTTTTTGTCGGGGCCAAAAATTATTTCCTCCTCATCAAGGGCGTTGACTATCTGGGCAGCGTTGGCCGAAGTGCAGACAACGTCGGCTTCGGCTCGTGTCTCGGCAAGAGTGTTGATGTAAAGGACCACGGCAGCTCCAGGATTTTTCGCCCGAGCCTCGCGGACCATCTCCGGTGGCAGTTGCGCGGCCATGGGGCAACGTGCCTCGGGGTCCGGTATCAGCACCGTCTTGTCCGGATTCAACATCGCCGCGGTCTGGGCCATAAAGTCAACACCAGCGAAAACCACCACCCTGCCCTTCACCCGGGTGGAATACCTGGCCAGGTCCAGGGAGTCGCCGATGTAATCCGCGAGCAACTGAATCTCCTCCCGCTGATAATTGTGGGCCAGAATGATCGCCTCCCGCTCCGCCTTCAGCCTGAGTATCTCCTCCCGCAACTGAACCGGATCCATCTCAGCACCTGTGGAACCTAGGTTTCAGATGATATTAACTATGTGCCAACTTTGACGGTTTCACCCAGATTTCTCAACGTCCGCGCCGCCGAGAGTGCAGCCAGATAGCTGGTCCGGGGGGATTCGGGAAACGGGACATTGATGGACTTGGCGATCAGCTCACCGGATTCTCCTCGGGCCCTGATCTCGTGAATATTTCTCCTGATTCTAGGGTCGGCGATGATCGTCACCATGGTCCGGTCAAAACCGACGCCGGCCAGGCTCAAAGTTGCGGCAACGTTCACGCTCGCCGGAAAGGCTTTCACCGCTTCACGGGCCGGACCTGTGAAGATGGTCTTTGGAGCCCGCAGCCCGGTCAGTTTTATCTTTTTCTTTTTGAGGTATTCATTGCCCCTAAAAGCGGACGGTGGTTTTCTGGTAATCAGCCTGACCTCCTGGACCTTCCGCAGAGATAGGGATTTTACCCCATCAATCCCGATCACCGCCCCGGAGGGAATGTAGATTTTCCTGCCGAGGCGCCTGGCCTCCGCCCACAGTTCATCGAGGAAATTTTTGTCAGAGAGGGCCCCCACGCTCAGGATGAGGAGGTCCTTACCGGAACTGATGATGCCGAGCGAGTAATCCCTGACCGCCCCCTGGGAGGCGGCCTCCACAACCAGCTCCGCGCTTCTGTCGCGGTAAATTTCAGCGGCGTCGTTCAAAATCTTTGGTCTGGAACTCAAGCCGGACGCCAGTCTCTGACTGCAGTCCCGCCTGAGGTCGTAAACCCAGACAACCTCAACATCGCCGGCCTCTCCGGCCTCGATCATCCGGGCCAAAGCAGTACCGATGGCGCCACAGCCGATCAGACCGACTTTCATCATTTCCCCAGAAATCCCATCTGCTGCCACCGCTTAACCCTTTCCGTCGACAAGGCTTTGGGACTAATCAGAAACCTGGTTCAGAATTTTTCGGTATCTGACCGCATACCTGGGGAGACCGTTACAAGTCTGCTTGAAAGCTTGCCTTCAATGTTCAGACGCGTTTTGCAGCGGGTTTAACCCCTGCTCCATGGCCTTGAGATAGGGCTTGATCCCTCGTTTGATTAATCCGATGAGAACCCGCTGCAGCATGATTCTGTGGACCAACGATCGGAACTCCTCCCTCGCCAGTTCATCGATCCAGTTCAGGTCGTGTTTCACGCAGGCAGCCAGCAACTTCCAGTGCTCCGGGGTCATGTCGTTGACCGTGAAAGGTTTTTCCTTATCCAGCACCCCCAGCGGCACGAAGAAAAGGGGGACGATGAGTGACTTACAATCCTTTAAGTCCTCCACGAGCTCAACCGTCTTGATCACATCCTCCTCAGTCTCCCCGGGCAGCCCCATGATCAGGGTCGAGCAGGGCACCCAGTGGTTGTCATGCAGCAGCTTATGCGCCTCCACCACCACTTCCGGCCACTGCTCCGGCTTGAATGGAGCCACTTTGGCCCTCATGTGTTTTTCTATGAGACGCGGGGACCCGGTTTCTATCCCGACTTGGCCGGCGATCCACGGCACCTTCTTATTGGGCACCTCCATCAGCTCCTTCAGCCCCATTATCAGCGCCGGTTTTGCCATAACCGAGGCGAAGGCGAAATGAGAGATGTAGGCTCCCCATCCCGTGGTCTCTTTCACCTTCTCAAACAGTTCCAGCACCTTGGCTTCATCCGGGATTATTCCTTTCGCCCCATATCTCAGCACATCTTCGGCGTGCAGGAGAATTCTGTCAAGTCCAGCATCCAGGTTGACCCTTACCTCCTCCAGAATTTTATCGATCGGCCGGCATCTGTAGTAACGAAGGGTGGGAACGCAGAACTCGCAGCCCCTGCCGCAGCCTCGGGCTATTTCAACGATCCCGTTTATCGTGGGGCGCTTTATGGAGGGGATTTCTTCCACCGGCACCACCTCTCCCTCGACCACTCCGGGCAAACTCTCGCCGTTCAGGGCCTTTTCAAAAATTTTTACCGCGGTCCTTTCCCCCTCTCCGATGACAACGCAGTCAATCCCCAGCTCCCTGCGCACTGATTCCTCCCTCAGCTGCCAGGCCCCGGGACCACCGACTATCGTCTTTAGCCCGTTTTCTTTAATTATCGGATCCTGGAGCAGCTTCCGGAAAAAGACGGCGGAATAGGTTTCCCGACCCATGAGTCCGGAAAAAGTGCTGGAGGCCGGGCCTATCCCCAGCGGGTCGTTTGAAGTGATGCCCAGAACTTTGGTGCCGTCATCGATGACCTTGTCCAGATGGTCCGGGTGGGCAACCGCGACATCAAAGCCCCGCTCCAGAAGTGCCGCCTCAATCTTTCTGGTGCCCCCCGGCGCATATTTCACTATGCCGCCCTTCTGAGGAACCGGCGGGCAGACGACCATCCGGTAAAGCCACTCCGGAACTATTTTGGGAGCGCAGGCGGCGAAGCCAATGAACTCGGAACCGCGATAGTCGCTCATCAGGGAGTACTCCGCAGTTAACACTATCTCGCTCATCTACAACCCCCCCCCGGAAAATCAAGTCGAGGGCCCCTCCTATCCTTTCAGATTGTTAAGCCGTCTGAGTATTTCCCTCCTCACCGCGCGGAAGAAATCATCGGAATGAAGCCGGAAGTAGCGGTAGGCCAGCCTGCCCCTCTCGGTGACCGAGACCTCCCTTTGAATCAACTTTAACTCGAGCAGGGTCTTCAGATGGGCTTTCACGGCCCGCTGGGACCTCTTTGTTCCCGCGACGATCTCGGCCACGGAAAGCTTCTTTTCGGTCCGGGCCAGGAGACCCAGGATTTTTCTGCCCGTGGCCTTTATTCCCAGAATGTCGGCGGCCTCATAAATTCTGCTCAGCTCGCCCCTGGCCTCCATAACCACCACCGAACGATAATGAGCTGAATGTTGCTTATAAATTCATACGTGTGCAAAAATATTTGCACCAGAGCCTGTGGTCAACTATTTTAGCAGCCGAGCTGAAATGATGCTGAAGGTGGAACTGGATGAAAGCCGTGGTGATCCCGAGGATCGCTCCAATTGAGGAGAAGCCGCTGGAGCTGGTGGACCTTCCTGACCCCATCCCCGGTGAAAAAGAGGTCCTGGTGAAAGTTTCCGCCTGTGGTATCTGTCACACCGAGCTGGATGAAATTGAGGGGAGGGTTCCTCCGACTAAATTTCCCGTGGTTCCCGGGCATGAGATCGTCGGGAGAGTGGAAAAACTTGGTCCGGGGGCGTCAAGGTTCAAGGTAGGCGATCGCGTGGGGATTGCCTGGATCAACTGGGCCTGCGGGCGCTGCCACTTCTGCCTCAAAGGTGAGGAAAATCTGTGTGAGGAAGCACGATGGACGGGAAAAGATGCCGACGGAGGTTATGCCCAGTACACCGTTATCTCCGAGGATTTCGCCTACCCGATTCCCGCAGCATTCACCGACTTGGAGGCGGCTCCGCTCCTTTGTGCCGGCGTCATCGGCTACCGGGCATTGAAGCTTTCGGGGATGAAGGACGGCAGGGTTCTTGGCCTTTATGGTTTTGGGGCTTCGGCCCACATCGTCATTCAGGTGGTCAAGCACCTTTATCCCCGCGCCAGGGTCTTCGTCTTCACCCGGCCCAACCAGCTCCAGCATCAGGAACTGGCCCGGAGGCTGGGGGCCGACTGGGTGGGGGCCACGGGAGAAACCCCTCCGGCAAGGCTCGATTGCGCCATCGATTTCACTCCCGTGGGAGAACCGGTGCGGGAAGCGCTGAGAAACCTGCAAAAGGGGGGAAGGGTGGTGATCAACGCGATTAGAAAAACCACGCCCATTCCCGAGCTGAATTATGCGGAGCATCTCTGGTGGGAAAAGGAGCTGAAAAGCGTTGCCAACGTGGCCCGAAGGGATGCTCAGGAGTTCCTGCCCCTCGCCGCCGAAATTCCCATCAAGCCAAAGATTCAGAAGTTCCGGATGGAGGAAGCAAACGAGGCCCTGATCCTGCTCAAGCAGGGAAGGATAAGCGGAGCCGGAGTTCTGTGCATAGCGGAGTAACCCGGCCACTGTTAGATAAACTATACTAAAGATGAAGGACATATTGAAAAATTGATGCTGGAATCCTTGCTCAAATGTATGCTGGAGAGGAGGTGGAAAACCGCCATCTTCAGCGTCACCTCCGCCTGCAACTGCAGATGCTCGATGTGCAACATACCCAACCTGCCACTTCAACAACCCGACCCTGCCACCGCCTTTGCCATCCTGCGCCAGTGCGTGGAGAACAGGGTCGCCATCCTGTCCCTCACCGGCGGGGAGCCTTTTCTTTACCCCCACCTGCCTGAGCTGGTGAGAAGAGCCCACCGGATGGGGATCTTCGTGCACATCGCGACAAACGGAACCCTGCCCGAGAAGATTGCCCAGGTCGGGGGGCATGTGGACGCCATCGGTTTCAGCCTCGACAGCCACATAAGCGCGGAGCATGACAGCAACAGGGGGCACAACAGGGCCTTCGAAAAATGCCTGAAAAGCGTGAAAATTTGCGGCGAGCTGGGAATAAAGTCCTTCGCCAACACCCCGCCGAACCGTTACATCATCGACAGGATCGAGGAGTACGTCGGTTTTGTCAACGACGAGCTGGGGATTCCCGTGGGCTTTTGCTATCCGGAAACTCACGGAGGGGACTATTTTGCTACCTGCGAGAGCGTCATCAGCGATCTGAGGGCGGAGCAAATAGCATCCTTCTTCTCCGCGGCGCTGAGGCTAAAAAAGCAGGGCTACGACATCGTCAACAGCGACATCTTCCTGAGGGAAGCTGCCGCGTATGCCCGAGAAAAATTTGAAAGGGTGAGCCGCTGCGGCGGGGGGCGCGTCGTCTACTGGATCGACTGGCTCGGAAAGGTTCATCCCTGCTTTAACAAGCGAACGGTTCTGAATAAAAACGGGATCTGGGAGAAATACGACCCGAAGAACTGCAACGAGTGCTTCGTTCAGTGCTTCAGGGAACCATCCTCCTTCGTTTACAATCTTCCCCATTCCCTCAGAGAGCTGAGGACCTGGAAATCCCTTTTTTAGATGACAGAAAAGTCGGCCACACCTCAACCAGAGAGCAGATGGGGAAACTCAAGCCAAAAATAACGAAAATGTCAAAAATCTCAAGGCAAGTTGGTCCGTTGGGAAAAAGTTGGATGTCAAAGTTCCTCCTTGTGACCAAGTCGGATTGGGAGAGAAGCGGGCAATGAGGTCTCACAGGAGGCTTGCTCAGGTTCCGGCTTTGATTAGCCTTCTTAAAGCTGAACTTATTTTATTAGGCCACCCAATCTATCCCTCAGCTTTGTTTTACATCTTAAGAACTTAAGGCCCAGCTGACCCCTTAAGCCTCTCTCCAGATAGCTGTGTTCAAACCTTTCCCGCATCCTTTTAGCAACCGATTCTACCGTTACATATATGAATGAGTCGTCACCGGCATCGAGGAAGAGCTTTTCTTCGCTCAGCCTTTTCAGGATAGCTCTGCGCGTATTGAGAATCCATTTTTCCATCCGCTCCTCGGTAATTATGTCGGAATATCGCGGAAGAAGATCTTGCATCAAGCTCTCAACCACGCGGTGCAAATCCTTTGGCTCAGACGAGGCCGTTACCTTCGCCTTCTCCACGAGCCTCATTCCCAGTCCCTCACAGAAGATTGCCGCTGGTGCAAAGGGCGTCCTGGTTCCCTGACCGCTGACGTTCAAAAGATAGGCTACCTCTACTTCGTCCCCCACGTTATAGCCACAGGTCAATCTGTCGCTTGACAAGAATATTGGATATCCGGCCACCCGGAAGAAGAAGTCGAAATCCGGTGGTTTTCTATGGAGCTTCTGCACCACCTGAACTTTGCCCCTAATAATGTTGAAATAGTTTGCGTGTGAGAATTTCGGGCATTCCTGTAATGTGGAATGATTTCCTCCCTCAAGTTGAACGGCCAGCTTATCGTCGATCACCAGCATCGCACTTCGGTTAGAGTCCCAACTAGGGTCCCAGAATATCTGGACCCCCTCCTCAAGAAAATCCTTAAGGGCCCACAGGTTCTCTTGCATGCCTTTTTCGTGCTCCTCCGCCATATCCAGCGTGGTTGAACCGAACGGAAGAAAGACGTTAACCCAGACCCCGGTTCTCCTCACTTTCAAAATGAATTCTCTGCGCTCAAGTAACTCACCTACTCTTGGAAAGAAGGCGTCCATTTTTCTCTGGGGCAGAGGTATGGACATCATCACACCCGAGGTTATAACAGCCGATGCAATTCCTCTAATTTATTCAGCAATGACATGACATGAGGTTCGATTAACGCCTTATCAGAACCTGGTAATCTGCCGTAACCCTTTAATTTTTCAGGCCGCAATTCCTCTAAGATGACCCAAATTTCGTTCAGCGCGGCCAAGATTTTAGCTCTGAGTTCTATCTCTTCAGTTTCCAGCTCGAAAATCTCTCTCATCTCTTTTATTTCATTCAGCATGTCCGCTATCACTGCCATGATCCTTGGCTTTGAAGCAGGGTTCACGTTGTCTACGTACCGATAAAAAATGGCCTCTTCAGGATGCCCGCCTTTCAAGGCGTCTTTTATCTGTCGGAGATCCTTCTCTATAATGAATAAGCTAACTCTCAATCTTCGTTTGATCCCTTCGTTTATTAATTCGGTCATATCACATCTGCCCTCGATAACATCTCTCCGAGATACCATTCCTCAGTTCACCGTATTTATTTCCCATCGCGGCAACATTCCTGTTTAGCCACCTT
>LQMQ01000051.1 GCA_001515205.2 Candidatus Hadarchaeum yellowstonense
TGGTAAATATGCCCCGGGCGGGATTTGAACCCGCGTCGCAGCCTCGAAAGGGCTGTATGATTGACCGGCCTACACCACCGGGGCCCAGTATTTCTTACTCTTCGGATTATTAAACCCAATTTCACCAAATTTTCTATCTCTCCATGACCCGGAACTCCACGTCCCCGCGGAGTTGGCTGACCATCCCGCCGCCCTGGGAGATCTTCCTCATGACGCCCTCGGGATCCTTCACCTTAACACCTGCCAGCACGTCCGCCCCGTAATCAAAAAGGACATCGGACATCGGCGTGGACGGCCCCATGACAATGGTGTATTTGCCCCGGCTCAGCTCCAGCAGCCTCTCCATCGATTTGTTCACTATCGCCGATCCCGTTATGGCGACGACATCGGCTTTGGGGATCAGGTACTCCGCCGCGGTGTCGGGGAGGTCACCCGGCTGAGGGTTCCTCTCCAGAACCCAGAGCTCCCTGGCCACCTCCTCCAGGCTCCTGACACCCGGATAGTGCCCGATCATCACTATCCTCTTGTTCCGGCCCACCTCCCGGAGAATATCGAAGGCATTCTTCCTTTTCCCCCTGACGTCCAGCAGTGAGTTCAGCGTGGCAATGCCGATGCCCGCCTCCAGAAAGTTCCACGACCTGGCATAGGAGAGAAGCTGGGAGCAGCTCTTCCTCTCCAGCTCCCCGAAGCCGGCAGGGGGCGGTGTGTAGGGTCCGCCGTAGTTCTTCGCCAGGCCGCAATTTTTGGTCACGGCCCCGATCCAGAGATAACCCACGCGGACCTCCCTGACCTGATAATCTTTGTCGGGCACGCTGGCGATGAGATCGTCAATGAGCATTCACATCACCACAAGCCAGCTCAAAGATCTCGCGCGGCGCCTCCTCCCGGTTCCTCTCGGTGATTTCAACCACCCGGAGGTCAACCCCATCCAGTTTCTCCAGCAGCTCGTCCTTGAGGATGTCGCGGACGACCAGTATGGCGCTGCGGTGTTTTTTGAAGGCCGCCAGGGCGTTGTCGAAGCCCCGCCCGGTGAGCTCGAGCCTGCCGAACTCGTCGATGATGAGCAGGTCCCCCTCCTTCCTCAGGGCCCCCCGGCCGAACTCGATGCCCTCACGGCTGAAGAGGAAGTGACAGGAGGGGATGCCGTCCGGGATCTCCCTGGAGCCGGCCACGACGGCCAGGAGCCTCCTTTCCCCGGTGGAGATGTCCTCGACCAGCAGGTCCTCCCCCTGCTGCGAGGTTATCGTGCCCACGCAGCTCAGCCCCTTTTTCCGGGCAATCTCGATGACCCGGCGGCAAACCGTCGTCTTGCCCACTCCCCTGTCTCCCGTGAGGATGATCCTCATTTCCTTCCCCTCCTGAAAATTTCCGGGGCCAGCTCCGCTATCGGCCTCCCGTCCACCCTGCTAAACACCAGCCTCAGGCCATAAATTCCTTTCAGGACCTCCTCGGTCAGGACTTTGTCCGGATCACCCTGTTTAATCATCCTGCCGTTGTTGATTATCTTGACCTCGTCCGCCACCAGGGAGGCCTCGTTAACGTCGTGGGTGGAAAAGATCACCGTTTTTCCCCCTTCGGCCGCCCTCCTGATCGCCGCGAGGACCAGGGCCCTGTTCCTGAGGTCCAGGTGCACCGTGGGCTCGTCCAGGATCAGCACCTCGGGCTGCTGCACCAGGGCGCGGGCGATGAAGACCAGCCTCTTTTCGCCGCCGCTCAGGCTCATCGTCCCCCGGCGGGCCAGCTTCGCTATCCCCAGCTCGGCGAGGACTCTCTTGATCACCTCCTCATCTTCCCCCGTGGGCACGTCGAAAAAGCCGAGGTGCGGCGCCCTCCCCAGCAGAAGGTATTCGTGCACCGTGTAGGGGAACAGCGGTTCCTCCTCCTGCGGGACCCAGGCCACGATCCGGCTCAGCTCGGCCAGGCTCAGCTGCCTTATCTCCTTGCCGTTGACGTGGACGCTGCCGGCGCTGGGTTGCAGCACCTTGAGCAGTATCTTGAAAAGCGTTGTCTTGCCGGAGGCGTTGGGACCGAGCAGGGCCGTGACCCTGCCCTGGGAGAAAACCGAGGAGATGCCCTTCAGGACATCTGCCCTCTGCCCGCGATACCGGAACCTCACTCCCCTCAGCTCTATTTTTGTCACTAACTTTCACCTCCCCGCGACAGCAGCAGGAGGAAGACCGGAGCACCGCAGAGCGAGGTCACCACCCCCAGCGGGATCTCCCCGGCGGTGAGAGTTCTGGCAACGGTGTCGAAGGCGATCATGAGCCCGGCGCCCAGGATCAGGGAGGCGGGGATGATGCGGCTGTTATCGGCCCCGAAGATCTTCCGCGCTATGTGGGGCACGATCAACCCCACCCAAGCGATGACCCCGGCCACCGAGGTAACCGCGGCCACCGCCAGCACGGCAAAGATGACCACCAGGGCGCGGAGCTTTCCGGGGTCGGTGCCCAGGGAAAAGGTGACGTCGTCTCTCAGCGTGAGCAGGTTGATCCGCCAGCGAAGGAGCAGCAGGGCCACGATCCCGCAGAGCGCCAGCGGCAACATGTAGAGGAGGTCACCCCAGCCCGCGCCGGACAATCCGCCCAGCAGCCAGAAGGTCAGCGCCGGAAGCTGGTTCAGCGGGTCGGCCATTGTCTTGATTATTCCGACCCCGCCCGAGAAGATCGCCGAGACAGCGATTCCGGCCAGGACGAGCCGGAGGATTTTCCCCCCGTATTTCAGGGAGGAGGAGAGCAGGTAGGCAATCAGCAGGGCCAGCAGCCCGAAGGCGGTCGATGATGCCTCGATGACGACCGGGGAGTTTACGAAAAATAAGATGGCCAGAGCCGCCCCGAAGGCCGAGCCCTGGCTCACGCCGAGGAGGCTGGGCTCCACGAGGGGATTTTTAAAGGCCGATTGGAGGGCAGCCCCTGCCGCCGCCAGCGCCATCCCCAGCAGGGCCGCAGCGAGGATCCGCGGCAGCCTGATGTTGAACAGGATCTCCGACGCCAAGCCACTGGAAAGCAGCTCCTGAAAATTGACCGAGTATCTGCCCAGGAAGAGGGAAAGGCAAAAAATGCCCAACAGGGCCGCAGTTATCGCCAGAAAACGAACAAGCAGTCTCATAGGCCTCTCACAAATCACCGGTGATCTGCTGCAGGATCTCATCAGCCTGGGCGGCACTGAGCCCGTAAATTTCCATGTAAAACTGCTTCACCTCTTTGACCAGGTCCAGATCGGCGAAGAGACCGGGCTGTATCTTCTTCGCCATCCAGAGCTGCCCCAGGATCCAGCGGGAGTTGGGGGCGTCCCAGCTCCCAATGGCGATCAGGTGGGCGTCGTCCGGAACGGCGTAGACCCTTCCCTCCTTGACCGCGGCCAGGTTCCTCCACATCGGGTCACTGAGGATGTTGTCCCTCACCTGCGACGGCGTGGGGTTCTGCGAGTAGGTCACGAGGAAGATGATCTCGGGATTCCACGCGGCAATTTGCTCGAAGGACACCGTGTTCCAGCCCGTGCCTCCCAGTTCCTTTGACAGCGGGTAGCCTCCGGCCGCATCAATCATGCTCGTCTGCAGCCAGCCGGCCCCGGGAGCATTGAACGAGATGGTACCCCCCTTGGTGCTGTAAAAGAGGAGCAGGGTTCTGGGCCTTTGCGACTGGGGCAGGGAAGAAGTTTTGGCGAGCACATAGCCATACTTTTCCTCATAGTAACTCAGGATGGAATTGGCCTTGGCCTCATTGCCGAAGATCCTCCCCATCAGCTTGACGTCCCGGCGGTAGCTATCCAGGTTTTCCAGATCGACGTAGACGGCCTTGATGCCTAGGGCCTCCAGCGACTCGGCGACCTGCAGCTTTACCGAGGTCTTGAACAACACGACGTCGGGTTTTAGTTTGGCCAGCTCCTCCACGTTGGGGGAGTCCGATCCCGCCCCGATATCATCGCTCACCGTTTTTGCCTCGATGTTGGGATCCACCAGGCGGAACAGCGGCACGGAGGCGGTTCGCTGGTCCAGCCCGTACAGCACGCTTGCTGCCTCGGGGAACATGTAGGCCACGCTGGTCACGGGAAAGGCGCTCTTGCCGGTGATGATCACCCTGTTGACGGGAAGATTTATCTCAACGGTTCTACCCAGGGCATCCACAACGCTGACGGGGCCGCCGAAGAGCGGTGGGTTATTTTGGCCGGTGAAAAATAAAACAAAGAGCGCCAACGCCAAAATCAGGGCCACGGCGACAACGCTGATCCCTGCGGTTTTCGCCTTGCTGGCTTTCATGTGCTGTCCTCCCCTTAGTGTTAAATAAAAAAGGTATAAAAATTGGTATGTTAATTAAAAAAGATTTACAGCTGGAGGTTTTAAAAAGGTGGGCCCGGAGGGATTCGGACCCTCGACCACCCGGTCTCCCAGACAACCTATGAGCTTCGCCCAACTTCCTACAGCTGTCGGGCGCTCTGACCAGGCTGAGCTACGGGCCCACAAGAAGTCCTATGGCATCGGTGCTAAAAAACGTTTTCAAAGAATTCGGCCTTTAAATCATTTGCTTTTGATCGCCTGAAATCGCCGCGGTATATAGCCATACTACATATTTATATAGCGGCACTACATAGAGGGATAAAAGCCGGGGGGACCCTGATGAAGGAAGTCGTCAACGTTCAGCAGGTGAGCAAGGTCTACCGCATGGGCGAGGTTGACCTCCAGGCCTTGAACGGGGTGAGCCTGAAGATCCTGCCCTCGGAAAATGTTTCCATCATCGGTCCCTCCGGATCGGGCAAGTCCACCCTGCTGCACCTGATGGGCTGCCTGGACAGGCCCACCAGCGGTAAGATTTACATCGACGGCGTTGATACCTCCAAGCTGAACAGCAACAAACTGGCCGAGATCAGAAGGAATAAAATTGGTTTTGTCTTTCAGTTCTTCTACCTCATCCCCACCCTGAACGCCCTCGAGAACGTGGAGCTGCCCATGATGTTCGCCGGCGTTGGTGAGCGCGAGCGGAGGGAGAGGGCCGAGGAGCTGCTGGAGCTGGTCAATCTAAAGAGCCGGATGAAGCACAGGCCTGCCGAGCTGAGCGGCGGCGAAAGGCAGCGGGTGGCCATAGCCAGGGCCTTGGCCAACAACCCGAAGATAGTGCTCGCCGATGAACCCACGGGCAACCTTGACTCCGCTTCGGGCAAGGAAATCATAGATCTCCTGAAGAGGTTAAACGAGGAAAAGGGAGTGACGCTGGTAATCGTGACCCACGACCCGTACATCGCCAGCATCATGGAGAGAACAATATATTTAAAGGATGGTCGAATCGTAAAGGAGGAGAGGAGAGAAGCATGAGGAAAAAGTCCTTCGCGCTGATGGCTTCAATCTTGATAGCACTGGCGCTGGCCGGCTACGCTGCAGCGGCCTCGACCAGCGGCGGCTCGCTCAACCTGGGCTGGTCGCTGCTTGACAACTACCTCAGACCCGGCGGCGATACCACCCTGATCCTCTCCATCCAGAACGCCACGACCTCAAAAATTTACGAGGTGGAAATAAGTTTCAAAACGGGGGATGAGCTCTCGCTGGAGCCGGCCGACTTCTACCTCTACAGCATCTCCGCGATGACGCAGCAATCAACCTCCTTCAAGGTTAAGGCGAGCGAAAACGCGGCCCCGAAGACCGCGTATCTCGAAATCACCGCGAAGTACCGCGTCGGCAGCGTCAGCGCCGAGGAAAACGAGCTGAAGATCTGGGTGCCCATCGTTATCAGATCGGCCCCGCTGTTGAAGGTGGAAAAAATTCAGTATGATCAGAATCCGGTAAAACCGGGCAGCACCGTCAATGTTTCCTTTGAGGTGCGGAACTACGGGGACGGCCCGGCCAGGAACCTGGTCGTTTCCCTGGATCAGAGCGCCGGAATTTTCGTCACCGACTTGAGCGAGAAATACGTGGGGGATGTGCCGGTGAACGGTTCGGCAAGGGTCTCCTTCAGCCTGAGCATCAACCAGAACCTGAGCGCCGGAGTCTACTCCATACCCATCCTGTTGACCTACCTGGATGATACCAAAACACAGGTCTTCTCCGGCCGGGAGTTCGCCGGGCTGAAGGTCTACGGCAACATAAACCTGCTGACCACCCTAAGCTATCAGGACCGGGTGGCCGCCGGCAAAGCGGGCTCCATGGAGATAAAGATCGCCAACGCGGGGACGATGGAGGTGCAGTTCCTGCAGCTGAGGGTCCTCGGCTCCTCAGCAGTGGAGGAGATCACCCCCAGCAGCATCTACATCGGCAGCCTGAAATCAGATGACTACGACACGGAAAGGATCTACTTCAGGGTCGGTGAAAACGTCGCCAAGGGAAGCTACCCGGTAAACTTGGAGCTGGTCTATCAGGACCCCTTTGGCCAGGAATTCACCGAAACCAGAACCGTATACCTGACCGTGCTCTCCAGGGAAGAAATCGGGAACAATTTTGAGATCCCGGCCTGGCAGTTGGCCATCATCGCCCTGGTCGCCGTCGTCATCATCTATTATCTCTGGCACAAGAGGAGAAAATGATGTATGCTGAAGGGTTCCTTTATCCTGATCTTCCGAAATCTGACGCAGAGGAAGCTGCGGAGCTCCCTGACGACGCTGGGGGTCATCATCGGGATAGCGGCCATCGTCGGCATGGTCTCCGCCACCCAGGGCATTAGCGGCGCCATCAGCGGGCAGCTGGAAAAGCTTCAGGGCAACAGGATCCTCGTCATTCCCGGAGGCCGGGGCGGGATGCTGTCCTTTGGGACCTCCGGGGGCCTTTCAGAAAAGGACGTGGAGATAATTAAAAACGTTGACGGCGTTGACGTGGCCTACGGGCAGGTTCAGACCTCGGCGCTGGTCAGGTTCGGGGAGGAGGTGCAGGGGCTGACCATTGCCGGCATCTCGCCCAGCGATTTCGAAAGGCTGGACACCTTGGGCATTGAAGCGGGAAGATATCTGAAGGACTCCGACCGTTTTGCCGCCGTCATCGGAAACTCGGTGGCTTACGAGAAATACAAAAACGACGTCGGCATCAGAAAGAAGCTGGTGATCAAAAACACCGAATTCCAGGTTGTCGGCATTCTCAACAAGGCCGGGGGCGCCCTTCTGGCCACGGACTCCACCGTTTACCTCCCCAAGAAGGCGATGCGGGAGGCCCTTAATCTCTCCGAGGACCGGGTGGACTCAATAATCGTGGGGGTGAAGCCAGAGGCAAACATAAATGAAGTGGCCGAGAGGATCTCCGAGGCCCTGCGCCGCGCCCACAAGGTCACCAAGAACAACGAGGACTTCACGGTAATTACCCCCGATTACGTCAAAGACATCGTGGGGCAGATAACCGGGTTGCTCTCGGTCCTCCTGGGGAGCATCGCGGGCATCTCGCTGATTGTCGGCACCATCGGCATCGCCAACATCATGTTCGTCACCGTCTCAGAGAGGACGAGGGAAATCGGTGTGATGAAGGCCCTGGGGTCAACTAACCGCGACATACTGACTCTCTTCGTACTTGAATCGGGCATCATTGGCCTCATCGGGGGGATCATCGGGATTGGGGTGGGGCTGGCGCTGGGCGAGGGGTTGATCTTCCTGGCCCACCTGGCGGTCACCAGCTCAACGCTCTCCACGGGAGGACTCAGCTCATTGAATGCCAGCATCGCCATTGTTCCCGAGCTGCTCCTGGGGGCGGTGGCGCTCTCATTTGTCGTGGGCGTTATCGCGGGTTATTTGCCCGCCAGAAAGGCCGCCAACCTGAACCCGATCGAGGCCCTCCGCTACGAGTGATCTCCACCGACAGCTCTAAAGTTAATAGCCGAAAAAATAATTAGATGTGGTGCTCGTTTGGCGATAAAAATCCTGACGCACGGTGACACCGACGGCATCTGCGCTGCGGCTCTGGCAAGGTCAAGATTTCCGGACGCCGAGATCTGGTTCACCCGGCCCATCCGGCTGCTGCGGGATCTCAACGCCATCGAGCCCGGCACCGCGGTCATGATTTTCGACGTCGCCATCGACGAGGCCCACAAGGAACAAATCTTCCAGCGGATGCGGGAGCTCGCCCAGAAGGACGAGGTCCTCTACGCGGATCACCACCCGCTTCCTCCCGGGACTCTGAAGCGGGACTTTCCGGTGACCCAGTTTGCCCTTGACACTGGGGCGAGTTCCTCGGAGCTGGCCTTCAAGCTCCTCATCCAGGACCCGAAATCGGACATGGACCGGGTGGCGCTCTGGGGGGCCATCGCCGACTACTGCGAGGACACCGACTTCGTCCGGGACAGGTTGAACAAGTACGACCGCAGGACAATTTACATGGAGGCGGGCCTGCTCTCGCAGGGGCTGGGCGAGGCGGCTGGCGACTATCACTTCAAAAGGGACATCGTGATAAAGCTCGCCCAGGGGGTTCCACCCACGGAGATGCCAGACCTCGTGGACCGGGCGCTCAAGGCCACCAAGAGGGAGTGGGAGATCTACGAGTACGTGAAGAAACATGTTATTGTTGAAGACAGCATCGCCATCGTCTACAACCTTCCCGTGGGCAGCTTGGGCAAGGCTGCTCTTTACGCCCTGGGCATAACCGGCAGCGAGATCGGGATCTGCACCCGGGTGAAAAAGGATGAGGTCGATATCAGCGTCAGGCGCAGGACCGGGGGCAAGATAGACCTGAACGAGCTGCTCCGCCACATCACCGCCAGAATTGGAGGGTCGGGGGGAGGACACGAGGGAGCTGCCGGAGCCACCGTTCCGGTAAACCTTCTGGAAACCTTTCTGGACACGATAAAGAGGGAGGTCTCCCCAATCAAGAGCCTGGGGATGGGCTCAGCGAGCGGCTAAAAGAGCTCAACCCACCTGCCCTTGCCCAACCTTTTCGCCTTTCGGTAAACAAACCAGTCGGTGGCGATGTCCTGGATCGCGAGGCCGGTGGAGTCAAACACGGTGATCTCATCCCGGGAGGTGCGACCGGGTTTCTTCCCGGTGACGATCTCCCCCAGATCTGCATAGATGTCGCCGCGAGAGATCAGCCCCTTGGACAGCGGCACGTTAACCTCACCACCATGAATCGCCTGTTCAACGTCGTCAACGACAACCTTGGCGCGCAGCAGGATGGCTGGGTCCAGCTCCTGTTTTCCCGGAGCATCGGCGCCGATGGCGTTGATGTGCGTGCCGCTTCTGACATGCTCGTCCATCAGAATGGGCTTGGTTGAGGGGGTGGTGGTAACGATGATGTCGGCCGCCTCTGTGGCTTCCTTAACGCTCCTGAATACCTTCACCTCCAATCCCAGCATCTTGCTCATCTCGGCGGCAAAGCGCGAGGCATTTTTGGGGCTGATATCGTTCACCCTGACCTCCTCTATTTTCAGCACCTCGTTCAACCCGAGAAGCTGCGTCTTTGCCTGAACCCCGGCGCCGAGCATCGCCACGACCCTTGAGTCCCTTCTCGCCAGGTACTTGGCGGCTACCGCCCCGCCCGCCCCGGTCCTCAGGTTGGTGATCAGGGTCCCATCCATTATCGTCAATGGCGCCCCGGTCTTGGGATCGAGGAGCAGTATCGTGGCCATGACGGTGGGCAGCCGATATTTCTTGGGGTTTCTGGGGTGAACGTTGACGATCTTGACGCCGGCGGCATCGATGTCCTCGAGATAGGCGGGCATGACGCGAAAGTCGCCGCCGTATTTTTCAAAATTAACGTAGGACTTGGGGGGCATCTGAACCCTCCCCAGCCCCTTGGCCCGGAAGGCCTTCTCGACAGCGGTGATAACCTCGCGCATCGAGATTAATCCCTCAATCTCTTTCTTGGAGAGAAGGAGGACCTTCATTTCTGGCACCGATAACAGCTATGACATCCAGGCTTTAACCGTTGTGCTTTCCTTGGCAATTTAAAATGGCGCCGGGGAGAGGGCTCGAACCTCTGACCGCTCGGTTGCTGTGCAGGGCGCGTCGTAATTTCTCATTGAGGTTCGTTCTTCATTCGCGCCCAGTTTAACAGCCGAGCACTTTAGGCGAAGCGGCTGCCGCCCGCTTCCCTACCTGCTGAGCTACCCCGGCTGCCGTGGATAATATCCTAATTTTTCCCATAAAGGCATTTCCGTAAAAGTCCTCCGCGCCAGATTAGCCCTGTTTGAAACGCTGCCGCATTGCCTTCAGCGCTGCCGCAAGATTTGCCCCGTTGTCAAAATCTTCAACTATTTTCCGAAGCTCCGTTCTGCTCTTGCGTGACAGGCCCCGCACAGCATCGATCATCAGGGGAAGGGCGCGGACGATGTTATCGACGATGGTGATGTCCGCCGCCCTCGCCGTCCGCGACATCGGGTTCAGGTCAATCGCAATCACCCTCTTTCCCATCTTTTTAAGGGCCTCCGTCCGGTCGCCGTCTTCAAGGGGGACCACGACCACATCGGCTGCGGCAATCCCCCGCCGGTCAACCTTCCGCCTGTTGCTGTGAACCTCTGGAATCCTTGTGGAAAAGCGGGGGTCGACGCCCAAGACTTCCCTGGCGCCATGCTTGCGGAGCCAGCGGGCGATGAGCCTCTCCCTCCTCCTGGAACCGTGAAACAGGTTGACCTCGATCCTCGCTCCAGTGGCCCTCGAAAGCTCCACGATTTCTTCGGGGACGAGGGCTGCGGCATTTCCGTTCACTGAGATCACCGGATTTTCGGCCAGGAGCAGCAGCGCCGCGGCGGCCTTTATCGCCTTTCTGGCCTCGCGCGTGGTCCTTTCCCCCAAAAAGTAATCAAAGGCCTCCCCGCGGCCGTGCGCCGCCAGGCCCTCTCCAACGACCAGCCCCAGCTTGAACCCGTCCACGATCCTTTTCCTTATCCTCAAGGATTCTGCCCGCGGATGCTGCGGAGAGATCTCATCCATGAAATTGCCTCCGGAACCCAATTTAGTTCCCCGCGGCGCCACCAAAAAGCTTTTTGAGCAGGGGGAGGAGTTCTAAAGCGGTGGAAATCGCTATGCGCCTGTATCCGCTCGCAATAATCCCCCTGGTATTATCCCTGGGAGCGATTATCCTCTCGGTCATCACCCCCGGGCCGCAGTTTTATCTCACCGTTGGCGTTGCCGGTGCCACCTTCCTCGTCTCCGCGGCGATACTTTTCACCTACGCCAGAAAGTCAACGGAGGCCAGGCAGATCCCGCTGGAAAATTTCTCCCTCTGGGCAGACGTCGGTGAACCCGCCGCCGAGCTGAGAAGGCTCAGTGCCGGGGACGCCTTCGCCGCCGCGCAGATAGCCGCCACCGACCTGGCCTCGCTGGCGGCCAATGCCGAGCTGCTCCAGTCCCGGACCTATCTGCTGGTGGGCCGGGCCGGTTTTGAATGCGTCACTGAAGAAAAGATGCACCGGAGGGTGGAGAGCCTGCTGAACGACATCAACAGGATAACCAGGACCATCAGCGACTCCAAAAAATTGACCGCCGACATCATCCCGCAGATCGAGCAGTGCGCCGCCCAGGCCGAGCGGATCGCCGTCAAGTTCTTCGAGCTGGAGGACGGAAAGCCGGAAACCGTCTACATTTATCTGGAGCCGCTGAGAAGGGCGGCTGAAAAACTCTCCCACGACCTCAAGCTGGCGGCATCGAACATCTCCAAGTACCTGATCTGGGAGGAAAAGATACCTGCCAAGGTTGAAACTCCGCCCGCTGCACCGACTGAGGCCCCGCCCCAGCCGTTGCCTCCGCCACCAGCGAGCGTCGAGCCTGCAATCAGCAAACCGGAAGCCTCCCACCCGCCACAACCCGCCACACCACCGGAAAGACCACCTGAAAGCAAGTAGCAGGGTCTGTTAACGTGAAGCCGCATTTGAACCTCGTCTTCATCGGCCACGTTGATCACGGCAAATCAACCATGATCGGAAGATTACTGGTGGAAATGGGCGTCGTCAAGGAAAAGGATCTTTTGGACGAGGCCGGGAGCTTCAAGTTCGCCTGGGTGATGGACAGGGAGAAGGAGGAGAGGGCCCGCGGGGTAACCATCGACATCGCTTACCAGAAGATTGAGACGCAGAAAAACATCATCACCATCATCGATGCTCCGGGCCACCGGGACTTTGTCAAGAACATGATCACCGGGGCAAGCCAGGCGGACGCGGCGGTGCTGGTCGTGGCCGCCGATGACGGGATCATGCCACAGACCAGAG
>LQMQ01000052.1 GCA_001515205.2 Candidatus Hadarchaeum yellowstonense
ACCAACTCCTCGTGTGAACGCGTGTTGTTGCCCGAGACCTTCCTCCTGATGGACGAGATGCTCGCCACCGCGATTTTCGTGCTCAGCAAACTAAACGTGTTTCCGGAGCAGATGAAGAAGAACCTGGAAATGACCAAGGGGCTGAACATGGCAGAGGCGGTGATGGTTGAACTCACCCGAAGGGGGATGAACCGGCAGGAGGCCCACGCTATGCTGAGAAGGTGCAGCGCCGCGGCCATCGCCAGCGACCGGCCGCTGCTCGACGTCTTGGTCAAGGAACCGGAAATCACCAAATTCATCTCCAAAGAAGAACTTGAGGGCCTATTGGAACCGAGCAGGTATCTCGGCAACGCGGCGGCGATCGTGGAAAAGGTAGTCAAGGAACTTGAACCGCTCGCCAAGTGAACTCTCACTCGTAGAGCTCCGGAGCGGTCACCCTTTCCACTCTCGTAGGCTCATCCTCTCTTTTATCCCGGGTGAACCGGTAGAGGTAACCGCTCACCGCATTCTCCAGCCTCTCCTCGTGGGTGATCAGCAGGATCTGGCGGACGAACTCAGGAAGGCGATCCCTGAGGACCTTCGCCAGCTCCTGGATTCCCTCAGCATCGAGATTGTGGGTGGGCTCATCAAAAACAATCCAGCTCAGCTTCGGCGCCAGCACCATGGAGAAGGCGATCCTCAGCGCTAGGGCGGCGTCGGTTCTCTCGCCGCCGCTGGCGATCCCATCAACCGGAATCCAGTTCCCCGACCGATCCCTCAGCTGGAGGACATAGTCGCCGCGTTCTCCGTTCTCCACGCCCAGCCTGATGCCGACGAAGTCCCCGTAAGGGTAAATGCTGTCCCAGAGGTCATTCATGACCAAGTTCACCCCCTCGATAAACATCTTTCTCATCGAGGTCTGGGTTCTGGCCAAAGCGGTCTGAATGGTGCTCATGGCCTGGGCGGCCTCCTGGAGCCGCCGGGCCTCGGCCTCGTACCTCTTTATCAGCGTTATTTTTTCCTTCACGGAATCAACCAGCCTTTTCTTCTCCGTGATCAGCTGCTCCTTGCCCCGCAACTCCGCCTGAAGTCTCTCCTGAGTCCCCACCAGCTGCTCCAGCCGCCGGCGAATGGACTCGGCCTTCGCCTCGTCGTAGACCTGGGCAATTGCTTCCAGTTTTTTCTGTAGCCGGGAAATCTCCTCCTGCTTTGCCCTCTCCTCTTGAACTCGTGAATCGAGATCGACCTTATTTTGAAGTATCTGCCTTAGCGTCGCCAGCTTTCTGTTCAGGTTGTCCACCTCCCTTCGAGCCCGTTCAATGTCGCCGGCCAGTTTTTCCTTTTTCCCCAGCAGGCCGGGCACAGCGGCCTCAAGCTCGGAAATCTTGCTCACGGCCTCGGAGTATTCCCGGTCAAGATCAGATAGGGGCTCCACCTCCTTTTCCAGCAGGAGAATCTTCTGGTGAACATCACGAGCGCGGCGAAGCTTTTCACTCATCTCTGAGGAGATGACCTCCGCCTCGCGGCATTTTCTCTCCAGCTCCCCCAGCTCCCTGCGGCGTCTTTCCAGCAGTTCCTTCTTCCTCTCCTCGGTGAGCGGGGCATCACAGACCGGGCAGGTGGCGCTGGCGGCCGCGAGTTCCTCCAGAGATGTTCTCAGGTCCTGCATCCTGGTGCGGTAGCCGGCCAGTTCATCCTCCACCATCTTGAGATCGGCCTGAAGCTTCTCGACGGGGGCGGTGGCTTCAAGCAGCCTCAGCTCCTCCAGCTTGGCCCTCGCCGCGCGCTTTCTTTCGATCTCAGCCTTGACCTTTTCGGCGGCGGCTCGGGTCATGGCCATCCTGGTTTCCAGCGCTTGCAGCTCCGAGGTCACTGCGGTGAAACTGGAAAGGAGCGAGTTCAGGACGGAGGTTCCCTGGGCAAGGGAAGACTCAACGCTGGCAATCTCGGCGCGAACGTTTTCCAAGGGCACCGTGGCATGATCGCCGAGCCTCTGTCGCAGCCCCTCAATGCTCTTTCTCAGAGTCTCCGCCGCGCCCTCCAGCGCCCTCTTTGACTGCTCCAGGCGCCTCAGCTCCTGCTCCAGAGACCTGAACCGCTGGTCCTGCAGGCGAACCGACTCCAGCTCCGCCCTCAGCTGTTGCAGCCTGTCCTGGATCTCCAGTCTGGAAGACTCAAGTTCGGAGAGCTCCCGGAGGTAGACGGGCAGGGACGCTATCGCCGGGTCCTGGCTGAGATTCTTCGCTGCGAGCTCCCTCTCGCCGGCGCGCTCGGTGATTCGGTTTATTATTGAACCCAGGCTTTTCCGGGCCTTCTCCAGCTTGTTTATGCCCAGGAGCTCGTCTATGCTCTCCATCCTCTTGCCGCGCTGCAGCGTTAAGAAATAGTCGAGGCGGTTCTGCTCGGAGTATATCGCTCTTTCGAAGAGGTCGTAATCAAGCCCCAAAATGGACTTGATGGCCTCGGTGACCCGGGAGGAGTTTGGCCCCTCGATGAGTTCCCCGCTGGCTTTCCTGAGCTCAGCGAGCGTCGTCCCGGACCCCCTCTCGATCACTCGCCTGACCGAAAATTCTTCCCCCTCGGGGCTCAGAAAGTGCACCTCAACCTCAGCCCGGTCAAGCGGCCTCGGCCTGCTGGTGATCAGGTCGTCAAGCTTGATGCGGCGGGACTGGACCGCGGGCAGTGTCCCGAAAAGGGCGTAGGTGATGCCCTCCATCACCGAAGATTTCCCCGAACCCATGATGCCAACGAGGACGTTGGTCCCGTCTCCAAAGACAAGCTCCGTCTCGCGGTGGGACTTCCAGTTCTTAAGTCTGACCAGCGTTATCATCCTTTTCCCTCTCCAGATCGGCTTTCACCAAGCTCTCGACGACGCGGTAGATGTTCTGGAGCGCCTCCTCCGCCCTGTCTGCGACGAGCAGGCTGTAGAGGGACCTCACGTCAAAAAGGCTCACGTGAGCGGCGTCCCGCAGGCTCTCCTCAAGGAGGCACATGGCGGTCTCGTCCATGGACAACCGCTGCTCCCTGAGCTCACGCAGCAGCTGCACCTTTTCTCCCAGGTCGGGCACCTGCAGGTCGGCCTTTCCGATGACGACGATGGCACGGTCGGCGAACTCATCGGAGATCGCCCTGTCGTCGAACTCACTGCGGGAGGCCTCCTTGGCCAGCGTCCCCAGCAACCTAATCCGGATCAGCGGCGGCTTGCGGTCATTTCTCCGGGGCTGCCGCAGAAGTTCCTCCACCTTTTTCCTGACAGCCTTATTGATCTCGGAGATGGTGGCCCCATCGAACTTCATCTCCACATAATGAAAATCACGCTGCGTCCTCAGCTCGATGAACTCCAAGCCGAGCCTTTCGCCGATCTCCACGAGGTAAAATCCCTTGGGGATCTCCGCCTCAACCTTGATCAGCTGGGTGCGCTCGGTGCTGCCGGGAAAAATGAGGGGCCGGCCGTGGGCTGAGGACTCGCTGCGGTAGTGGATGTGGCCGCAGAGGTAGAGGTCAAAGCCGGGAGGAAGGTCTGAGACATCAAGCGTCGGCGTCTCTTCCCCGGAGTAAACGTACTGGCCGATGGACTGGTGCAAGGCAAGAATGTTGAAGGCGCCCTCCACCGGCTTCGGGTTCCACATGGAGAGCACCTTGGAGGCGTACTGTTCCGGGACATTGCTCATGCCGTGAACGGCGACACGTTGATCCCCCTCTTCAAAGACGAGGGAGTTGTGGTGCAGGTGAATCAAAAGCCCCGCCGCCTCAAGCGCTTCAACGGGATTGGTCAGACCGCGGGTCCTGCGCTCGTGATTGCCGTGAAGGGCCACCACCGGAATTCCGCGCAGCGACAGGGGAGATATTTCTCCTGGATCCTTGTCGATGATCCTCACCAGCCGAACGCTGTTCCTGCCGTGCGCCAAGGGCAACGAGAGTATCCGCAGGGCCTGGGCCCAGACCTCCTGACGCGGTATTCTGGTATCGAAGATGTCGCCGAGGATGAGGATCAACTGGGCGCCCAGTTCTATCGACCTCTCGATCGCCTCCCGGAACTGGTCAAAGGAATCCTGCTCCCGCGGAGTCCCCCACTTGGCACCAAGGTGCGGGTCGGAGATCAGCGCCAGCTTCAAATCAATCACTCAATCTTCCTATACTCTTCATGTTTAAGTGAATTTTCAAGGGTGGGCTGAGATCTGTTGGTCCTACCCGGCAAAGCGGCCCGCTGGCTCCGAGACTCAAATCAAGGACAGCTGATGGGTGTGTAATTGGGAATTGGTCAGACTTAAAACCAAACGCGTCACAATTTTGTTTGGTGTGACGATGTTCGAACCCTGGGTCGAAAAATACAAGCCGAAGGGACTCAGGGATATCGTGGGGCAGCCCAAGGCGATCGCGGAGATCACCCGCTGGGCTCAGAGCTGGGAGCGCGGTAAACCGATAAAACCGGCTGCCCTCTTCTACGGTCCGGCGGGGACGGGCAAGAGTGCCGCTGCCGCTGCTCTGGCCAGCGACTTCGGGTGGGATCTGATCGAGATGAACGCCAGCGACCAGCGCAACTTAGGTGAGGTGAAACGCGTCGCGGGCACCGCGGCCTCAACCGGAACTCTGTTTGGCGGAACGGCCGTGAAAAGGCTGATAGTGCTCGACGAGGCCGACAACATCTACGGCACCGCAGACAGGGGGGGCTACAGCGCGATAAAGGAGATAATTGCAGAAACACATAACCCCATTGTCCTCATCGCCAACGACAAGGACGCCATACCTTGGGAGATCAAGGCTGCCTGCCTGATGGTGGGCTTCGAGAGAATCAGTGAGGAGGTCATCATCAAGGAACTCGAAAGAATACTCCACCTGGAGAAAATTGAATTTGAAGAGATCGCCGTCAAGGTCATCGCCGAAACAGCACGGGGTGACCTTCGCTCGGCCATAAATGATCTCCAGACGCTCACCACGGGTAAAAAAAGGCTCACCATCAAAGATGTGGTGCTCTACCGCCGCGACCAGGAAACCAGCATCGAGGACTATCTGGCCAAGCTGATGGAGGTCACCAGCGCTGACGAGGCGAGGAAGCTGCTCTGGTCGCTGGACATGCCGCCCGAGGATGTGCTGGCCTGGATAAGTGAAAACATCCCGCTGGCGGTGTCCGACGCCGCCGCAAGGGCCAAGGTCTACGACGCGATATCCCGGGCCGATATTTTTCTGGGGCGGGCCAAAAGGGGCCAAGCCTACGGGATGTGGAGCTACGCCAGTGATCTCATGAGTTCCGGCGTGGGTCTGTGGCGGGGTGAGAAAGTCAAGCCGACCAAGCCTAGGCTCCCCAGCCACATCCGCCGCTACTCCCGCACGCGCGCCGACAGGGCCGTTAGGGATTCCCTGGCAAAAAAAGTCGCGCAGTACTGCCACACCTCAGCAAGAACCGCGAGAAGAGACATCCTCCCCTACCTGAGGTTCGTGTTTCAGCACGACAGGAAAACCGCGGCGACAGTGGCGACCATGCTGGAGTTGACCGATTCAGAGCTCGAGCTTCTCAAGTAGCCTTTTACCGGAGCCGCTGACAGTTGGGACAGTAATAGCTGCTACGATTTCTGATCTTGATCCTCTGCACCGCTGCTTTGCATTTCGGGCATGGCTTTCCGCCCCGGTGGGCTACCTTGAAATCAAAATGGGCGGTGCCGATATCGCCGCTGGGGCGCCGGTAGGTGCTGACGCTGGCGCCGCCGCTTTCAATCGCCCGGATCAAGGTCCTCTGGATCGCCCGGTGAAGCCTCTTTATCTGCCCTTTGGAGAGCTTTCCCGCCGGAGTCATCGGGTGTATTCCGGCCAAAAAAAGCGCCTCGTCAGCATACATGTTGCCTATTCCGGCAATGAAGGACTGGTCGAGCAACACCGCCTTTATCGGGGCCCGGCGACCCGCCAGCAGACTCGCCAGCTTTTCCGGAGTGAACTTCTCGGACAGCGGCTCCACACCCAAACCACCGACCACCTCCTGTTCATTTTTCACCAGATACATGGCCCCAAACCGCCTCACGTCACTGAAAACGAGACAGCCACCATCGTCGAGCTTGAAGACGATCCTGGCGAACTTTGGATTTTTCGGATTCAACAGCAGGGCCCCCGTCATGCGGAGGTGAACAACCAACTTTTCCCCACCGGAGAGGTGAAAGATAAGATATTTTCCCGAACGGCTGATGTCCTCAAATCTCTGCCCGATGAGCCGCCGGCGGAACTCCTCAGGTGGGATGCCACGGAGCGGGCGTTCATCTCCAATCGCGACATCGAGGATCTCTCTGCCCGGGAGGCTGTCCGAAAGCTCTCTCTTTATCGTTTCCACCTCAGGAAGCTCAGGCATCTCAACCCCACTAACCACTCCCGCTCCTGAAATAACTGTTTCGCTTGGATCTGTTTTCCCTCAGGGGGATGACCGCAAAATCTTTCCTGAGGATGCCGTGGCCGCTCCTGAATGTCGGACAAAAATCGGCTCCATCGACTTAGGATTTTGCCCCTCCGCCGGCCTAGGCACCTCACCGAGAACGGTGGGGTGATTCAAGAGCTGTTTCCCCTGTACTCAACCGGGGCCCCACCAGAAGGAGCAATTCGAGAGAGGTTAGCCGTCTTTATAGCGTCACGACGCAAAGGGGCTGTGGGAAGATCTTTCTTGGATTTTGGAGCTGGCTCCGTGAAATAAATAGACGGAGGGGTCGTAAGTTATCTCCGGGGCGAAAAACAGTGGCAACAGGAAAAATTGACTTCGGCCTCTATGGCAAGAGCGGCCGGCTGGAACCACGCCGCTACTCTTCGGGGAAGACCCAGGTTGACCTGATAAAGGAAATCTTGGGGGCCTTCGAAAACAACGATATCGTCTTTCTCAGGGCGACCGTGGGCAGCGGCAAATCAGCGGTGGGGCTGAGGACAATAATGGAGTTCGGCCGCGGCGTCATCTCCGTCCCGACCAAGGTCCTTTCGGATCAATATGCTGCTGCCTATGAGGGCGAAAAGTACTTTATCAAGGAGGATGGCTCGAGGCTGAAGATCGGCATCCTCAAGGGGCGCCGCAACTTCCGCTGCCTCTTTCAAGCGGATAAGGGGCGCGACATCTCCTGTGACAACAGCTCCCTGCCCTGCAAAAGGCCGGTCGATTGGAAGAGCGGTGAGCGCAGGATTGACGCGCTGCGCGAGTGCCCCCACTGGGGATTCATCTTTCGCGCCGAACTGGCCAAATCCCTTCGGGAGGCGAGGAAGACCCCCTACAAAGGGATAAAGGGGGACTGGACCTGGTGCATGAAGGGAGAGTGTCCCTACTGGAAGCAGTTTCAGGCTTACATCGATGCGGACGCCATCGTGATGAACTCGGCCAAATGGGCGGCTGAGGTCAACGCCGGCAGGTTGCCCGAGGTGCCAATTACCGTTGTCGACGAGGCAGACTACTGGCTTGACTCTCTGGCCGTGAAGGTCACGATCACCGAACGCACCATGAGCTGGCTGCAGGATGTCGTCGGGCGTAGCATTGAACTCGGCGGGGGTGAGGAGGCGGGGCTCAGGGAAATGATGGAGGAGCTGCGCGAGGAGTGGTCCCAGAGCCTAGCCGGTGGCGGGGATCCCATCAAACTTGCTCAGACACTGGTCGATCTGTTAAATGAGATAGACGAGACCTCAGGGGAACTCTGCTGGAAGCTGGAATCGGTGCTGGAGCACCAGCGCCACGCCGAGTGGGAGGTCCGGGAAAAGGGGATCACCTACTTCGTACCAGACCCGAAGATAGTCCTCGAGAGCATCCGCGCCAAGGTCGGTGGCAAGTGGCTGCTGATGTCGGCGACCGTTCAGGATAAGGAGGTGCTCAAAGAGGTCTTCGGCATCGAGCCCACCTTCATCGAGGGCGAGACCAGATTTCCGGGGAGGTTGATCCTGAGGAGGCTGGGCTCGGAGGAGGTCATCAACTACAGAAAGTGGGCCGACGAGAAGTTCAGGAGAAAGTACTGGGGAATGCTCGAAAGGATAATGAGGAGGGCGAGACGGCCGAGCTTCGTCCCCGTCCACGCGCACGCTTACCTGCCACCGGGGCTCAGGGAGAAAGTGAGCGAGAGCGGTGACGCCTACACCTTCGACGACATCATGTTCACCACGAAGATGGACCGGGGAGCGGATCTCAAAGGAATTAAGAGCATCATCCTGCTCAAGTTTCCTTTTCCCGACCGCTCTGACCCCCTGCTGAAGGGGATGGAGCGCCGCCTCGGCCCGGAAGCCTTTCGCAGCTACTATCACGATATCTCTGGGAGGGAATTCGTCCAGCAGATTGGAAGGGTGCTTCGCTCGGACGAGGACGAGGCGGAGTTCTGGAGCCCGGACGGCATGTGCCACTCGCGGCTCAAGCAGCTCTGGAAGGGTGAGGTTGTGGAAGGATGAGCCTGAAAATCACGGAAAAGCTCTGGCTGGGTAAACTCACCACGCCTCTGCCCGACCGGCGCCGGCCCATCTACAACTGGTTCCTGATGAAGGAGTCCTTCTCCCGGGATCTGGTGCTGCTGCTCGCAGAGACTTGGAACCTCGGGAAAGAGAACTTGGTCCTCGACCCCTTCAGCGGCACCGGCACCACGCCTCTCGCCTGCCGGGAAGCGGGGATCAACTGCGTGGGTTATGAGGTTCACCCGGCTCTGCTGCTGGCGGCGAGGGTCAAGCTGCGCGACTACAACCTAGAGGAGCTCAGGGAGAAGGTGGCTTCATTTTTGAAGGGCGAGTTTGAGAGACGTGAGGCTGAGGTACCGGGATTTGTCGCCAGGGTCTTTCCCCAAGCCGTCCTAGAGGAGATCATCTCCGCGAGGGAGAAAATACTGGAAATGGACGACGAGTCGACCCGGGAATTCTTGCTCCTGGGGCTGTCCAACGCGGCGATGAGGTGCAGCTGGGCGCACAAGGATGGCGCAGCGATAAAGGTGGTAAAAAAACCTGTGCCGCCGCTTTTCCCGGAGCTGAGCAGGCAGCTGCGGAGAATGTGCGGTGATCTCGAGAAATTCAGGGGGAAGGGATCCAGGAGTTGGGTTGAATTTTGCGACGCCAGAAGGATGAAACTTCCCGACAGCAGTGTTGACGCGGTAATCACCTCGCCGCCCTATCTGGGGAAAAACGAGTACATTTCCGCCTATCGAATCGAACAGTGGATCATGGGGATCGAGGGCCCAGCGCCCGGAGATTTAATCGGTTCCGGTGGGGGCAACTTCTCTGAAGTGGTTGACCTGATGGGAGACAAGCCCAAGGAAACCTGGGGTTATTTCGGGGACGTTTTCCAGGTAATAAAGGAAATAAACCGCGTCTGCAAAGAGGGGGCCAACGTCTGCGTGGTGGTCTCCGATGGATGCTTTCCCGACGGCCCCGTGGAAGTTTGCAGCACTTTATGCGAACTGGCTGAGAAAGCTGGCTTGAAGGCCAAGAGCATCGTCATCGTTAACAAAAGGTACTGCACCACGCCAACGCGAAGGAAGATCGGGATCACCAAGGAGGGGCTGCTATTCTGGAAGAAGCCGGCCGCCTAGTCGGTTTTTTGCGCCTGGTGGTCGTTCTTCTCAACTTTCTATTATTTTGGAAAACCCAGAGGATCCTGCCTTCATCGGTGACAGCAATTTTCTTGGAATACTGCAAATACAGTAGGATCAGATTGAGCGTGGGATACATCACCTTTCTCGGCAATCGTCTGATCAGCTCGGCCCGAGACGGTAGCTCTCGATATCTTTGGATGACGTCCTCGACCATCAAAACCGTGTCCAGCCGAGGGATGTGCAATAAATCCGGCCTTGGGGGCACGATTGGGACTATTTTTGCCAGCATATAAGGTTATAAGTCAACCCGACGCGGCTGAAAAAGAGATCATCCCGACCGTTCAAGAGTTTTTATGCATTCGGGTGGTATTTCCGGGGCCAGAAAAACCCGGTCCGAGGCCTTTAGGATCTTGATCCCCCGCTGTTTGGCCAACTTCGCGTCCACGACTAGGACCACGGGATTCTCCGTGCGGCTTCTGCCGGCCTCAAGGGCCTGATCCACGGAGGCGGAGAGGTGAACCATCTTTCTGGCCGTTGGCTTCAGCCCCTCCGCGACAACCTGGGCCACCACCTCCGGGGCCACGGCGTAATAGAGGACATCGGCATCGGCCTCGGGATAATCCAACCTGACCTCGATCGAGTGGCCGTAGCGGGCCCGGATCCTCTCCCCGTCCAGCTCGTAGCGACCCTTCGTGTCAAAAATGGCTACCTCTCGGATGTGGTGGGGTTTCACCCAAGCTATCTTCCTGCGGATGACCTCGGCCAGCTTCTGGACGCTGACGTAACCATCGGGTGAGCGCTCGATGGCGGCGTCGTGGCGCAGGTGGAAGGCCATGAGCCGGCTCAACCTTTCCCGCTGCTTCTCGTCCAGAAAATTAAAATCGTAATCCAAGAAAACCACCCAATCGGTCCGGTGTATCTATCTTACTGCAGTCATCAGTTTTATAGTTCTCGGAGAGATGTTTTAGGGAAAACGGCGGCGGGCATGAAACATACCGCTGTCAAAAACAACGACAGAACAAGCGTGCTGAGTGCCCCGGAAAATAGATCACTCGGATAACGCGCGGCAGGCGCCCAAAAGCTGAGTATTATTTTTATGAAAAGCAGTGCAACTTTTCAACCCTTAGGGGTGTTAACCGCTTAGTTCGCTCACGAATTCTAACGCCCTTTTCTGCTGGTCGAGCCTCACATTTCCCCTGACTCCGTGCCTCTGAAGCAGGTCTATCATTTGCCTAACGGCAACACCGGCCAGCTCCGCTGCTTCGTTCAGGGTTACTTTCCCCTGCCTGAAGAGTTCTACGGCGTAGCCTTCCGCCCCAAGAGCAAGCAGCTGTCTGATGGCCGTGGACTCGTCGATTTTTTTCCTGCCGTGCCCTGTGCTCGATGACCTTAAACAATTCTTTGGGCAACCGCACCGTCTTGGATACAGATGCCGTTCAATCACCTCCTTTAATTTCGATCACCGCCAGGTGGTACTCCTCTTCGCTCACCATCGGCCTTAATTTTTCAAGTAGCTGAAGGCAAACCCTCTTGTCGATCTTTCCCTTCCTCCAAGCATAAACAATCAAAGCCGATGGTGTAACGAAAGGAACATTCAAGGCTGTGAGGAGATCAAGAAATTTCTGATCATCGCTTACTATGGCCCTGCATTTCCCGGCCCTGTATAGCCTAAAAAACATCGGCCTCGCATCCCTTCAACCCCAACTTCTCAATAATCGTCTCGGTTTCTCTGAGCTTCGGGGCCTTCACTCGCTTCAACAATCCTTTCCTGATGTTCCGCTCAATTTCAAAAGCATCGGGGAACTTTCCTTCCCTGCCCTCGGCAACGGTCTCCCTCTCCACAACGGAGGGGACAACTGTTTCAACAGTCGCGGCAACGATCTCCTTCGCGCCTGACTTAGTCAGCTTGATTAGAGCGTCAGAATCTATTCCGAACATTGTCCCCTTTTAATTACGTTGTATTTTTTGTAGTCATATAGATTTTGGTTTACCAAAAAATTACGATATTACAAATAAAACTTAATTTTCCGCGGCGGCGCTTGCATAAGTGTCGCCCTTTGCACCCAAATGTAATCATGGCTTATTTTTATAGTTCTCAATCTGAAAGAAAAATGTTAAACACAAAACACCAAAGTGTGAAACAATATGCCAAAAAAATATTTAGCAAGGTTTATCATCAGCGTTGTTTCATCCTCCGCCATCCTCGCGCTAATTCTTATCGTTTTCAATCTGATTTTGCACTGGCCAACCTCGCTGTTCACTCTAATTATCATGGTCGGGGTTGCTTGGTTCCTTGCAGCTGGACTGGCGGGAAAGATCTGTGAAAGAAAGTGGAGCGTTGCCGTGCCAACATTGCTGGCAATTGGGTTAATCATAAGCACGGTTGGTTTTGGTATTCCTTGGAAGCTGAAACCAGATGCCAATCAAGGCTCTGAAGAAATGGTGACCTTCAAGATGGAAGCAAGTTTTACCTATCTGGGGAGCGAGAACAATCTGCCCATTGAGAATGTTGCTATCAGATTCCCCTGCCCAAATATCGAAAACTCTCCCCTGCCCACGCAAAC
>LQMQ01000053.1 GCA_001515205.2 Candidatus Hadarchaeum yellowstonense
GGCATTGGCTGCCCGAGTAGCCGCCGTATCTCGCTTTCTGGAATGCGGTACTGCCCTCCCAGTGTTTTGATCGCTTTGACCTTGCCAGCATAAATCCACTTCTTCAGCGTGACGAAATGGATGCCAAGCATTTTCGCAGTCTTCCCTGTTGAATAGAGTTTTTCTTCCCTCATCTCATCAAAATACAGTTTGCTATAAAATATATAAAAAGATATTGTTTTATGCAGCAGTTACATCACCCCTCCAAAGCTGAGGTAGAGGACGTAGCGAGCGCGGTCGTAGAAGACGTCGATGTCCTCAACGTTTTTTTATCACCGCCTCCAGAGGACCAGCCTCCTTTCCCGCATCTTTTCACCGTCCGAGGCCACAAATGCCGTGATCACCCTCCCGCCCTCTTCATAGGGGACCATCAACCAGCTGCCGAGGAAGAACCCGGCGGAGATCTTCCTGACGGCGATGTTGTTACCGTACCTGCCAGCGAGGACAAAATCGGGAGCCGAGATTGCCGCGAGGATCTCATCCTCCAGCCGCTCCAGCCGCCCCATCTCCGGATGTCTCCCCAAGATGACCCTGAGAGCAGCGGAATCAAGGAAAACATCGTTCTCGAACACTGACCTGGTTAACCTCAACGGACCCGCCGAAAATTTGCACGCCGGTCATTTATAAGGGGCTGCTGCTTGGACCACCCCTTTATTTTACCGGAGGGAATCAACACATTGGTGGGCCTGTGAAGAAAATTGAGCGGTTAAGGGAAGAGCTGGAAAGGCATGGGCTCGACGCCTATCTCTCCCTCAGAAACACCAGATACCTGGCCGAAACCACCGCGGCAAAGGCAGTAATTGTGCCCTGGGAAGGGGAACCGGTTCTGGTGTGCAGCAGGCTTGAGCTGGAGCGGGCGAGGCGCGAGAGCAAAATTGGGGACATCAAGGGATTTTCGAGCTGGAGGGCACCGCTGCAGCGCGGCGAGAGGGTCCTGTTCCTGGAGCCCTGGCAGCTCATAGCCGAGGTGCTCGCTGAGACCGGCGCCCGGGCCATCGGGTATGACGGCGGCGAGAGAAATTTTATCAGAAAGATCAGCAACGCCTATCCCGCCGGCTACAGATGGGCACCGGAAATAATCCAGAACCTGAGGATGATCAAGTCTCCGGAAGAGCTGTCCCTGTTGCGCCGTGCGGCGGAACTGGCTAGGCTCGGGATGAACCGGGCCGCGGAGCTTATCGAGCCCGGAAAAACTGAGCTGGAAATCGCTGCGGAAATTGAATATGAGATGAGGAGAGCGGGATCTGAGGGCACACCATTTCCCACCATCGTGGCCTCGGGAGAGAACTCCTGGTTGCCCCATTCGACTGCAACTGCGAAGAGGCTGAAGAAGGGGGAGCTCATCGTCGTGGACCTGGGCGCGGTATACAACGGCTACGCCTCCGACATGACGCGGACTTTTGGAATCTCCCCGACCAAGAAACAGCTCCAGATCCTCCGGACGGTCCAGGAGGCCCAGCGGGCTGCCCTGAGGCGGATAAAGAATGGTGTGGGGGCTAAGGTAATTGACGCCGCCGCCAGAGACCTGATCACGAGGTCGGGCTTCGGCAGATTCTTCACCCACGGCACCGGGCATGGGGTGGGGTTGGAGATACATGAGGCACCCAGCCTTTATCCCTCCTCCCGAGACGTGCTCCGCCAGGGGATGGTCCTGACCGTAGAGCCGGGAATTTACGTCCCGGGGGTTGGGGGAGCCCGCTGGGAAGACACGGTGCTGGTGAAGCGCGGCGGCTGGGAAACGCTGACCAGCTGAGGCCGAGGGAACTTTCCAGAATCCCGCGGCCGCACCTGTGCCAATTCGGGACTGGGGATGACGCACACCGCTGAACTCCTTCCGATCGCGGAAAACGGCGAAACAGGGGACAAATATTTTTAACCACTGCGGTGACTTTCTCTGGGGATTTTCATGACGAGGAGAAATTGCACCCAGGAGAAGAACAAAGAGAGCTGCAGCTGCACCTACGAACCCTGCCCCCGGAAGGGCATCTGCTGCGAGTGTCTCCGCTATCACTGGGAGATGGGAGAACTGCCGGCCTGCCTTTTCCCGCCGGAGGTCGAACGAACTTACGACCGGTCGCTGAAAAAATTTCTGGAATGCTACAGGAGTGAGGTTTAATTAATCAACGGGGTAATTGATATCAAAGTTTTTTGGGTGGTGGAATGAAGGAAGCCATGACTCCTCTCAGAGGTCAAACGATGTCAAACCTGACGGTGGAGGAGATCATGACAAGGAACGTCATCACCGTGGAAACGGAGGAACCTGTTTTCGACATGGTCAAGAAAATGATAAACAAAAACGTCGAATGCGTTCCCGTGACCAGGGCGGGGAAGCTCATGGGGCTGATAACCTTCCGCGATGTCATCAGAAAGGTGATCTATGAGGGGAAGGACCCCAAAAAAATGAAGGCCAAGGATGTGATGACAAAATCGGTTGTGACCTGCTACAACGACGCCACGGTGCTGGACGTGGTAAAGCTGATGAAAAACAGACGGCTGCGGAGAATTCCCGTCATCGACAGGAACAGGAAATTGGTGGGCCTGATCACCAATTTCGACCTGGCCATCATCGGCTGGGATGTGGACTGAATTTTTAGACGACAGGTCCCCCTTCACCTCAATAATTACTTAAATCTGCGACGGTGAATATCGGAAGGTGGTGGAGTGGTGAAAAGAGAGCGGTGGCGGCAGGATTTCAGCGGATGGTTCAACGACATCCTTCAGGACGCGGACATCATGGACACCCGCTATCCCGTGAAGGGGCTGTACGTCTGGAGGCCCTACGGGATGAAGCTCCGCAACCTGGTTTTCTCGAGGCTCAGGCAGCTCCATGAAGACACGGGGCACCAGGAGGTGCTCTTCCCGCTGCTCATCCCGGAGACGCAGTTTCAGAAGGAGGCCGACCACATCAGGGGTTTTGAGGGGCAGGTCTACTGGGTGACTCACGGCGGGCTGCAGAAGCTTGAGGTGAGGCTGGCGCTGCGCCCCACCTCCGAGACCTCCATGTATCCCATGTTCGCCCTCTGGATCAGGACCCATGCCGACCTGCCGATCAAGGTTTACCAGATCGTCAACGTCTTCCGCTACGAAACCAAGATGACCAAGCCCCTGATCAGGCTGCGCGAGGTCACCACCTTCAAGGAAGCTCACACGGCTCACGCCACAGCCGAGGAGGCCGAGGCCCAGGTCAGGGAGGCCATCGCCATTTACCGGAAGTTTTATCAGGAGCTGGGAGTACCCTGCGTCATCAGCAAGCGGCCGCCCTGGGACACCTTCGCGGGGGCGGTTTACTCCATCGCCTTCGACACCGTCACCCCGGATGGAAAGGCGCTGCAGATCGGCACCATCCACAACCTGGGGCAGAACTTCGCCAGGGTTTACGGGCTGAAATACGAGGGGGTGGACGGCAAGCATCACTACGTTCATCAGACCTGCTATGGCATCTCCGAGCGGGCGATCGCGGCGACGATCATGGTCCACGGCGATGATGGCGGCCTCTGCCTGCCCCCGGACGTCGCTCCGATTCAGGTGGTCATCGTCCCGATCCCGTTCAAGGAAAAGGAGACTCCCGTGGAAAAGGTCGCCGGTGAGGTGAGGGAGGAGCTCAGGGCCGCTGGCCTCAGGTCCCATCTCGATGACCGCGACCTCCGCCCGGGCAACAAGTTCTATTACTGGGAGAGGAAGGGGGTCCCGCTCAGAATTGAGATCGGGCCCAAGGACGTGGAGAAGGGGCAGGTCACGGCCGTGCGTCGGGACACCGGTGAAAGGGTCACCATCGCCAGGAGAAATCTGAAGGCCCAGGTGGAGCAGGTGCTGCGGCAGATCACGGATCACCTTCGCCAGCGGGCCAAAAGCTCCTTCGAGAAGTCGATACACCCTGCCGCGGATCTGAAATCAGCCAGGGAGTTGCTGAAAAAAGAGGGGGGCATCATCAGAATTCCCTGGTGCGGTCAGGAATCATGCGGCAAGAGAATCGCGGAGGAAACCGATGGCGAGATGCTCGGGGAGGAAATAGACAGCACCCCGCAGCCGTCCGCCCGATGTCCGGTCTGCTCCCAGCAGGCGAGGGTCAACGCGTTGCTGGCCAAGACCTACTGATTCCATCCATCACCACTGCTGGACCAACGCCCCGCAGCTACCTCAGGCGTGAAACTGCTTCCAGGATCTCCTGCTCCGAAGGAAATCCCGTTGGCCCCTTGTACCTGATCTTTAACCCGGCGGCGGCCACGGCAAATTTCGCCGCCTGCAGGGCATCACGCGTCGCCAGATATCTGGTGAGGAAGGCCGCCCCGAAGACATCCCCGGCTCCGGTCATGTCCCTCGCCTCGACCTTGAGTGGATCGATCTTGACAAACTCCCCGTCGTAGAGCATCATGGTCTGTTCTCCACCTTTGGTCAAAATCACTATCCTGGGCCCCATCTCCTGAATGCCGCGCATGCCCCTCTCAACATTTTCCCCGAGGATAACGGCTTCCTCCCTCCCCAGCTTGACGATATCGACATATCTGAAGAACTCGGAGAGATCCCGGGGCCTGATCCTAACCCGGCCATCGGCCCCGATCACCCGCAGGACTCCCTGGGGATCCAGCATCACGAGGTTTGATTCCCTCTTGAGGTGCCTCAGCAGCTCCGGGGTGATCTCGTTAGCAATCGGGGAAACGTAAAAGGACCTGGCGTCGCGGTAGTCGCTGGGGACATCCTCGGGAGTTATCCCCGGCGCCACATGCCTGCAAACCTGGGTCCTGTTCCCCTGTTCATCGTAGGTGTTCTCGAAGGTGGTCGTGTGCTCGCCGGCGACATATATCCCCTCGGTGTCCAGGCCCAGCTTTCGGTAAATGGGCGGGAATTTTTCGGTGAAGTCGATGCCCACCTTGGAGACGATGCCCACCTGCTGCTTCAGCGCCGCAAACTGCAGGCCTGAGTAGGTCGGCGCCCCACCGAGGACATTCTCCACCACCCCCCAGGGAAAGATGTTCACGTCCAGAGCCACGTGACCAATGACCACCACATCCAGCGCCATCAGCTATCCCTCCTTCCGGCGATGAAGTCCTCCACCGCCTGCCGGGCCTGTTCATCAGGCAGCTGAACCGGCGGGTGCTTGAAGAAGTAGGCGGAGACGCCGATCAGTGGACCGGAGATGCCGCGGTCGAGCGCCAGCTTCACCGCCCGGATGGCATCGATCACCACTCCGGCCGAGTTGGGCGAGTCCTCAACCGAGAGCTTCACGTCGATGGTGAGCGGGATGTCACCAAACTTGCGCCCCCGGAGGTAGATGTAGCAGACCTTGTTGTCCTTGAGGAAGGGAACGTAGTCGCTGGGGCCGATCCTGAGCGGGACCTCGTAGGGCACCTGGCTGGAGACTGCCTCCGTCTTGCTCACCCGCTTGGAGCTGAGGCGCTCCTCCTCCAGCATGTTCAGGAAGTCTGTATTGTGAACCAGGATGTTGGAGCACACGAACCTTTCGTATCCCTTAACGCTCAGATCATAGACATATTGCGGCTTGGGGTCGAGCCTCTTGATATCCTTCACCTTCACGAACTTTACATCCCCGTTACAAATTTTCTCCAGCCTCTCCCGGATTGTTCTGTCCTTCACTTGATCCAGCTGGGCAAGGATTACCCTTTTTTCAATCGCCGTCAGTTGGTGAGCGGTGGCGGGCTTTATTCCGGCCTCACTTATCAGACGAATTCTCGGGATGAAAGATTTCTCGAACTCTCTTTTATCCACAACTTTTTTCACCAGCTCATTCCGGTGAGATTGGATGAACCCAACTTTCTCCACAAAGGTTTTGAGCGCTTCCTGAGACGAAATTGTGCAATGCCAGACCTGGGAGGAGGAAGAGGATGGACCCCGACTGCTATTTCTGGGGGACTCCACGAAAACTGTTGAATCAATTCCGAGTTTCAGCAGCAATGTTTGGATATCCCTTATAAGAAGCGGGGAGACTGACGAGCATTTCACCTGCTTGCCGATAGCACAACCGTCGCCGCTGAAGTACCCCTTTAGGACCTCCGCCACCTGTTCCGCCGGCAGGTTGAAGACCCAGGAGGGCACCCTTTTTGTGTAGCAATCACCAGATAGTTCAAAAACTTTTTTCATGATTGATGCCAATGTTTTCGGCATTATTCGCACCGCACCTTCCTTTTTCCCTCTCCTCTTCCATTGCACGTTGAAATCGCTGGCCCACCGCTCCACGACTTGCATGCATTCCGGATCATTTCCGACCGCAATTTCGAGGTTTGAACTGCCTCCCCCGTCAAAGGATCCGTCGGCCAACCACAACCCCACTATTCTCAAAAATTCCCTGGTGATCGGGAACTTGACCGGTATCCTGATCTCCGGGTGATCATGGATCGACAAGAACTCGCCCTCAATGCTCGCAGCCCAGGAATCGCTGAGGTAGGGGGTCAGATCCACATATGTGATGGCCCCGCCATCGTGGGGGAGACGGGTGGGCACAACTATGAAGGTTTTACCTGCTTTGAGCTCATTTGCCGGAATTGACTTCAGCTTCCCCTCGTCATCCAGTGTAAAGAGGTTGTGGTCCTGCGTGATTTTAATCCTGTTTCCTTCCCTGAGGGTCACCTCAAGGAGCGGTTCAGAAATTTTGTGGCGAATTAACTTCGTCACCGGGGCCAGCTCCACCCTGTAATCATCCGTTACGGTGAAGCACCTTATTTTCTCTTTTATTGAGCCTGTGTCCAGAACATCTTTTCCGTCTCTCACCGTGGGGGGATATTTTTTCATCATTTCATCAATAAAATCACCTATCCTGGTTCGGATCACCCTGCCATCCACTTCAAGCAAAATCTCTTCATCGCCAGTGACACTGTTGCCGCCGATGTTCAGCTGGTAGCTCTCCTCCAGCTTGACGCCGCGGTCGATCAGGAGCTTGGCCAGCGTCCGGTGCAGGATCGTTGCCCCCACCTGTGACTTGATGTCGTCACCGGCGCAGGGCAGCCCGGCCTTTCTGAAGCGTTCACCCCACTCCTTTCCGGAAACAATGAACTCGGGGATGCAGTTGACGTAACCGCAGCCGGCCTCGATCGCCTGCTGGGCATAGTAGCGCGAGGCCTCAAAGCTGCCCACGGGGAGATAGCTCACCAGGATATCGGCCCTGGCCCTCCTGAGCTCCTGGGCCACGTCCACCGGCTTCTGCGTGGGGTCCACGGGGATGACCGGCCTGAGGTACTTGCCCAGCCCGTCCAGGACCGGGCCCTTCATGACCTCCACCCCCAGCTTGGGAACATCGCAGAATTTCTTGGTGCAGTTGGGCGGGGTGAAGATGGCCTGCGAGAGGTCCAAGCCCACCTTGTTGGCATCAACGTCAAAGGCTGCCACGGGTTTTATGTCGCGGATGTGGTAGCCGCCAAAGTTAACGTGCATCAGCCCGGGGACAAACTGATCCTCCCGCGCCTCCTTGTAGTACTCCAGCCCCTGGATCAAGGAGGAGGCGCAGTTGCCAACGCCAACTATGGCCAGTCTTATCTCACCCACACCATCACCCCAGCACGTCGACCAGCTTGAAGAGGTAGAACTTTCCCTCCCTCTCCAGAGCAAAGCCCACCTCGGCTTTATCCCCGCGGTGCTGCAGCAGCTCCTCCAGCTGGGACCCTCTGATGAGATAGTCCCGTCCCGACTTGACGTCGAGGAACAGCCTCCTCCCTTCCCTTTCCACCAGGACGTCGATCGGCCTTCCCTGGGAGAGCCCGGGCCTCCAGCCGCGGGCCGCTAGGAGCTGGGCCAGCCTCCTCTCCGCCAGCTTCCATCTGCGGGCCCTCGTCTGCCCCAGCAGGGAATGGCAGGAGGGACATCTCCGCGGAATCCCCCGCGGTCTCCACTCATAGCCGCAGTTCTCGCAATGTAAATTTGTTACAACCATATTTCAACCTCTGAAATATATCTAAAAAATAAGTATTTAAGGCTTGCTGCCCAGTTAAATCCAGGTTTTCTATGGCCATGGCGAGGATAAAGAGGAAGACCACGACCGAGATGATCTGGCCCTACTTCCTCAAGCTGCTCAAGGAGCGCCCCATGTACGGCTATGAGCTCCGCCAGGAAACCCAGAGGAGGTTCGGCTGGAAGCCGCCGACCGTGACCTCCTACCTCGTCCTCTACAGCCTGGAGAAGGGTGGCTACGTCACGGTTTCCTGGAAGGAGCAGCGCGGCAAGCCGGCCCGGAAGTACTACAAGATCACCAAGAAGGGAGAGGAGCTGCTGCAGGAGGCCATCGACTACTTCAAGGAAACCTACGCCAAGCTCTCGGCTTAGCCCAGCCTCCGCCTGGCCGCGACCATCCTCTGGACGACGGTGATGTGGGAGATCACCGCGATGACGACCACGGCATAGGGGGTCCAGCCCAGCAGGGCCCCGATGGCCAGGATTATCAACCGCTCGGCCCTCTCGGCGAGGCCAACGTCAAGGCGGCCGGAACCAGCGGCCTCGGCCCGGGCCCGCAGGTAGCTGACCATGAAGCTGCCCACGATCGCCAGCAGCCCCCAGAGCCAGCCCCAGCCCAGGAGAATCCCGGGCTCGGCTATTCTGTGGAAGATGAAGGCGTAGATTATTCCGGCAAAGAGCAGGAAGTCCACGTAGCGATCGACGACGGAATCGAGGACCCCGCCGAAGGCCGTTTCCTTCTGCAGCAGCCGGGCGACGGCGCCATCGATGAGGTCAAAGAAGCCCGCCACCAGCAAAACCACTCCCGCCAGAAGCTGCTCGCCCGCGGCAAAGAGGAGGGCGGCAAAAACTCCGCAGGCCAGGCCCAGCGCCGTGAGGGCGTTCGGGCTGACCCCGCTCCTGGCGAACAACCTGGCCACGGGCATTATCCAGCCCTTCACCCTGTCGCGAAGCCGGTTCAGCAAGGCAACCTCCACCAGCGGAAGCTTTTTTCTCCGCCGCCATAAGGATTTTGGAGAACATGATATATTTAGGCCCCGCCGGCGTGCCCATCTCCAGCAAGGACCCCAGCACCATCGGCGGCCTGAAGAGGGTCGCTGAGCTGAAGCTGAACGCGATGGAAATTGAATTCGTCCGCGGCGTCGCCATGAGCAACCAGACGGCGGAGGAGGTCGGCAGGGTGGCCCGGGAGCTGAAAATTGAGCTCTCCGTGCACTGCCCCTACTTCATCAACCTCTGCTCCCAAGACAGGAGGAAGCTCGAGGCCTCCAAGAAGAGGATCCTTGACTCCGTCGAGCGCTGCCATCACATGGGCGCCAGGATCGCGGTCTTTCATCCGGGCTTCTACGGCTCCCTGACCCCGGAGGCCGCGTACCAGATGGTGAAGGAGGCCGACCTCGACCTGCTGGACAGGATGAAGGCGATGGGCCTCAAGGGGGTGGTGCTGGGCCACGAGACCACGGGCAAGGTCAGCGCCTTCGGGACCCTTGAGGAGCTGGTGCAGCTCTGCCGGGAAGTTCGGGGCTGTGAACCCGTCGTCGACTTCGCCCACCTCTGGGCCAGGAACGCGGGGAAAATAGACTACGCGGAAATCTTCGACCGGCTGGAGCCGCTGAAGCTGAAGCACCTGCACACCCACTTCACCAGCATGGAGTGGACCCCGGCGAAGGTGCCGGGAAGGGGCAACGAGCGGCGCCACCTCCCCATCTCCTTTGACCAGCCGCCGGTGGACCCGCTGGTCAGGGAGGTCCTCAAGCGAAAGCTGAACATCACGATAATCTCGGAGTCACCGGTGCTGGAGCAGGACTCACTGGTGCTGAGGGAAAAGTTCGAAAAATTAGGCTACAGATTTTAGCACCCGGGCCAGATCCTCCCGGGCCACGGCCTCCTGCCTTCCCGTGGTCATGTCCCTGATGACCACTTGGCCCTCCCTCAGCTCCCTGGGCCCGACGAGGACGACGCGCTTCACCTTGATGGCATCGGCATATTCCAGCGCCTTGCTGAACTTTCGCCCCAGCAGGTCGATGTCCGCCGCCAGGCCCTTCCGGCGCAGCTCGGAGACCAGCTTCATCGCCTCGGCGCGAACGCTTTCGTCGACCGGCAGGACCAGGCAGTCGAGCCGGTCCCGGAGGGGAACCATCCCGCGCTCCAAAAGGGTCTGGGCGATGCGATCGATACCGAAGGCGACCCCGACCGCGGGCGTCGGCTCCCCGCCGAGCTGCTCCACCAGCTCATCGTAGCGGCCGCCGCCGGCAACCTGGACGCCGCCGAGGTAGACCTCGAAGACAAAATCGGTGTAGTAGTCAAGGCCGCGGGCTATGCCCAGATCAAGCGAGAAATTTTTGACGCCCATCGGGGGGAGACAGGAGATGATGGCCTGGAGATTCTTCAGCGCCGCCGTGGCACCGGGAATCCCCCTGAGCAGCGCCGGGGCCCGGTCGAGGACGGAGACCTCGCCCCTCAGCGAGATGAGTTCCCGCAGCAGCCTCTCCTCCGCTGGCTTTATCCCCGCCGACCTGATCTCCTCGCTGAGGCGCTTCTCCTCCTTGGAGTCGATGGCCCGGAGTATCGGGTCCTGGGCCTCACCCTTCACCCCGGCGTGGGCGAGGAGCTCGCGCAGGAGGCGGATGTGGCCCAGCCTGAGCTCGAAATCAGCGAAGCCGAGGTCCTCCATGATGTGGCTGCTCAGCGCGGCCACCTCGGCATCCGCGAGGGGATCTGAGGTGCCCAGGATCTCCGCCCCGGACTGGAGGAACTGCCGCCACCTCTTCGACTGCGGCTCCTCATAGCGAAAACAGCTGCCGAAGTAGAAGAGCTTCACCGGCTTCGGCCTGGACCGGAGCCTCTGGATGTAAACCCGGGCCACCGGGGCGGTGATCTCCGGGCGGAGGGCGAGGTCGCGGGAGGACTTGTCCTTGAAGGCGTAGAGCTGCTTCACCACGCTGGAACCGCTCTTCTTGGTGAAGAGCTCGAGGTGCTCGAAGATGGGCGTCTCGATCTCCTCGTAGCCGTAGCGCTTGAAGATCTCCTCCATCCGGCGCATGACGTAGCGAATGCTCTGGAGCTCCTCGCCGAGAAGGTCACGGGTCCCGCGCGGCGCCTGCACTCCTATCCCCCTCCGATGGTGAAGCTCCACACCTGGGAGACGTTTTCATTTGAGGCCCGGTCCAAGGCATACACCTTCCAGTAATACCTCCCGGGAGATAAACCAGTCGCCGCGGTGAAGGAGGTCCCGCTGGTCACGTTGTCCAGCACCGGGGAGCTGAAATCCTGGTCCTCGTCCACGACCAGCCGGTAGCTGGAGGCCCCGGGTGAGCTGGACCAGGTGAAGGTCGGGACGTTGTCCGGGAGCACCGCGCCGTTCTCCGGGGACAGCAGCTCCGGTGCCTCCGGCGGGACGGTGTCGATGGTGAAGGACCAGACGGGGGAGGAGGCCAGCTGGGAGCCCACGACCGAGACCACCTTCCAGTGATAGACGCCGTCGGGCAGGGCCTCCGGCGCCTGGTAGCTCCTGACCTGGCCCAGCGTGAGGAAGATCTCCGGAGAGCCGAAGTTGATGTCGTCGTCAACCACCAGCCTGAAGTTGTCGGCCACGCCACCGGACCAGCTGAAGGCGGGGCGGCTGCTGTTGATCACGGCGTCCCTGGCCGGTGCAACCAGCGTCGGTGGCTGGGGTGGCAATCTCACGGTGAACCTGCCCTGCGACCAGCCGCTCTGGTTTCCGGCGGGG
>LQMQ01000054.1 GCA_001515205.2 Candidatus Hadarchaeum yellowstonense
TACGGGCGATGGGAGTCGGAGCCCGGAGATGGGGACTGAGACAAGGCCCCAGGCCCTACGGGGCGCAGCAGGCGCGAAAACTCCGCAATGCGCGAAAGCGTGACGGGGGAACCCCAAGTGCCGTTGGTCTTTTGATCGACGGCTTTTGTGGAGTGTAAGAAGCTCCACGAATAAGGGCTGGGTAAGTCGGGTGCCAGCCGCCGCGGTAATACCCGCAGCCCAAGTGGTGGTCGCGATTATTGGGCCTAAAGCGCTCGTAGCCGGGTTGGCAAGTCCCTTGTGAAATCGGGCGGCCCAACCGTTCGGCTGGCAAGGGATACTGCCAGCCTTGAGGCCGGGAGACGTCAGGGGTACTCCGGGGGTAGCGGTGAAATGCTCTGATCCTCGGGGGACCACCAGTGGCGAAGGCGCCTGACGAGAACGGACCTGACGGTGAGGGGCGAAGGCTAGGGGAGCGAACGGGATTAGATACCCCGGTAGTCCTAGCTGTAAAGGATGCGGGCCAGGTGTCTGGTGTTCCTCGAGAGCACCAGGTGCCGGAGAGAAGTCGTTAAGCCCGCCGCCTGGGAAGTACGGTCGCAAGGCTGAAACTTAAAGAAATTGGCGGGGGAGCACCACAAGGGGTGGGACCTGCGGTTCAATCGGATTCAACGCCGAAAAACTCACCAGGGGCGACAGCTGGATGAAGGCCAGGCTGACGACCTTGCCGGACTAGCTGAGAGGTGGTGCATGGCCATCGTCAGCTCGTACCGTGAGGCGTCCTGTCAAGTCAGGCAACGAGCGAGATCCTCGCCCTTAGTTGCCACAGTGGAAAGCTGGGCACTATAAGGGGACCGCTGGCGCTAAGCCAGAGGAAGGAGAGGGCGACGGTAGGTCCGTATGCCCCGAATCCCCTGGGCCACACGCGGGTCACAATGCGTAGGACAATGGGTTGCGACCTCGTAAGAGGAAGCTAATCCCCTAAACCTACGCTCGGTTCGGATCGAGGGCTGCAACTCGCCCTCGTGAAGCTGGAATCCCTAGTAATCGCGCGCCAACACCGCGCGGTGAATACGTCCCTGCTCCTTGCACACACCGCCCGTCAAGCCACTCGAGTGGGGTTCGGATGAGGCTCGCTCAAGTTGGGCGAGTCGAATCCGAGTTCTGCAAGAGGGGCTAAGTCGTAACAAGGTAGCCGTAGGGGAACCTGCGGCTCGATCACCTCCTTTGAAGTTTTGAGTACCGAACCCTCGTGGGGCCTGTAGCTCAGAGGTAGAGCGTCGGCTTTGCAAGCCGAAGGTCGCGGGTTCGATTCCCGCCGGGTCCACATTTCACATGCGGCACGCGAAGAAGTCTTCTCGTGCTAAGGGCAGATTGCGGAAAACGCAAGATGATTGCCATGCATAGGTCGCAGCTGTGCTAGCTGGGTTTACTGAGAACTAAGTAAGCCACCTGGGGGATGGCTTGGCTCGAGCGCCGAAGAAGGCCGTGGCAAGCGGCGAAACGCCCAGGCGAGGTGCAAGCAACCGTTGAACCTGGGATCGCTGAATGGGACTTCCTGACGGAGGGAAACCTCCGTCGCTCGCGCGAGCGAGCGGGAACCCCGGGAACGGAAACATCTTATTACCGGGAGGAAAAGAAAGCAAACGCGATGCCGGGAGTAACGGCGAGTGAAACCGGTAAAGGGCAAACCGAACCTGGTGACGAAAGTCACTGGGGATGTGGAGTTGTAGGACTCCCTCCAATCCCTCGCGTGAGAAGCCGAAGCAGTTGGAAACCTGCGCCTTAGAGGGTGACAGCCCCGTAGGCGTAATCGCGCAGGGTACGAGGGGGAGGATCCTGAGTAGGGCGCCTCGGAATTGGTGCCTGAAGCCGGGGGGCATCAACCCCCAACCCTAAACACGTCTCGAGACCGATAGCGGACGCAGTACCGCGAGGGAAAGCTGAAAAGCACCCCGGAAGGGGGGTTAAAAGAGCCTGAAACTAGGTGGCGATAGTAGGGCACGGCTCGAAAGAGTTGATCCTCCCCGAAGGAAGCCGTCGCGAGGCGGTGGTACGAGGGGAGGGAATCAGGGTCGTGCCGTCCGTCTAGAATCACGGGCCAGGGAGTTTCGTGTCGTGGCGAGGCTAAGCGGTTCAACCGCGGAGCCAGAGCGAAAGCAAAAGGTCCGCAACCCGCAAGGGCGAGGGACTGGGTGCTAACAGCGCCCGGAGTCACGGCGCGAAGACCCGAAACCGGGCGATCTAGTCCGAGGCAGGCTGAAGTCCCTCTTTGAGGGATGGAGGGCCGAACCGGTCTTGATGTGCAATTCGGTCGGATGACCTTGGGCTAGTGGCGAAAGACCAATCAAGCCCGGTGACAGCTGGTTCCTTCCGAAGCTGGCCGCAGTCAGGCCTAGCGCGAGGTCGCCGGTGGCGTAGAGCACCGATTGGGGATGCATGGGGGGAAACCCCCGGCTCTCCTGTCGAACTCCAAAGCTGCCGGCACCGTAGACCGCTAGAGACGGGATGCGGGGGGTAAGCTCCCGCTCCGAGAGGGGAAAAACCCAGACCGGGGTTAAGGCCCCTAAATGTCGGCTAAGTGTCAACCTAGAAGGGCGTCCTCGTCCTCAGACAGTGGGAAGGTAGGCTCAGAAGCAGCCATCCTTTAAACAACGCGTAATAGCGGACCCATCGAGGGCGGGGGCCCCGAAGATTCACGGGGCTAAGCCGACTGCCGATACCTCGGGGCAGTCGAAGTTTAGTAGACTGATCTGGTAGGAAGGCGTCCGGCGTGGGGAGAAGTACGGCCGTGAGGTCGTATGGACCACGTTGGAATGAGGATCCTGGTGGTAGTAGCAGCAAAGTTGGGTGAGAATCCCAACCGCCGAAGGGGCTCGGGTTCCTCGACAATGATCGTCAGTCGAGGGTTAGTCGGTCCTAAGGTGGCCCTCAACCAGAAGCCATCGAAAGGGAATCCGGTTAATATTCCGGAACCACCTAGGTACCTGCGGCAACGCAAGCCTGGCTTCCGACGCTCTGAGATAGGCCGAGTGAGGCCGTCGCCTCATTTAACCGTTGAAACCCGGGGAGTTCCGTAATGGAGAGAACCGGGTGAAGGCGGGAATAGCCTGCCGTTAGGTGGGTTCGGCTGATTCTTGGAGCCCGTGAAAAGGGAGCCGGGAAATGGGACCCTAGGTGACCGTACCTAGATCCGACACAGGTGCCCCTAGGTGAGAAGCCTAAGGCGTGTCGAGATACACCAGGCTAGGGAATTCGGCAAGTTGGCCCAAAAGCTTCGGTATAATGGGTGCCTGCCCCGCGAGGGGCAGGTCGCAGTGACTAGGGGGCTACGACTGTTTAATAAAAACGTAGCTTACTGCGAAGGCGAAAGCCCTTGTACAGTAAGTGAATTCTGCCCAGTGGCGGTACGTGAAAGCTCGGTCCAACGGGCAGAAGCGCCGCTAAACGGCGGGGGTAACTATAACCCTCTTAAGGTAGCGTAATACCTTGCCGCTTAATTGGCGGCTTGCATGAAGGAATCAACGATAGCCCCACTGTCCCAGCCTGGAACTCGGTGAACCCACTGGCCGGCGCACATGCCGGGGACCCCCGAAGGGAAACGAAGACCCCATGGACCTTTACTGCAGCTTGTCGTTGAGGCGCGGTCGTGATTGCAGAGCGTAGGCGGGAGCCTTCGAAGCCCGGCCTTAGGGTCGGGTGGAGGCGCCAATGTAACACCGCCCTTTCATGACTACGTCTCTAACCCCGCAAGGGAGACAGCGGCAGGTGGGCAGTTTCGCTGGGGCGGCAGTCCCTCGAAAAGATATCAAGGGAGCCCAAAGGTCGGCTCAGGCGGGTCAGAACTCCGCCGTAGAGGGCAAGGCCAAAAGCCGGCCTGACTGTGAGCTCACTACCAAGGCTCGCAGAGGCGAAAGCCGGGCCTAGCGAACCTCGATGTCCCTCTTGGTGAGGGCTCGGGATGACAGAAAAGGTACCCTGGGGATAACAGAGTTGTCGCGGGCGAGAGCCCCTATCGACCCCGCGGTTTGCTACCTCGAAATTCGGGGTATGGCGGCAGCAATGCCGACCAAGGCACCGGCTAATATCGGAGAACCCTCCACAATAATTGAATAGGGTGAGAATCTAGTATTGTGGAGGCAACTCCGAGGGAAGTGGGCACATGGAAAGACCTTTGACCAGTCTTCAACGAGAGCTCATCATCGGATCACTTCTGGGCGACGGACATTTGCGTCCCCACCGAGGAAAAGTTGTCTTTGAATTCCTGCAGACGGCGAGGCGCAGGTTTTACGTGGAATGGAAGCATCGAATCCTGAAGGACATTGCCTGTCCCAAGATTTATCACAGCAAAAATGACCGCGAATACTACAAGATAGTGACAAGGACACACTTCGAGCTGATGGAGCTTTACCGCCTTTTCTACCACGAGGGTCGCAAGGTGGTGCCTGAGAACATCAAGGAGTTGCTGACACCGTTCGTGATTGCAGTTTGGTTCATGGATGATGGCAGCAAGAGCCGAGACGCAGTCTACTTCAACACTCAAGGATTTTCCCTGAAGGACCAGTTTCGATTGATAAAGGCTCTCAGAAAATTTCATTTGATTTTCAACCTGAACAGGGATGGAGACTACTACCGCCTGAGGCTACTGAAGAGACACAACCGACGATTCACGGAAATAGTAGGTCCTTATGTCTTAGAGGAGTTTAAAAATAAGTTGCCCACCCCGTAGAGACTGATGCCGATAGGGCAGATGAGTTGGGCCACGCCGTGTGGTCCAAAATACGCCGGCCCCCGCTTAAGGGCGGGGTGGAGAAATAGTCCGAAGAGAGATCTTTGCGATGTCGGTTCTTCCCATCCTGGCCGTGTAGCAGCGGCCAAGGGTAGGGTTGTTCGCCCATTAAAGGGGAACGTGAGCTGGGTTTAGACCGTCGTGAGACAGGTCGGATGCTATCTTTCGGGGGTGCTGGGTGCCTGAGGGTAAGGTATCCCTAGTACGAGAGGAACAGGATGCCGGCGCCTCTGGTTTACCGGTTGTCCGACAGGGCAGAGCCGGGCAGCTACGCGCCAATCGATAAGGCCTGAAAGCATCTAAGGCCGAAGCGATACCCGAAAATAGGCACCCTGGGCTACCGGTGACTCCGTCACGGCGGGCCGTGGCGACACGGCTTGCTGGGTAGCCCGCAGCCTGGGACTAGAAGATCCCGTTGAATGACCACGGGTGTAAGCACCGAGCTTCGGCGAGGTGTTCAGCCCGGTGGCACATATCGGCTGAAAGTTCCAGTATCTGGCTAGTGCCGGTGCGACCTATGCATGGCTATCATGATCACATTTTTTCTAAGGAACTTAATTGGGGCAAACCTTCGGCTACTGTTGGCGTTAATTTGGAACCCAGCCGTATTTGATTAGGCAAAAGTTACGGAAATTTCTAAAAATTTAGCTCAGCTGAAAAAGGTGGCTGAAGCTGGCGCGATCACGGAACCTTGATGGCACCGTTGGGACAGGAGGCCTCACAGGCCCGGCACTCAATGCAGTCCTCCGGGCGGACGACAACGGCCTTTCCATTTTGAATCTCAATGACGTTTGCCGGACAGACTTCGGCGCAGACTCCAGCCCCCGTGCACTTCTTGAGGTCAACAACTGGCGGCAATACTACACCCCCTTTTGGTGTTTTCAGGATAAAGAAACCAAACATTATATTTATTTAAATTTTTCCGTTAAAATTTTCGATCCACAGCCGCTTGAGAAATCTTCGCGAGATGGCTTTGATTTCGGCCAAATCGCGATTCAAGCTGTCTCGGCTAGGGCTTTTTTTTCGATGATACTTCCGGTGGGCCACGATCAGAATCTTAGCTGTTGACTTGAGCCGTGTTGAAAATCCAAAGGGGCTCAAGGCAGAGACAAGAAGGCCCAGTAGATCAGTACATTTAAGACGGTCAGCGGGATGCCAATCCGGGAGAACTCGAAAAAGGTCAGGGTTTCTCCGGATTTCTTTTCCGCGTTTTGAATGATGATCACGTTGCTGGCCGCCCCAAGGATGAACAAGTTCCCGGCGATGGTGCTTCCCGCCGCCAGGGCAACCATTTCCTTCACCGAAGCACCGGCGTGAGTCAGCATGGGAAGATACAGCGCCACGAGGGGGACATTGGAGATAAACTGGCTCACCAGGACGCTGATGATTAGTATCATGGGGATTGAGATGATGTTCAAGTTCAGGCTTGTTATTGTCGACTGGAAAAATCCGGTCAACCAGACGCTTTGCATGAGCACGAACATGGCCGCAAAGAAGATCAAGGTTTGCCAGTCAATGTTTCTGAGAATTCTGGCTCTTCGCGGGCTGAAGATCAGGATGGGAATGGCAGCGGCCAGCGCAACGTAGGTCAGCCTGAAATCCACTTGGGGAGCGAAAAAACCCAAGAGTATTTTGATTATGACCAGCGCCACGATCAAGAGCAGGGAGATCTTGGAGAGCCGCGCCAGTTGGTGGTCCTTTATCGGTTCTTGGGAATGGGACAGCGGCCTCGAGTGGAATTGCTCCCGATGGAAAAGTTTCAGCAGGAAATAGGCGACGAGGAGGTTCAGGATCGTCGGCAGAAGAAGATACCGGGAAAAGGTAATAAAGGGATTGGGGACGTCACCGTTGATCGCGATCAAGACGTTCTGGGGATTGCCGATGGGGCTCGTCACGCTACCGATGGTGACGGCGAAGGCCAGGGTCAGCAGCAGCTTGGGCGAGATGCGGTGCTTTTTGGCTAGGAGCAACATCGCTGGGGTGCCGATGATGGCGATGGTGTCATTCATCAGAAAGGCTGAGGCCACACCCATGCCAAACAAAATCGACAGTATCAGTGAATCGATGGATCTCGCGCGCTTGAACAGGTTGTAGGCCAGGTGGGAAAGGTAGCCGCTTTCCTCCATGGCCGCCCCGACGACGAACATCCCAAACAGGAAGAGCATCACGTCCACGTTTATCGATTGCAGGGCCTCGGCCGGGGAGATTTGTCCCGTTATTAAAACCGCAATGGCTCCAAGCAGCATTATCTGCCATATCTGCAATCTTACCTGGCCCACCTGCCTGACCGCGATCAGCAGGAAAACTGCAGCCAGGACTATCAGCGGGATTATCATGGGAATCCAATTGATTAACTTCGTGATATTAAAAATAGTGGTGGAGGGGCTTCAAGATCCCCCTGGTTGCTCTAAATGCCCGTTGGAACTCGGTTTTTCCGGTGAAATTGTGGGGAGCAGAAATACCGTCAAAGCAGGAGGTGTTGCTATTCTTCAGCAAAGAGCCTATGTCGTCTTTAAATTTATTATCTGAGCTGGTGGTCAGGTCGCGGAGGGGGACTCGGGCTGTGTCTCAGCGGTTCCATCTTCCCGCCTCATGATCTTGGTTATGTATCCTGCCACCCGGTTGCGAGTGGTCTTGCTGTCTGTTTTTATCAGCTCGTCCAGGATCCTAACATTCTCGCTGAAGTCTTTGGTGAACTTTCCGGGATACTTCTCCAAGATCTCTCGCGCCGCTCGTTTGATGTACAGAGATCTCACGCTTCCCATCGTTGTCCCTCCCCGCTGGTTTTGGCGGTTGGGTAAAAAAGCTTTCCTCTCACCCAATTCTTTCGGCCACTCTCAGCGCCAGCGAGGCAACCTCGCCGGGCGTGGCGCCGAGCAGCCTGATCATGGCCTCTTTTCCTGGACAGCCCGTGTCAAAGATAACCTGCGGGACCCTGCCGACCTTTTTTATCGCCTGGGCCGTGCCCCATTCCATTGTTTTCACTCCACGCGGCTCACGGGCGCGATCGAAGGAGGAAATGGTCAGGCCTAGGTCTTTGCAGGCCCGCAGGACGCTTGATGAGTATTTGATGTTCATCGCCGAGCGGATCTTGGGATCATATCTGAGCGCGGTCAGGACAATGTTGGCTACATGCTCCGAACCACCCAGCTCGGGAAACCCCGTTATCACGGCACCGTGGCTGGTCCTGACGATTCTTCCGGAAAGCCCGACAACTTCCTGAATAGATCCAGCTTCAGGCAATGCCATCACGATGTTGCTCCCAACCTCGGGGATTAAGCTCACAAATTTGGGATTTCTCACCAGCATTTGTGCGGCCCTCCAGACCTCGCCGATGGCTCGAGCAGTTTCAACCTCCCTGAAGATTCCCGCCATCTGGTTGATTGGAACGACGCCGTGGCCGACCTTCAGCCGCCATCTTATTGCTTGCCCCACGAAGTCCCGGGCATTTCTGATCGCCATGTTCAAGGCAGCACCCTTGGCGAGTTCTGCGGCGATGGCTGAGGAGAGGGAGCAGCCCGTGCCATGGGTGGTCTCTTCAGTTATTCTGGGGCTGCTGAATTCCTCAAACCTTTCTTTAAAGTAGAGCACATCCGTGACGGTTTTCTTCATCAGGTGCCCGCCCTTGATCAGAACCGCCTTTGGGCCCAGCTCAGCGATTTTTCGAGCCGCCCGTTTCATATCCTCTACTGATCTGATCCTTACTCCTGACAATTTCTCGGCCTCATGGACATTGGGCGTCACCAGCTCGGTACAGGCGAGCAGCTCTCCGATCGCCGAGAGGGCATCCGCGCGCATGAGGGGGGAACCGCTTGCGGACACCATTATCGGGTCGACCACCACACGGAGGCGGTATTTTTTGACTCGATCGGCAACTACCCTGATGATATCCGCGCTGCTCAGCATTCCGGTCTTAGCGAATTTTACCTCAAAGTCATCCATCAGGGTGTCGATCTGCTTGGCGATGAATTCTGGTGGCAGCTCCATGACGGCGGCAACACCCTTAGTGTTCTGGGCGGTCACCGCGGTTATGGCGCACAGCCCGTGAACCCCAAGCGCCGCAAATGTTTTCATGTCGGCTTGAATTCCAGCCCCACCCCCAGAGTCTGAGCCGGCTATGGTCAGGACACAGGGAACTCTCATTCACTCACCCCACCCGTTTCGAACGATAATCCTTTTGCAGCAGGTTGTCTGCTTTCGAAACATTATTTACACCCCTTAGGCAATAAAATTAGAGGATGTCATGAGAAAAATACAGCTCACGCTGATCCAGATAGACAACTACGGGCCTTGGACGGTCACGCCCGAGCCGCGCAGGGAGTTCGAGCTGCAGGTGCTTCAAGCCGAGCTCTTTGCCGAGCTCGAGAGACAGTTCGGGTCGCGGGGGGGCCTGGTTTTCCCTACTAGATTCGACAACCTTCTCGCCGTCACCAACGGCATCTCAATGGAGGAGCACCGGGAGATCCAGAGGCTGATCAACCAGAAGTTCCCCGTCACGGTCAGCATGAGCGTCGGCGCGGCGGCAACCCCCTATCAGGCCCAGGTTCAGGCCACGCTTTGCTTGCAGCGCGTTGGAAGCAGCCAGTCTGCTGAGCGGAGAAGCGCGCTGGTGGGCAGCCCCGTGTGTTACCCCGACCAGGACTGGGTCCAGATCGCGCACATGGACATAAACCATTCCACGCTGATCACGGACAGCGAGCCCATCTATGATACTCACTTTCTACTTCAGCGAGCCCACCTCTCCCTGATCCAGATGTTTCTTCGCCGTAATGCCCTGGTGTTTTACATGGGCGGCGATAACATCATGGCGCTGTCGAATGGTCTCGAGGTTTCTGAGATAGCAGAGGTGCTGGCGGAGGTCAAGGCCGAGATGGGACTGGAGTTAAAGGCCGGTGTCGGAGCGGCACCGAACGCGGAAAAGGCGGCGCGGTTGGCCAGCGAGGGGCTGCATGAGATTCGTAAGAACAGGAACAAATCGACGATCATCTTTAAGAGTGCATAAAGGTGGCAGTATCTTTTAATCGTGCATCCTTCTGAAGCTCCAGGTTCCGGCCGCGATTGCGAGAAGCGAGAAAAGGAGAATAACCCCGAGGTCAACAAAGGCGGGGAAGTGCTGGATTCCGATGACGGCTCCCCTCACCAGGTCGACACCGTAGGTTACGGGGTTGACTGAGGTCACGCCCGAGAGCCAGGCGGGCAGGTTGCTCAGGGGGAAAAGAGCCCCGCTGAAGAAAAACATCGGCCAGATGACGAAGTTGGCCACAAGCATGAATCCCTCCGGACTTTTCATGTTGGCCCCGATGCTCAGGCCCAAGCTGACCAGTGCAATTGAGAGGAGAAAGAGAAGCAGGAAAACCTTCAGGAAAACATCAGGGGGGAGGTAAAGGTTGATGAGGTATCCGATGAGGAGCAGCGCCGTCGTCTGCACCATCACGGTGGTGCAACCTCCCAGCACCTTCCCGATGAAGATGCTGACGCGGGAGAGCGGTGCCACCAGGACCTCCTTCAGAAAGTCGAGCTTTCTGTCCCAGATCACGTAGACTCCGTAGAAAAGCGAGGAGAAGAGGACGCTCATGATGAGAATTCCCGGATAGATGTAGGTTCGGTAGTTCACGCCTTCGATGGTCACGACGGAGCCGAGGCCGGTGCCAAAGGCGACCAGCCAGAGAATCGGGGAGACAAGCGATGAGATCACCCGTTCCTTCTCCCTGAGGTAGACTTTGAACTCACGCAACCAGACGGCATAGATCCCTTCGATCTCGCTCATGTTTTTCTCTCACCCATTATTCTCTGCCAGAAGCCCCCCTCGGCCTCGTCCTCCCTTATCTGTCTGCCCGTGTAGTGCAGGAAGACGTCGTTTAGGGTGGTGGGCTTCAGCTCAATGCTTTTGACCTTGCCGGCGTTGAGGATGATTTTCCTCAGGTCGCATTCCCTGCTTTCGAGGACTATCTGCAGCAGGTCCCCCTTTCGGTGGATGACCTTCACGCAGTCGATTTTTCTCAGCGCAGCGATGTTGGGATTTTTGGTCCTGATGATGACCTTGTCGCCGCCCAGCCGGGACTTTAACTTCTCCGGCTCATCGAGGGCGATAATCCTTCCTGAGTCAATGATGCCGACGCGATCGCAAAGGAGTTCCGCCTCCTCCATGTAATGCGTTGTGAGCAGTATCGTCATTTTCTCCTTTCTCGCCAGTTCTAGGATGTATTTCCACATGTGTTCTCTGGTTTGGGGGTCGAGGCCGAGGGTGGGCTCATCGAGAAAAAGCACCGCGGGGTGGTGCATCATCCCCCGCGCCAGCTCCAGCCTGCGACGCATTCCCCC
>LQMQ01000055.1 GCA_001515205.2 Candidatus Hadarchaeum yellowstonense
CGCTTCTAAAAGGCGAAGGTGGGGAACCATCCTCGAAATTTCCCAGTAGCTGGTGGGGAGCGAGATCAGGATTTCAACCTCGGCGCGGGACAACATCTCCTCCACTTTAGCCAGAATGTTTTTCTCCCCGCGGATCACCCATACGTCAGGTCTCTTGACTTCAGCTCTTCGCGAGTAAAGCGGCTCGAGCTCCTTGATCAGAGCTTCCCCCACCTCCTTGATTTTTCTTTCCTCCTCCGTCTTGATGAGCCTCACCACTTCCGCGGGCGATTTTGACCGGTATCTGCTCGGCCGGCCCGATTGAACTTCCACCCAACCACGTCTCTCGAGCCTAGACAATACGTCGTAGATCCTGGAGTAAGGGACGTTCGCCAGCTTGCTCAGTTCTCCGGCGGTTGAGGGACCACCGGAGACCAAGGCGGAGTAAACCCGGGCTTCATATTCAGTCAGGCCGAGTTCTCTCAGGAGCCGTTGTGCTTTTTCCATGCTACCACTTTTCATATTGAGAGAAGTTTGGCAAAGTTTAAAAGTTACCCCTTTCAGTGGTAAATTGATGACCATGAGGGAATTGGCCAAAACAAGCTCCGTTTGCCCGCAGTGTTTGAAGGCATTGCCCGCCGAGATCTACGAGCGCGATGGTAAAGTCTGGATCCGGAAAACCTGCCCGGAGCACGGTGTTTTTGAGGATCTTTACTCCGGATCTTATGACTGGTATCTGCGCGCGCAGCGCTTTTCCCGCGACGGCAGAGGCGTGCAGAATCCTCAGGTCACCAAGGAAGCACCCGTCTGCCCGAGGGACTGTGGGCTGTGCAGAGCTCACTTGGGCCACACTGCGCTGGCCAACATCGTGCTTACCAACCGTTGTGATCTTACCTGCTGGTATTGCTTCTTCTACTCGGGCAGGGTGGGCTACGTCTATGAGCCGACTTTTGCAGAAATAGAGGAAATGGTCAAGACCCTCAAGTCGGAGCAGCCGGTGCCGTGCAACGCCGTTCAGCTCACCGGCGGCGAACCCTGCCTCAGGGAGGATCTGGTGGAGATAGTGAGGATGGTCAAATCTCATGGCGTGGACCACGTTCAGCTGAACACCAATGGGATCAGGTTGTCGCAGAACCCGGAGCTGGTCGAAAAGGTGCGAGCGGCCGGCGTGAACACCCTCTATCTAAGCTTTGACGGGCTCACCGAGAAGACCAATCCTAAGAACCATTGGGAGGTGCCACAGCTCATAGAGAACTGCCGAAAGGTGGGCCTGGGAATAGTGCTGGTGCCCACGGTGATTAAGTCGGTCAATGACCACGAGGTGGGTGACATCTTGAAGTTCGGCTTCAGGAACATCGACATCATCCGCAGCGTTAACTACCAGCCCGTTTCCCTTGTGGGGATGATGCCTCGTGAAGAGCGCGAGAGATATCGGATCACGATTGCCGATGTTATCAAGAACATCGAGGAGCAGACGAACGGAGTTCTCCGAATGGATGATTTCTTCCCGGTACCGACGGCGATGCTGATAAGTGATTTCGTTGAGGCCCTGACGAAAAAACCCATGTATCAACTGAGCAGCCATTTTGCCTGCGGTGCCGCAACCTACGTCTTCAACGACAACGGCAGGATGATCCCCCTGACTCATTTCATCGATGTTCAGGGGTTGCTGGAATACTTGGCGGAGAAATCGGAAGAGCTTCGCTCCGGAAAGAGCCGGCTGCTGGTCGGTGCCAAGCTGCTCTACAGCATTGGAAAGTTCATCGATAAAAAGAAAAAACCAAAGGGGGTGGACGTTGACCGGATAATCTTCAACGCGTTGATAAAGCACGATTATAGTGCCATAGGGCAGTTCCACATGAAGTCTCTTTTCATCGGGATGATGCACTTCATGGACCTCTACAACTATGATATTGAGCGGGTCAAGAGGTGCTGTATCCATTACGCGATGAATGATAATCGGATCATACCCTTCTGCGCCTTCAACGTTATCCCTGAGTGGTACCGGGATAAGACCCAGGCGGCCCAGGGGGTTTCCTTTGAGGAGTGGGAGCGAAGGACGGGAAGACCGCTGAAGAATGATATTTACAAAAGGGATGTTGAAAAGCTAAAACAGTCTGAGGCTTACAAGAATTATATTTCTCAGGTTGAGGAGATAAAATCAGGCAAGTTCTGAAGGGCAAGGCTTTTATATTCAAAAATTTTCTCATTATAGTAGCATAATTGGATAATTGATAAGGAGGGATTTTATGGTGAGTCAGTTGGGGGGACAGCCAATACTCATTCTGCCGGAAAAAGTTCAGCGCTATTTGGGCCGTGATGCCCAGCGCATGAACATAATGGCCGCGAGGGTGATAGCGGAGTCTGTCCGCACGACCTTGGGCCCGCGCGGAATGGATAAAATGCTGGTCGACAACTTGGGTGACATTACCATAACCAACGATGGTGTCACCATCCTTGAGGAAATGGATGTTGAACACCCGGCCGCCAAGATGATGGTGGAGGTCTCAAAGGCTCAGGAGGATGAGGTCGGGGACGGTACCACGACAGCGGTGGTGCTGGCCGGTGAACTGCTGAAGAAGTCGGAGGAGTTGTTGGAGCAGGACATCCACCCAACAGTCATCATCAGCGGCTACAGGCTTGCGGCTGAAGAGGCTCAGAGAATACTGGAGAAGATGGCGACACCGGTCACCAAGGATGACGAAAAAATCCTCAAGCAGATCGCCAAGACTTCGATGAGCAGCAAGGGCTCCGAAATCCATGGCGATAAGCTCGCGGAGCTCTGCGTCAGGGCCGTGAAACAGATAGTTGAAGAGGCCGATGGTAAAATTGAAGCAGACATTGATAACATCAAGGTTGAGAAGAAGACCGGGGGGAGTTCTGCCGACACACAGCTGATCAAAGGAATAGTCCTTGATAAAGAGGTGGTTCACCCCGGGATGCCGAAGAGAGTGGAGAACGCGAAGATAGCTCTCCTGAATCTGGCCCTTGAAGTCAAGAAGACGGAGACGGATGCGAAGATTAACATCACGGACCCAGAACAGCTCAAGAGGTTCCTTGACGAGGAGCAGCGCATGTTGAAGGAAATGGTTGACCAGATAAAGAGCGTTGGCGCCAACGTTGTGTTCTGCCAGAAGGGAATTGATGATGTTGCCCAGCACTACCTGGCGAAGGCAGGAATTTTGGCGGCTCGAAGGGTCAAGGAGTCGGACATGGAAAAGCTGGCCAGAGCCACGGGCGGCAACTGTGTGACGAACATTAAGGATCTTTCACCCAAAGACCTGGGTACCGCGGAGCTGGTGGAGGAGCGAAAGATTGCCGGTGATGAGATGATCTTCGTGGAGGGCTGCAAGGATCCAAGGGCGGTGAGCATTCTGGTCAGGGGTGGCACCGAGCATGTTGTTGATGAAGTCGAGCGTGCGGTGCACGACGCGATTTCAGTGGTTTCAGCGGCCATTGAAGATGGCAAGATAGTCGCAGGTGGAGGGGCTCCTGAGATAGAGGTGGCAAAGGGACTGAGGGATTACTCGGAATCGGTTGGCGGTCGTGAGGCCCTAGCGGTCAACGCCTTCGCCGACGCCATCGAAGTGATCCCGAGGACTCTTGCGGAAAATGCAGGTCTGGACCCAATTGATATCCTGGTGCAACTCCGGTCAGCTCATGAAAAGAACGGTGGAAAGAACATTGGTATCGATGTCATCAGTGGGAAGGTCTTGAATACTCTGGAACAGGGAATAGTTGAGCCGCTAAGGGTGAAGGTCCAGGCGATTAAATCCGCGACTGAGGTCACTGAGATGATCCTCAGAATAGATGACGTCATTGCCGCCGGAAAGCTGGAGAAAGAAGAGAAGGAAAAGGAAAAGGGAGCCGGTCCAGGCTCTGAAATGGGTGGCATGCCAGAGATGTAGGGGGGCCACCCATTCTTCACAAAAAACACACCCGTTTTGAAAAGGCCCGCATCATTGGAGCCAGGGCGCTCCAGATAGAGTTGGGTGCCCCGGTTCTGGTGGAGCTGCCGAAGAATATAGTGGATCCCATAGACATCGCGATGTATGAGTATGAACGGGATGCAATCCCGATCACGGTGGTGAGGAGGCTTCCGGGGGAAACTAGGGCCTCCTCCTGATTTTTTTAAGAAACAGACTTTCAACGGCTTTTGTGAGGCGAGGAGGAGTGCTATCCTTCGATGTCTCATTTTTTTCCCTTTAAATCATCGGCAACTCCTTTCAGCTGTTTTAGTTTTAAGTAGCCGGCGTGAATTTCTATTGGTGTAGAGATGGGTGTACAGCTTGGCGACTTGGTCTCGAGGGAGAAGTTAGAACTGGAGAGTTTGAGTGGAAAGGTAATCGCCATAGATGCTTTGAATTCCCTCTACCAGTTCCTTTCGATCATCAGGCAGCGCGATGGGGAGCTGCTGCGGGACTCAAGGGGGCGCATAACCTCACACCTTTCCGGGATCTTCTACCGGACGGCCAATTTCGTTGAGGCGGGGATTCGGCCGGTTTATGTCTTTGACGGAAAGCCGCCCGAGCTCAAACGACTGACGGTCGAGCAACGCCAGCTGGCGAGGATGGAGGCGGAGGGGGAATGGAAGAAGGCGCTGGAGGAGGGCAGGATCCAGGACGCCAGAAAGTTTGCCCAACGGGCGGGCCGTTTGGATGCCGCCATGATCAAACAGGCTCAGGAGCTTTTGAATCGCATGGGGCTGCCGTGGGTGCAGGCTCCCGGGGAGGGTGAGGCTCAGGCAGCGCTGATGGTTCAGCGTGGGGATGCCTGGGCGGCGGCGAGCCAAGATTTTGACAGCCTGCTTTTTGGGGCGCCACGGCTGGTCAGGAATCTGGCCATCACGGGCAGGAGAAAGCTTCCCGGGAAGGATGTTTACATTGATGTTTACCCCGAACTCATTGAGCTGGAGAAGGTCTTGGCTGAGCTTGGGATAACCCGGGAGCAGCTGGTTGACATCGGGATTTTGGTGGGAACGGATTATAATGAGGGAATAAAGGGAATAGGGCCCAAAAAAGCGCTGGAGCTGGTCAAGAAATATGGGTCGTTGGTGGAGATAGTTAAAACTGATCTTGGGAAAAAGTTTGAGGTCGATCCTCTGGAGGTCAGGGAAATCTTTCTGAACCCAGATGTGACCAGCGACTACACGCTAAAGTGGGGGGAGCCGGACCCCGAGGCCATTAAAAAATTCCTCTGCGAGGAATACGATTTTTCTGAGGACAGGGTGCAGTCAGGGATAGACAAGTTAACCAAGGGAAAATTGGAGCGCGGACAGGCCCGGCTGGAGAGATGGTTTGGCTAGTCGTCAGATCTCCAGCCGCATCTCCCGATGAGGGGGACAAAGGAGCAGCCGCCGTGCTCGGTGATCACGATTTCCCCTTCCTTTCTTTTTTCGGCGACGGTCCAGGTCTGGAACATATAGTCCCGGCCCACGGGGGCACCCAGTTTGCCGCCGACCTTGAGCTGCTTTATCAGCGGCTCGGGTATTTCAGGGGCGCAGGCGGTCACCAGGATCCGGTCCCAAGGGGCCCCCTCCTCATAGCCAAGTGAGCCGTCGCCGGTCACCACCTTCACCCACCCGTACCCCGTCCTTTTCAGGTTCTCCTTGGCGAAATCGGCGAGTTCCTTGATTCTCTCCACCGTGACCACAGTTCCCTTTCTTCCGACAACCTCGGCGATGAGGGCGGCGTTGTATCCCGACCCGGTTCCTATCTCGAGCACCCGTAACCCCGGTGACAGGTCAAGCGTTTCCATCATTATCGCTATCATGCTCGGGGCGGAGATTGTCTGGCCTTTTCCAATGGGCAGCGGCTGGTCGGCGTAGGCGTAGCTCCCGCCGCCACCGGGAATGAACTCATGCCGGGGGACCTTCCGGAAAGCCGCGATAATTTGGGGCTTGGTCAGATAACCCCACTTGATCAACCGCTCGACTAAGTTCTCCCTCTCCTGCTCCAGCATTCAATCAAAGTAATATTTTCTTTGCCATCTTAAATTAAGGCGGGGTCAAATGGGCTGGGTCATCAGGGCGAGCGGGCATCCGATGATAACCGCCAAGCACCGGACCACTTTCATGATCACCAAAGAAGAAGAGCTCGGGCCCCGAGGGGACTGCGTCATCGGGGTTGGGGCGGAGAGATCGGCGGCTGAACTTGATCCCGAACTTAAGAGGCTGATCGTTTTGGGTGGACCGGTTATCATCAGGCTCAGGGTGGGAAGGTTATCGGACGAGGTCAGGGCCAGAGGGCATCCGGCGCTGACCTTTACTCATCCAAGCGACATCGTCGTTAGGAAAAGTTATTTTGTCTGTGGGCGGACTCTGGCGGTTGGGGCCGACAAGGCGGCCGCGGATTTATCAAGAAAACTGGTGGCGGCCCTCAAAGATCCGGCGATGGAGCTGGAGCTGGAGATAGTTCCGGACACCACCTCACGCTAAGCCCAGGCCTTAATTTCAACCCCTGGAAGCAACATTTAAGTTATGCCAATTCGTTTTTTTGAAGTGTGAATTTGATGAGAAAGGGGCCCGGTTTTTTTAACAAGAGGTCGATCTTAGTTTTTCTGCTTTTATTTTTGGTCGTGGTGGCCGCGGCTTTCCTGATCCTCAGGGAAAACCTGGGCTCCATGTTGCAGGCGCTGTACCGGGCCAATCTTCTCTACCTGCTGCTGGCTGTTTTCGCCTATCTTTTTGGGTTGGTGATCTGGTCGCTGCGGTGGCACCTGACCCTAAACACGGCGGGATACATCGTCCCGATCAGGAGCATCTACATTATCATCTTGGGCGGAATTTTCATAAACAATATAACTCCGTTCACCTATGCGGGTGGGGATCCAATTGCCCGGGCTTACATTTTGAAAAGGACCCAGGCCGTGCCTTATTCCAGCGGCTTTGCGACCATCCTGGCGGAGTATATCATGGATCTGCCGGTCTACATCTCCCTCCTGATCTTCGGCTTTTTGATCTCCTTAAAGCACGTTGATCTCTGGTATGGGATTTTTGTTTTCTTGGTTTGGCTGTCCTTTCTGGTCGGCTGGAGCCTTTTCTTCTTTCGCGTCCTGTCCAGCGCCACCGGGGCCAAAAGGATAGCTAGGCTGGCTTCCAGATTGGCTAAGATTTTTCATCGCAAGGTGAAGGCGGCGGGCCTGGAGCGCAGCATGAGGAGGTTCTACAGCAGCTCCGAGCAGATCATAAAAAATAGGAGGATAATTGTTGGCATCACCGTTCTCACCGTCACCATCTGGGCTTTCGCCATAACCAGGCTTTATCTCATTTTTCAGGCGCTCAGCTACACGCCCAGTCTACCGATGCTGTTTTTTGCCTTAACCTTGCCCGCACTGGTGGGGATGATTCCCGCACTGCCCGGAGGCCTGGGCACCGTGGACGCCACCATTCTGTCGGTTTTTCTGATCTTCGGCACCCCACTTCAAATAGCGGTCAGCGCGACCTTGATTGAGCGGGCAATAACCCTTGTTTTCAGCACGCTGGTGGGTGCCAGCGCGATTTCCTACCTGGGGATAAGGCAGGGAAATTTCAGAAAACGAGGAGCAGAAAAGCCAGAATGAAGAGCCCGCCCTCGAGGGCCAGAACTTTTTTGTCGGTTAAATAGGTCCAGAAGTCATAGGGCAGCACCCTGATTCCATAAAACTTTTTGCTCACAGGGTAGAGCAGGCGCCTTCCCTTTTGGTCGAACGATTCCGTTAAAACATGGATCACGCCACCCAGGGAAAAGGAAAGGGCAATGTTCCAGCTGTCGCTCCAACCGATGGCGCTGAGGGCCAGGTAGAGAAGGGGCAGTATCACCAGGTAGAGAAAGACGGTGTGCAGAATCGTGGAGGCGTGCGTCTCGTTGATGGGATCCTTGGGGGTCTTCTTTCTCAGCAGTGTCGGGAAGACATCGAGGTTGGGAAAACCACTCCCGATGAGCAGGGCCACCAGGTTAATTTGTCCGGGGAAGAGGCCGTAGATGATGAGCGGAATGGAAACGTGTCCGATTAACGTTTTCTCAGCTCCCTTGCCATTTTGACCATTGCTATGACGAAGGGCGGCAAAAACGGGGCGATTACCACGAGCGTGTAGACTCCTATTTCCCGGATGACCAGCGCCAGCAGGGTTAGTCCCATGAAGATCCAGATGGCGACGTACCCCGCATTCTTCCGCAGCCATTTCCTGAGTTCAACCCTCATGGCTCATCCAACCGTTAACTGCGTGCCCGGGTTAAATGGCTTTTTGCGTCAGCTCTTTAAGCACCGATTTAGATGAATTTAGAGGTGGAAATGAGGATTTTGCAGGTTAATCCATTTTACTATCCTTACCAGGGCGGGACGGAGAAGTACCTTTATGAGCTGTGCAAACGGTTGGCTAGGAGAAATTCCGTGTCCGTGATAACATCGAAGTTTGGGAACAATCCCGAGGTCGAGAACATTGAGGGAACCAAGGTTTACCGGATCAAGAGCCTCGTCCTGCAGAAGTTGCCTCCCTTCCTGCCGCCCCCGCTGTCAATACCTCTCTCCTTTCGCCGCAATATGCTCAAGATTTGCCGGAGGGAAAAACCTGACGTGATCCACCTCCACAACCGATTCTTCTTGACCTTCTCCTCCCTGGTCCTGTGGAAGAAGTCTCTGGGGGCACCGCTTTTCCTCACCCTTCATAATGCCCGGCCCGTGGGCATAAACGAGGAGACAGATTTTCTGGGGCAGCTGTTCGATGACTACATAGGTCACAGGATAATTCGCAGCTGTGACAGAGTTCTTGCCAACAGCAGGTGGACTCTCGAGGTCACGCTGCCAAAGGACTATCCTCGCGAGAGGGCGGAAGTGATTTACAACGGGGTTGACACCGCTAGGTTCAGGAAGGTCAAGTCAAACATTAAGGACAGGCTGGGATGTGAGTTTCTCTCCCTGACCGTTTGCAGGTTGCTTCCCCAGAAGGGCGTCAAGTATCTCATTAGCGCCGTCAGGGACATCGAAGATGACTTTAAAGCGGTGATCGTGGGCCGGGGGCCGTGCTATAAGGAGTTGAAATCTCTGGTGAAAAAGTTTGGGCTGGAAAAGAGGGTTGAACTGGTGACGGATCCCTTAACGGAGGAAAGGCTGATTGAGTATTACTCGGCCAGCGACTTCTTCATCTTGCCCTCGCTGTGGGAGCCTTTTGGCATCGTGCTGATCGAGTCCATGGCCTGCGGCTGCCCGGTGATCGCCACGAATGTCGGCGGAATCCCGGAAATAGTCACCAGTGACTGCGGGATTCTGGTGAGTCCCCGGAGCCCCAAGGAAATAGCCATCGCCGCCAACAAATTAATTGGTGACAAAAACCTCAGGAGAAGGCTGTCCAAAAATGCCAGAGAAAGGGTTGAAAAGTATTTTGATTTTGACCTCATTGCTGAGAAGGTTGAGCAGAGCTATCGGAGGCATTTGGAGGGGGACTAAATTTTGGGTTGCTTGGGGGTGAGTGCTGATGTATCCGCTCTCAGAAAGGCCAAGGATAACCATAGTGGTGCCAGCGTTGAACGAGGAGAAGCTCATCGGTCAGACCTTAAAAAATGCTCGCGGAGTGGCCCCGGAGGCAGAACTCATCGTAGTCGACAGCGGCTCGAGGGACAAAACGGCCGAGATTGCCGGAGAGTATGCGCGGGTCTATCGTCACGTGGGCAACGTGGCGCAGGCCAGGAACTTTGGCGCCAAGATGGCTGCGGGAGAAATCATCATTTTTTTAGACGCTGATACCCTCATCACTCGTCAATTTGTTGACGAGGTGATCAAGGCCTTCAGAGATCCCGGAGTTGTCGGGGCTGGGGGCTTTATCATGCCTCATTTTAAGGGAGTTTTAACTGAGATGGTTTTTTACTTTTTTAATTTTCTCGTCATGGCTTCCTTTGCTTTTCTAGGGCCTTTTCTGGCGGGCACGTGCGTGGCTTACAAAAGGGATCCTTTTTTTGAAGTGGGGGGATTTGATGAAAGTCTTTTGGCCTCGGAGGACTTTGATCTCTGCCGGAGAATTTCCAGGAAAGGAAGGGTGGTGTTTCTCAGGGGAGTTACGGTGAGGACCTCTCGGAGGAGGCTGGAGCGGCTGGGGTTGATGGGGCTAATCTTGGACTGGACGAGGGTCACCGTTCAGTATCTCAGCGGTAAAAGGCCCCGTGATTACAGAAGCTTCAGATAGCGGCAGAAGTGGCCCGGCGGCTTTGGCATCAGAGGTGGGCCCTGTAGAACTGCTCAAGTTTTCTTGTGCACCGGGTGACGGAAAATTTCTGGCCGGTTTTCAAGGCCTGATTTACCATTCTTTTTGATGGCTCGTAGGAGTTCAGAATTTCCGCCAGCTGCGCGATATCTCCCGGGCGGAAGAGATAGCCGTTCTTGCCATCGCTTATTATCTCCGGGATCGCGAGCGAGTCAGCTCCGATCACCGGGCAGCCGCAGGCCATGGCTTCCACAACCACCAAGGCCTGCGTCTCGCTGGTTGAAGCTATGACGAAGGCGTCGGCAGCCGAGTAGTAGCGCGGCTTCAGCTTTTCCGGAACATATCCCGGGAAGGAGACCTTTTTCTTGAGACCCAACATGTCCCTCAGTTTTCTCAGCTTTGTGGCGGCCGGCCCGCGACCAGCGATGATCAGTTTACCTTCCACGTTTTCAAAGGCTTTGAGGATGATGTCTATATTTTTTTCGTGACCCAGTCGTCCCAGGCTGAGGAATATTTTCTCCCCCGGCTCCAGCCCAAGCTTCTCCCGGGCGGTTTCCTTTTTCTCTGGCCTGAAGAAACCGGTGTCGATCCCTGTCGGTATGATGGAGATGTTCCTCTTTATGCCGTGTTCCTTTAAGACCTTCTTCAGTGCCTGGCTGGGGGCGATGATCCCCTGTTGCTTGTTGTAAAAGATCTCGCAGTATTTCCAGACGACCTTTTCCATGATTTTTTTCCCCACGGGGGCCACGTAGCGGACGTACTCCGAAAGCAGGGTGTGGAAGGTGGTGACGCGGGGAATTTTCTGAAATTTGGAGACTCGCCACCCGAAGAAACCCATCGTGAAAGGCGAGTGGCTGTGGACGAGGTCAAGAGGTGGCACCTGTTCCCTGCCCTGCGGCACAGCGATTTTGAACTCAGGATAGGGCTTGAAGGTTACCGCCGGATAGGAGTAGATCGTCATCCCTTCTTGTTTCTTGACGCTGGTCCTGGGGCAGAACACGGAGACCTCGTGGCCGCGTCTGACCAGCTCCGCCCCCGTGCTCAGCAATGAGGTCACAACTCCGTTCTTCTGCGGCAGGAAGGTGTCGGTGAAGAACCCGATGTGCATGTTTTTATCCACCCCAGAGCTGTTTGATTGTCGTTAGCCTGCTGCCGGCTTTGACGTTGGCCAGCAGAATTTTCAATCGATATTCGCTCTTTAAAGTTTTCCATACCTGTGAAAGTAGGTAGCTTGGCCTCTTAATGAAATCTTGGTAAAAGCCGTTTACCAGCTCGATTAACTCCGGCTCTTTCAAGAAGGAGGGTAAAACGTTTACGGCGAGCACGGCCGCCTCCCAGTATTTTTCCGGGTTCAGGAAGCCATCCCTCACGGCGCGGTTCCATAGCTCCATTCCCGGCGTGAGGCTCAGAAGGTTCATCTGGGGAAAGTCCATCCCACGCAGGCCCAGGGCAAAATTAAAAGTTCTTTCAACATCCCTTTTTGTCTCGATCGGGGCTCCAACGATGAAAGACCCAATGACGTTTTCTATTCCTGCTTTCTTCGCATTAGTGACGGCCCTCCTGCTCATCTCTGGAGTTGTTGTCTTTCCATAGTAATCTAGGACCATTTGGTTGGCGCTCTCGATCCCGAAGTAAATGGTTCTGCATCCGGCGCGGGATAATTTTTTCAGGGATTCCACCGTTGCCTGATCAACGCGTCCCTCCGCCCACAGATTCAGCTTTATCCCCCTGGCCCTGAGGAGATCACAGATTTTTTCCACACGCTTGGCGTTCAGGAGCAGGTTGTCGTCCACAAAGCCAACCTCCTCATACCCCTGGCTGTAAAGCATTTCCATCTCCGCAACAACGTTTTCCGGTGACCTGAACCTGACCCTTCTGAATGAGAATGCCGAGCAAGCGCAGTACTTGCAGCCGTGGGGGCAGCCTCGCGACGACAGCAGGGTGGTAAATTTTCCCGCGCTGCCGAGGATTCCAACCAGCTCCGAGTGATATTCCTGCTCCAGCAGCGAGCGATCGGGGAAGGGTAGACTGTCCAGCTCCTGAATTAATTCAGCTGAGGGGGTCTTAACCACCCTCCCCCGGCGCCGGAAAGCGATGCCCTTCACGCGCTTCATTTCCGCCCCTTTTTCAAGCGCTGTGATCAGTTCTGGAAAAGTTCTTTCCCCCTCCCTAAGGACAACACAGTCGACAAAGGGATATTTTTTCAGCAGCCTGCGGTGTTCAAAGGTGGCGTGGTAATTCCCAAAAACCAGCTTTGTTTCAGGGATTCTTTCCCTTATCGCCTTGGCTATTTTGATGGCCTGCCCGAAAGTTGGCGTCAGAGCGCTTATCCCCACGACATCCGGGTTTTCCCGCCCCACTCGATCGGATAGCTTCTCCACGGGCAACCCGGATCTGGCGTTGTCGATGACCTTGACCTCGTGACCCTCCGCCCGCAGCACCGAGCCTAGGTAGAGCAGACCCAGCGGAGGCCAAGCTGCCTCATTTTCTATCCTTTCCTTCTCCCCAGTGTTGGGGTTTATCAGGACGATTTTCAACCGGCCACGACCTAAAGCAATCTCAACAATAGGTTAAATTTATCAGGTTAAAGACTTAGGTGAGAGGGATGAAGGTACTGGTCACTGGTGGCGCGGGATTCATCGGCTCGAATCTGGTCGAGGAGCTGGTCAAGCGGGGAGAGGACGTCATAGTTCTGGACGATTTTTCGACAGGGTCCCTGGAGAATTTGAAGGCGGTGCAGGGGCGGGTGGAGGTCATCCGGGTGCCTTGCCAGAGGATTCTGGAGCTGAAGCTTCCGGAGATAAAAAGGATATTTCATCTGGGAATTCCCTCCAGCTCCCCGATGTACCGTGACAATCCGGTGCTGGTCGGTGAGGCCATAAGCGGCTTCATGAACGTTTTCGAGCTGGCCAGACGAAATCGGGCTAAAGTGGTTTACGCCTCCACCTCAAGCCTTTACCGGGGCTGCCCCACGCCCCACCGTGAGGACATGGTCTCAGAGCCCTTTGACTTTTACACCGAGGCCAGAATTGCCATGGAGCGGCTGGCGCGTGTTTATTATGAACTGTACGGAGTTTCCTCCGTGGGCATGCGGTTTTTCTCCGTTTACGGGCCGCACGAACGGGCCAAGGGGAGGTATGCCAACAACATTTCCCAGTTCCTCTGGGCCATGCGTGAGGACAAGCCACCGGAGGTTTACGGAGACGGGGAACAGACGCGTGATTTCGTTCACGTCAGCGATGTCGTCCGGGCCTGTCTTCTGGCCGCTGATTCCTCCCTGGATTGCGAGGTGATAAATGTGGGGACCGGCAGGCAGACGAGCTTCAACCGCGTCATCGAGCTGCTCAACCGGGCGCTGGGCAAGTCAATAAAGCCAGTTTACCTGCCCAACCCGGTGAAAAACTACGTCTACCACACCCACGCCGATTTAACCAAAGCGAGGAAGCTGCTGGGTTACGAGCCCGCGGTGAGCCTCGAGGAAGGAATCAGACGGCTGGTGGCGTCAGAGGATTAAGATCCGGTTTCCACGTTGGACAGCACAGGTTTAGAGGAGAAACGGCTAGACTATCATGGGGCGCACGTTTGAGCAGGGATTGGCTGCACCGGCACCGGCGAGTGGTCGCCGTCACTGCGGTCGCGATAGTCGGCTTGGGCGTTTCCTTTTTGGCCTACTTTGCCCTGAATCTTCCGGGTGATTTCTGGAGGGGAATCGGTTACCCCGGCATCTTCCTGCTCAGCTTCATCGGCGCAGGATCAATAATCATTCCCATTCCTTACACGGTGATCCTTTTGGCCATTTCTCCGGCCTTTGACCCCATCTTTCTCACGGTGGCGGCCGGAACGGGTTCGGCGCTGGGGGAAATGGTCGGGTATGCGCTGGGTTATTTGGGCAGGAATGCTCTGGGCGAAAAACGCCGCGAGCAGATGGATGCAATGCTGAGGATCTTCAGGAGGTTTGGGGCCATCGCCGTCTTCATCTTTGCCTTTACCCCGCTCCCCGATGACTTGATTTTTATCCCCCTGGGGCTCATGAGGTACAGCCCCTGGAAGGCCTTGGCCGCCTGCGTTGCCGGGAAGTTTGCCATGGTCTTTACCATTGGAGTGGTGGGCAAGGCTGTTGGGGAGCTTTCCGGGGACCTGCCAGTCGCCGCCTTGATCTCAGTTTTGCTGGCCCTGCTCATCATCGTGATCTTTAAAATAGACTGGGTAAAACTGGCTGAAAGATATTCCCCTCGATGATCGGCAGCGGCGAATTGATAAAATTTTCTCTCAAGTAATTTGGTTGTTTTGAGGACAAAAGCGGCGGGCGTTGAGTTTCCAGTGGTGGGACACTTGCTAACTCAGGGGTGAAAGTGCTCCCGGTCAAATCCAACGGGGGCACTCGTTGAATGCATCACCGGTGGGCGGCCCCTAGTTTTTCTGACCTGCAGCAGGTGATTTACTTCTTTTTTATGGGCTCAAAGCGGTTTTTCATCCTTTTGATCACTTCAGGCAATGTCGTGTACTCAAGCTCCTCCGGTGAGAGCAGGTGGGGCTCAAAGGGACCATGCCTGCGCAGGTAATCGCTGATCTCAATAGCCTGTTTTCTCGCCAAGTCAAAGGAGATATCTCCGAAAAGGTCCACCGGGCCGATGAGTTCTCCCTCGCAGACCTGAAATCCTAGGGCCATTATGCGGGGTGGCCCGTCAAATCTCGTCGGGCGGGCGTCTTCATGGGAGACGGGCATTAGCGGTCCTCGGTGGGACCCGCGCATCCATCCCGGGACGAGCTGGGGAAAGGCGAAAGCTTCCAGGATTTCCCCGACCGCGGGATAGCCCGATTGCGCGCGGACTATTGCCACCGGGTCATCCTTTCCCACGTACTTTCCGGCGATGAGCGAGAGCCGCTCCGTGCTGGCCACGGCAGCCACCGGACCGTCTTTCCGGAAAATCCTCTTGACCACGTAACGGCTGGAGAGCCCGATGAGGGAGAGCAGGTCGTAGAGTTCCTCCGGGCAGCTGAGAAAAATTCTTTCCCCCTCCTTGATGTCGTGGACCTCAAATCTGAAGCCGTCGTGGATCTTGGTATCTATCACCAGCCCAGCGGTGTTGAAAGGATCGGCAAAAATCTTGTAAAAGGGGAGGTTGAAGGCCGAGGGGGAGGTTTTGTCGCAGAGGAGGACGATTATCGGTTCACTGGGTCGTTCCTCGATCTCAAATTCAGCCACCCCCGGACCCATGCCCCTTACATTGCCGGAGAAGGCCTCAACCAGCAGGTCCTGCCCGGCACCGTAATACTTGCGCTTTTTGGCCAGCGCGGCGGCTTTCTTGAAGGTTTCCCAGGCCAGGCCGTGGATTTTGGGATTGTCCTCGCCCCGATCGTGAGACATGATGAGCTCCAGGTCATCGCCGCAGTTGGTGACGTAGTAACTCTTGATGATGCCCTCTTTCCTCGCCCTTTGCAGCGATTTTTCGGCTATTTCTAAAAGTTCATCCGGCACCTTGACGTGACCGGGAATGCTGCCCACATCAGCTTTTATAACGCTAATGGTGGTTTTCATACTTCAAGTTTACGGCTGAATATTTTTAAGTCTTACGTGCTGGCGAGGGCAAATGTGGCGGTCAGGCCGGCGATGAGGGAGAGGGTTATTATGAGGATGAGGTGGGAGATGGGTTCCGTTCCGGCGATGGGTTTTGTTGGCTTTCCGCGCAGGCGGTAAAGCATCCTGATGGCCCGGTGGGCTCCAAGCTGAGCGGCCCAGAGGCACAGGGGCAGGTTTACCGCCAGAACCAGCAATAGAAAGAAGATGGTCCAGATCTCCGCAGAAGTTACTGAGGTCAGTTTCCAGCTGGTGATGGTTGTCTCCATGGTGGTGATCAGCCCGCTGTCGTAAACACCCCTGGCGAAGAGGAAGGCCGCGCCCCCGATGCCGAAAAAGAGCTGTGACAGCGCAAAGGAGGCAACGGTGGTCAGCGTGAAGTAGACGAGGGGCTGCCAGAGCTCCATCTGGTCGGGGCGGGGGATGCTGATGATTTGGCCAAGCTCAGCAAGAAAGCTGCTGTAACCACCCCACCATTTCCCATAGGCGAGGCCGATGACCCAGCTACCAACCACCACTAGCCAGAGGGAGTAATACCAGTATTCCTCGCGCATCTCCCCACCGGAGCATCGTCTACTTGTACTTTCGATCGTAATCTCGCTTGGCGAGGCTGATGGCCCGGCTCAAATAGCTGTGTCCTGTCCCTGTTTTGGGTTGAGGCTGGGCGGGTTGGGCCGGCTGTTGTCCCGATGGTTTCGATGGCGTCAGATTGCGTTCCAGCGCGGCGATTCGGCGCTCGAGCTCCGAGATGCGGGCGGAAAGGGAGTTCAACCTCTCCTCCAGTTGAAGGGCGCGCGGGTCATTTCTTTCCATGTTCAAGGCACCGTTAGAATTTTCGGGTGATGATTATTAAGAGTTTGGTGTTTTTGGAAAATTTGGAGTTCCGGGAAAGGTGGAAGCTGACGGGGACAAGGTTGTTGATCTTTAGGCCGGAGAAGAGCTGCGGCGGTGGGAACTGCTGCAACGAAACACCTTTTTGTTCAAAGGTAAAATTTTAACCGAGCCGCCGTAGCTCAGCTGGCAGGGTGTTTCCACACGCCAAAAGCGATCGCCTCGTATCCCAGTGGGATAGCGATAGGTCGTGGGTTCAATCCCCACCGGCGGCTCCACGATTTTTGACCTTCCGGGGAAGGCGATGCAGATTTCTTGAAGAGGTTGCAGTGGCGTCTTTTCGAAGTGTTGGGCTTTGTGATTTTTGCTGGAGTCGTCAGGCGGCGGTTTCATTGCAGACAAGCAGCCGGGCGGGCAGCATTTTTGTTATATTTATAACAAACGACCTCTTGGACATTTGTTATATTTATAACAAACACCCCCCTATTTGGCCTTTTGTATTTAGGATAAACGCCGACATCAAGGACATTTGTTATATTTATAACAAAAGAGCCTCATCGCTTTTCAAATTTTTGGCATTTGCCATCGAGGATTTTCAGGTGTGTGGCTGCTAAACTTCAGGAGTCCGCGAAGCTCCTGCATCATTCGAAATTCTATTTAACCAACCCCGCGAAATTTACTCTTGAAGGGCATGAGAAAAATTGACCGCGTTTATCGAGAAATTCTGCATCGCTTCTACAGCAGCGGTGAGCGTTTCTTTAACCAGAAGAACCTCTCGGAGATCTGCCGGATCTCCCTGGGCACGATAAACCCCCTCATCACCAAGCTCGAGGGCATCGGGGCAATCGAGCGCAAGCCGCAGGGATTCCGCCTCATCGACCCGCAGCGGGCCTTGATCAGCTGGGCGGTCACCAGGGATCTCGCCAGGGACATCACTTACACCACCTTCGTCCCGACTTCCCTCAAAGAGCTGGAGAGCAGCCTGCCCCGCGGCGCGATTCTCACCGCCTATTCCGGCTTCCGCGCCAGGTTCGGCTCGACTCCCGCCGAGTACAATCAGGTCTTTGTCTACGCCGATGAGGAGGAGATGCGACGGGCTTTCAGGTCCACGATGAGGGAACGACGCAACCTGATCGTGCTGCAGCCCGATGAGCACTTGAGAAGATTGAGCAGCAACGGCGTGGCCCCTCCGGTCCAGCTTTATGTGGATCTCTGGCAGCTGGGGAAACCTGCCAGCCGTTTTGTGGAGGAGCTGGAAAGGAAGCTGTCGCCAGCCCCCGAAAGAGCGCTGGGTGAGATAGCCCGGAGCTTAAGGTCACCCAGGTAATCTCTGGCGATCTCAGATCCGGAAAATTTTCTCCCGTCCTGGCCCCGTTGCTGTCATTCAAAAATTCCGCAAATTTTTCGCTTCAGCCCCTGTGAGTCAGTTTTTCCATAACGGCCTCAGCAAGGACAGCGGGTAGCTTTTCCCTGCTGCCGGGCGTCACCTCAAAAATTCTGACGTCGGCGCGGGACTTTATCTCGCCGATGAAGCCCGCCGTGGTCCCTCGATGGATCACCGCCAGGAGTGGCTTGGGTGAGTTCAGGGCGGAAAGGACCGCGCGCTTGAAAGCATCGCTGTGAAGTTCCATCGGGGCAATCTCGTCGATGGCCACAAAGTCGGCAGCCTGCAACGCCCTTCCAATCGCAGCCTCGCTTAACTCATCCACGTTGGCCACGTTGACGCGGTACTTGCCCACCCGGGGCCCCTCCCGTTGGTTCACGTGCGCCAAAATCCTCTCCTCCCCGGTCATGATATCGATCATCTTGAAGCCAACCCTGACGCCACCCTCCCTGATCTCCGGGCAGTAGATGCCACCGGCCCTGAAGCCGCGCTCGCGCAGCATCGCCACGGCTCGCTCGAGAACGGTGGTCTTGCCGCTTCCCGGAAATCCTGTGATCAAAAAGTTGTTTGGCATGCAAACCCGGTTCTAACCTTGAACGGCGCAGGTATTTAATCGAGCTGCTTCCTTTCCCGTTAACCCGGGGAGCAGGCTCTTGAGCGGCCGGTCGTCAGGGAAGGTGAGGAATGGATTCGGGCGCCCGCTAAACTCTGGCCACCAGAATGACGTCCTTGGAGGAGGTTTCCTGAAATTCGTATGCCGCGATCAGCCGCCCGATCTCGTCGGGAACTTCGACCAGGTAGATCACCTGAAGTGGATAGTGCCCGATGTTGGCCTCCAGTCCCCGCTCCACCACATCCTCCCCATAGTGCATCCAGTCCAGCCCAGCCGCCGCGGTGTTGCCCGCGGCAATCGCCTTCAGAGTTTCCCAGATGTCGGTTGAGAAAGACTCTGTTTTCGTCCCGTCGGCCAAGACCCAGGAGATGCGGGCAATATCCGCCTGGGAGTAGATCACGCCGCGAACTTGGGCGTTGAACCAGAGGTTTTCCATGACCCCGGTGTCAAGATCATAAACGTAGATGTTGACCCTGGACCCGGCCTTCAGCGACGGGGTCCTCTGAAAGGTGTCCAGAACCGGGACCTCGACGGTGCCATATTCCTGGAACTTCAGCTTCTGTAGCGTCTCCCAGCCCAGCCCGGCAAGGTATTCGCGCGCCTCCGCTTGGCTGAGGTAACCCCCGGAAACTGAGTCCCGAAACAGCGCGACATTTTCCCCGAGTTTGTTGAGCTCGCCGGCGAGGAGGGACCTCCAGACCAGGGTGGCCCTCTCGTTGATCTCCGCCCGGCAGGCCTCGAGTTCGGCCAGGGTGGATTTGGCGTTGATTTCAGCCGTCATCGTTGCTGAAAATTCAGCCAGCTCCGGTGCGGCGAGCTTCCCCGACCCCCCGGCAGCTGAGTAGTGGGAACCATCTGCGGCAACGGCAACCAAGTCGAGGAGCTCCTTCCGAAGCTGCTCCACCTGGATTGCCGCGTTCACCTCGACCAGGATGGCCTGGACCTCGGCAACGGAATTTGCCCTCTGAACCCTTGAGGAACAGTCGAGGGCCCTCAGGACGGCAGCCTCGGTTCCGACGGAAACCAAGCCGTTGATCCGGTCAAAGGCCGCCAGCTTCGTCGCCGTCAGCTCCTCGGCGGCTGGTTTGGCGATCAAAAAATAGTAGACCCCAAAAGCCGCCGAGCCCATGAGCAGAAAAACGACCGCGGCCCCGACGATGGGTCTGGCATCAATTTTTCTCACGATTGGACCACCAACCAAAGGTAGTTGAAGGCAGGGAGTTATTTAAAATCTGAGTTTCAGATGGACAAACAATCCCTGCGTGAAAAGATCTGGCGGGAACTGGAGGCCCGGGGAGTCGTGGCCTTTCCCAAGCCGATCGCGGGCCGGATTCCCAACTTTGTGGGCAGTGCTGAGGCCGCCCGCAATCTCGGCAGGCTCCCCGCTTACCTTGCTGCGGAAGTAATTATGGTGAACCCCGACGCCGCCCAGCTGGCCGTGAGGGAGATGGCGCTGCGCGACGGCAAGCTTCTGGTGATGGCCACCCCACGGCTACGGCAGGGATTCATCCTCATCAACCCCGCCCAGATTAGAGATCCCGGAGAGGCGGCCAGCATCCGTGGTGCCTTTACCCACGGCAGAAGGGTTGACCCGCGTGGTCTCAAAGTCGACCTGATTGTGGAGGGCTCGGTGGCAGTCGACAGGAGAGGCGGCAGGGTGGGCAAGGGAGGTGGTTTCGGGGACTTGGAGTTCGCCATTCTGCGCGAGCTTGGGGCCGCCACCGGGGAAACCCCGGTTGTGACCACGGTTCACCCGCTGCAGATCGTGTCCCGGGTGCCGATGCTTGAGCACGATGTCCCCGTGGACTACATCATCACCCCGGACACAATCATTAAAACAACGGGGCATTATTCCAAGCCGCCGGGGATAATCTGGAAACTTCTGCCCGCCGATGCTTTTAAGCAAATGCCCATCCTTGCAGAATTGAAGGGGAACCATGATCATGGGAGGGGATGAGGCGGGACGGGGGCCGGTGCTGGGCAACCTGGTGCTCTGTGGAGCCCTCTTCGATTCCGCCGCTCTGGAGGAGCTGAGATCACTCGGGGTGAGGGATTCCAAGCAGCTCAGCCCCCGCAGGAGGGAATTTCTGGCCGGGGCCATCGCTGAAAGGGCTGCGGGTCTGGAGATAGTTGAGTTCACCCCCGCCGAGATCGACGATTGCCGCCTTGTGAAAAAAATAAACCTCAACGAGCTCGAGGCGAGGACCTTTGCCGAGATGATCAACCATCTCAAGCCCGACCTCGTCTATCTGGACTCACCCGATCCCAACCCGGAGCTCTTTGAAAAGAGGATCAGAAGATACCTCAAGGTCAACCCGAGAATAGTGGCCGAAAACTTCGCCGACCAGAAATACCCCGCCGTGGCCGCGGCCTCCATCGTGGCCAAGGTGAGGCGCGACCAGAGGATGGCAGAGCTGCGCGCGCGCTACGGCAACTTGGGCTCGGGATATCCCGCCGACCCGGTCACCATCTCCTTCTTGAGAAAATGGGTTCAGGAGCACGGCAGCCTGCCCGATTTTGCCCGCAGGTCTTGGGAAACGGCGCGGAGGCTGGAGGAACAGGTGAGGCGGGAAAGGAGGGGCTAGTACTCGATGCCCTTCCTGGCCGGTATGCCCTCCCGGGCGGGGTGCTTGACGTCCTCGATCACGGAGACGAAATCCGCCCGGTCGATCAGTGCCCGCGGCGCCCTTCTTCCCGTGAGCATGACGACGGTGGACGGTGGCACCTTGTCGAGCAGCTTGAGCACATCCTTCACCTTGACCAGCCCGAAGGCGGCGGCGAGGTTTATCTCATCCAGAACCAGCAACTTCGGCCTCTTCTTCAGGGCCTGATGGGCAAACGCCAGCGCCTCTTGAGCCAGCCGGTAGTCCTCGGGAGAGGGATTTTTGGGGTCGACAAATTCTTTGCGCCCGAACTGGTAAACCTCACACTCGGGGGCAAGCCTCCGGCAGGCCTTCACTTCCCCGATGTCCTCCCAGCCTTTCATGAACTGGATGATGATGACCTTGTAGCCGTGGCCGATGGCCCGGAGGGCAAAGCCGAAGGCGTTGGTGGTCTTGCCTCCCCCCTCGCCGGTGTAGAGGTAGACCAAACCACGCTTCTTTTTAGTAGCTTTCCTCGCCACCGGGATGACCTCCGGAAAAATCAGGCTCGGCCTTCAGATATTTCTCCTCGGGCGGTGCCAGCACCGATTGAGGTGAGATGGAGAGCACCTGCTTGGCCTTGCTCCCGTAGCGGTAGACGGTGATCCCCTTGCACTTCAGCTCGTGGGCCAGCAGGAAGGCCCTCCTGACGTCCTCAGGGGTTGCCTCATGGGGCAGGTTAATCGTCTTGGAAACAGCATTGTCGGTGTACTTCTGAAATACCGCCTGCATCCTCACGTGCCACTCGGGCGACACGTCGAAGGCGGTGACAAATATCCTTCTTACCTCCTCAGGAATTTCCTCAACATTTTTTATCGAGGCCAGCTTGGAGAGCTTCACCATCAGCTCGCGGCTGTAGAACCCCATCTTGGTGGCGATCCTCTGGAATGTCTGGTTGACCTCGATCAGCTGGATCCCGCTCATGACGTTTCTGATGTAGGCCACGGCGAAGAGGGGCTCAATGCCGCTCGTGGTGCCCGCGATGATGCTGATGGTTCCCGTGGGGGCGATCGTGGTCACGGTGGCATTCCTCAGGCAGCTGTAACCGCGTTTCTCCCAGATGCTGCCCGGGAAGGCGGGGAAGGATCCCCTCTCCTCGGCCAGCTCCACCGACATCCTGCGGCCCTCCTCGGAGATGAACTTCATCAGCTCCTCGGCCTTGTGGAGAGCTTCCTCTGAGTTGTAGGGGATGCCCAGCTCGATCAGCATCTCGGCAAATCCCATCACCCCGAGGCCGATTTTTCTGGTCAGCTTGGTCATCCTCTCGATCTCCGGTATCGGATATTTGTTGACGTCGATGACATTGTCCAGGAAGTGCACGGCGTTGCGAACGGTACTTCTCAGCTTTTCCCAGTCGATCTCGCCGTCCTTGATCATCTTGGAGAGGTTGATGGAACCCAGGATGCAGGACTCAAAGGGCAAGAGGGGCACTTCACCACAGGGGTTGGTGGCCTCGATCTCCCCCAGCGCTGGGGTGGGATTGTGCCGGTTAATCTCGTCCAGGAAAATCAACCCGGGATCTCCAGTTTTCCAGGCCATGTTGACGATCAGGTCGAAGACTTCCCTCGCCCTCAGCCGCCTTTCGGCCTTCCCTGTCCTCGGGTTGATCAGATCATATTCTTCATCTTTTCTGACCGCCTCCATGAAGGCATCAGTCACCCCGACCGAGATGTTGAAGTTGACCAAAGCATCTTCCTTGACCTTGGCGGTGATGAACTCCAGGATGTCGGGATGGTCGACCCGGAGCACCCCCATGTTGGCTCCCCGCCTCTTTCCCCCCTGCTTGATCACGTCGGTCGCCACGTCGAAGATCCTCATGAAGGAAACCGGGCCGCTAGCCACCCCCTTGGTCGACTTGACGATGTCTCCGGCCGGCCTGAGCCTTGAGAAGGAGAAGCCGGTGCCGCCCCCAGACTGATGGATGAGGGCCATCGTCTTCAGGGAGTCAAATATCCCGACCATGGAGTCTTCCACCGGAATGACAAAGCAGGCGGCCAGCTGCCCCAGCGGCGCCCCAGCGTTCATCAGGGTGGGGCTGTTGGGGAGGAACTCCAGGCTGGCCATCATGCGGTAAAACTTCTCCTCGGTGTCGGCGAGGTCAGCAGCCCCGTGGAGGCGGTCGGCGGAGGCCACCGCTCTTGCCACCCGGCGGAAGAGCTGCGATGGTGTTTCAATGATGTTGCCCTGCTCGTCGCGCAGCAGGTAACGGCGCTGGAGCACCCTGATGGCGTTGATGCTCAGCTTCAGGTCATCGGTGACGCCAAGCAGAGCCTTGGCGGCCCTGAGCTCGGCCCGCTGCTGCCGGTAGAGGATGTAGGCCCTGGCGACATCAGCATAGCCGTTCTTTATCAGAACCTCCTCGACGGTGTCTTGGATTTCCTCGACCCCCGGGATTTTACCGGCAAATTTTTTCTCCAAGATTTCGATCACCTGCGCGGTGAGCTGCCGGGCTATTTCTCCATCCCTGGTGTCGGTCGCGAGGAAAGCCTTGTGGATGGCGTTGGAGATTTTTTCGGCTTCAAAGGGGACCACTCGGCCGTCCCTTTTTCTGATCTTCTCAATTCCCGGCATCAAAACATCCCCCGCAACACCACCAGAATTATCTCCCTCCGGCTATTAAATCCCGCAGCGTCGGTCAGCGTGAGATGGGCCCCCGCTGTCCCTGGCACAACTAACCAGCGAGCTTCATCAACTGTCGTTCCGACGCGATTCGCTCGCCAACCCTCGATGGCAGGTTTTTCTCGGGGGCCGGGGTCCACCTGTCTCACACCAGGGTTGGCTTCATGATCATCGTTTTAGACGATCCCGCCAATAACTCTCTGAAGGACCCAATTTGGCGTGCCTGTCGGTGGACCTGCTCGAGTGTTACCGCGGTGATGCACCGGCGATCACGTTTTCACGCCAGCTCTCGATTCCCGCGGTTTCTCCCTTCATTGCAGTTATATAGTGGTATCTCCAGGGCTAAAATTTTACTGTTGCTGGTGAAACCCCTGGAGGCGGGGCCTGAAAGGTGGGTTTTTATCCGTGATAAAGTAGATTTAAAGGATGATGGTTTATGAAAAAGGCACAATATGTGATCATCGCTGGCGGGGGCCGGGTGGGCTCCCACCTGGCCAAGATACTTGAGCCCAGCGGCAGGGACATCGTGATCATTGAGAAGGATTCTGAGGTCTGTGAGAAGCTCTCCTCCGAGCTCAACGCCCTGGTCATCTGCGGTGACGCCACTGACAAAAAGACCCTGGAGGACGCGAAGATCCAGATGGCGGATGTCTTCGTCGCTGCCACCGGGAACGATAACGAGAACATCGTCGCCAGCCAGCTCGCCAAGTACACCTACAAAGTTCCCCTAGTCCTGGCGCGGGTTGAGGACATGGACCGGGCCAAGATGTTGCGGGGCATGGGTATAGACCTGATCGTGAGTCCCTCGCACGTGGCCGCGCTGGTGTTTGAGAACGCGATAGCCCTGCCGAACACGACCTCGATACTCGTCTCCGAGACCATCACCAGGGCGGTTGAGGTCACCATCCCTGGAGATTCAAAGATTCTGGGGAAGAGGATCAGGGATCTCAATCTACCGCTGGAGTGCGTCATTGCGGTGATCTACCGGGGAGGAAAGCTGATCCTGCCCCACGGGGACACGGTGATGAAGCCCGGGGACATCGTCGCGTTGATAGGTAAGGAGGAGGCCATCAGGAAGACGGTTGAGATTCTGAAGGGATGATCGTGGGGCTGAGGGAATTTAGCCTTCGGGAATTTCTGAAAAAGAACCTTGATCTCATAACAGGAATTTTCGCTGAAATTGGCCTGACTGTTCTGGTGATGTTGCTTTCCTTTGCCCTCTGTCTGCTGATCCTCATCTTCAGCTAGATGTGGGGTGCGATGGTGCTAACGCCACTGACGAAGGAAGACCTGAGAATTGTCGGCTTCAACCTCAGCAGGATAAGTTACGTTACGGGCTTTGTCCTGTTCCTCCCCATCATTGTGGCCATTTTTTTCAACGAGTTTGATAACATCCCCTATTTCCTCATCGGCTCCGCGATCTCCTTCATCTTGGGCAGCATCCTCTATCACTTTCTCTACACCCAAGCGGAAATGGAGCTCAAGCATGCCCTTGTCATGGCCGCCGTCGCCTGGCTGTTTGCCCCCCTGCTGGCGAGCATCCCCATCTGGCTCTCCGGGAGCATGGCCTCCCCGCTGGACGCCTGTTTTGAGAGCATCAGCGGCTTCACCGGAACCGGCCTCACCCTGGCACCGGATATCGATCACATGTCCCGCAGCATCAACTTCCTGAGGCATTTTCTGCAGTTCATGGGTGACGGAATCGGAATAATCGTCATCTCACTCTCGATTCTGGGGAGGACGGAGATGAGCTCGGTGCTCGCCTTTAAAGGTGAGGCGAAGGAGGTCGGGATCAGGCCGAGCATCGTTCGCACCTCCAGGATAATCATCGGCATCGGCGTGATGTTTCTGGCCATAGGCACAGCTTTGTTCACCGTCGCCGGCATTCAGGAGGGCTTGGATCCCGGTCAAGCCTTTTTTGACGGCCTCAACCACGCCATGACGGGCTATGCCACCGGTGGCTTCACGGTTCACTCTCAGAGCCTGCTTTACTACCACAGCCTCTGGGTTGAAGTGGCCGCCATCGTGATCATGATCATCGGTGCCCTGAACTTCAACCTGCACTATGCCGTCCTGGGTGGCAAGAGGAGCGAGATTCTGAGGAACCTGGAGGTCAGGGTTCTCCTGTTTGTCATGGTGGCCTTTGGTTTTCTGGTCTCCTCAAACCTGTTTTCGTCGGGTCTTTACCCCACCGCAGAGTCCCTCTTCAGAAAGGGATTCTTTCAGGTGATTTCCGCCCAGACCACGACTGGTTTTCAAACAGTCCCGCCGGTGCACCTGATGCTGGTGTGGCCTGTTTTCTCGATCCTCATTCTTTCGCTGGCGATGCTGCTCGGTGGCTCGGCCAACTCCACCTCGGGGGGCATAAAGATGCTCCGGGTGGGGGTGCTCTTCAAGTCGCTGGTGAACGAGATCAAGCGCTCGCTGCTGCCGCGATCGGCGGTGGTGGTCGGTTCCTTTCACCATGTGGAGGAAACTCCCCTCTCGGACAAGATCATCCGCGGTTCGGCGGTCATAGCCATGGGTTATTTAATCCTTTTCACGATGGGGACGATGCTCACGGTGTTGCACGGCTATGGTCTGGAGGACTCCATGTTCGAGACCGCCTCCGCGCTGGGAAACGTCGGCCTGACCTCCGGAATCACCTCTCCGTCCATGTCCCCCCTGCTTAAGGTCACCTACATGTTCCTGATGTGGGCGGGAAAGCTTGAGGTGATCGCGGTGTTTGTGCTCATCGGATTCATCCTGTTGGCCCTGAGGAGAGGGATCAAATGAAGAGGGCGGTCCTGGTCATCTTGCTGCTGCTTTTGCTGGCGCCATCTGCCCGGGCGGAGACGCTGAGGGAGCTCCTCGACGAGCCCGCCAGTTATGACGGTAGGCAGGTCTCCTTCAGGGGCGAGGTCATCGGCGTGATCATCAAAGGGGATCATGCTTGGGTGAATATTTTTGATAATGGTTCGGCCATCGGAGTTTGGTGCCGGGCCGAGGAGGCAAGGGAGATCTCCTTCATCGGAGATTACACCCACAGGGGGGACATCGTCGCGGGAACTGGAATCTTCCACCTGGCTTGCGCGGAGCATGGCGGAGACGTGGACATCCACGCCATCTCGTTAACGGTTTCAGAAAAAGGCCATGTGATCGAAAGGCCGATGGATGTACTGCTGTTTTCGGTCAGCGCCCTGATCGCTTTGGCAGCCGTGCTGTTGTCCTTTTACCTGTGGCACCTTCGAAAGGAGAGGAGAAAGAGGGTGCCTTGGCCTTTCTATTAATTTTCACCGACCTCCTGAGAAAGTTGGCTGGGGGAGGGGACCTTGGTAGCCAAGACACTGATAATCTGTGAAAAACCGGCCGCAGCAGCGAAGATAGCCGTGGCGCTGGCTCCGGGCCAGCCCGAGGCGGGACAGCTCAACGGAGTTCCTTTTTACAACTTTGAACTGGAGGGAAGGCGCGTGACCGTGGTGCCGGCGCTGGGTCATCTCTTTGTTCTTAAAAATCTCAAGCCATTGCGCGATTATCCCTGTTATGAGGTGGGCTGGGTCCCCGCCTACCGGGTCGGCGGAAGGGCCACGAGGACCAAGGCCTTCATCGAAGCCATCAGGGAGCTGGCCAAGGATGCCACCGATTTCATCAGCGCCTGCGACTATGACATCGAGGGCAGCGTCATCGCGGCCAACGTGCTGAGGTTCATCTGCGGCGAGGAGGCTTTGAGAAGGGCCAAGCGCATGAAGTTTTCCACGCTCACGGCCGAGGACCTGCGGCAGGCCTATGAGCATCTCCTGCCGCGGCTGGATTATGAGCTGATAGAGGCAGGCGTGGCCCGGCACCTGCTCGACTGGTACTGGGGGATGAACGTCTCCTTGGCGATGAGCACGGCGGTTAGGCTCGCTGAGCAGCGCTTTGTCAAGCTTTCCGCGGGGCGGGTGCAAACGCCGACGCTGAGAATTTTGGCCGAGCGGGAGCGGGAGATCAGGTCCTTCAAGCCCGAGCCCTACTGGGTGGTCAACCTGGTCGTCGATCTGAATGGGATGGAGGGAGTTGCCGAGCACGTTAAGGGACGCTTTTCAGACAGGGTTGCAGCCGAAAGGGTCGTGGCGGCCTGCAGGGAAAAGCCGGCGCGAGTTTTCTCCGTTGAAAAGCACCGCCAGCAGCGTTCGCCCCCGCCGCCTTTTAACCTGAGCGACCTGCAAATGGAGGCCCATCGCTGTTTGGGCTACTCCCCACTGCGCACCCAGCAGATTGCCCAGGAACTCTATCAGGCGGCCTTGATCAGCTACCCGCGGACAGACAGCCAGAAGCTGCCACCCTCGATTGATTTCAGGCGGATCATTGAACAGATCGGCTCCGCCTCCGCGGAGTACCGGAGGCCGGCTGAGGAGCTGCTGTCGCTGCCCGAGCTGAGGCCTCGCGAGGGGGAAAAAACAGATCCGGCCCACCCGGCGATCTATCCCACGGGGCAGAGGCCGGAGGGGCTCACCGGACAGCAGCGCAAGCTCTACGATTTGATTGTGAGGAGATTTCTTTCCCTGTTCGGAAGGCCAGCGCTGTTGGAGAGCATGAGGGTTGATCTTGATGTCGGTGGGGAGAGGTTCTTCATCCGTGGACGCAGGGTTCTGGAGGAGGGCTGGCTGAAGTATTACGGTGATTACGCCGCCACTGAGGAGGCGATTCTTCCGGAGTTGCAGGAGGGCCAGTCGCTGGCGGTCAAGGAGGTCAGGTTGGAGGAGAGGCAGACCCAGCCCCCTCAGCGGTACAACCCGGCCTCGATAGTGAAAAGGATGGAAGAGGTGGGAATAGGAACCAAATCCACTCGTGCTCAGATAGTGCAGAACCTCTACGAGCGCGGGTACATCACCGGCAGACAGATCACCGTCACCGACCTCGGGATGCAGGTGGTGGACTCCCTTCTCAGGTACTGCCCTGAGATCACCAGCGAGGAGCTGACCGCAACCTTCGAGCGCGAGATGGACGCGATCCAGGAGGGGAAGAAGACCAAGGAGGAGGTAATCGAGAGGGCGCGCGCCGAGCTTGACAGGATCCTCGCCAAGTTCAAGCAGCACCAGCTCGAGATAGGCAGGCTGCTGGCGGCATCCTATCGGGCCTCGCTACTGAAGCAGAGGAACTTGGGAAAGTGTCCGATCTGCGGCGGTGAATTGAGGCTGACAGTTTCACGCGCTACCCACAAGCGCTTTGTCGGCTGCTCCAACTATCCAAGATGTCACAATTCCTTCCCACTGCCGCAGGCCGGGACCATTCACCCGCTGGGTGAAGCTTGCAAGTTCTGCGGAGCCCCCGTGATCCAGATCAACCGCGCTGGCGCCAGGCCCTACCGGATGTGTCTCAACCCTGATTGTCCGGCGAAAAAGAACCGATGAGGAGGCCTTTCTTGCGCTGAGGCAGGGATACCAGTTCAGGTGACCGGCCGCCGGAGGAGAACGAATGCGGAATTTTTCTGAGAAATTGTGGGCGGGGTTAAAAATTTGTTGAAATTTTTCGAGCCACTCCCCTGACGGCATCGGATAGTTTGAAACACAGTGCAACGGGCGCCACGATGGTATGAACCGAAGGTTGGCCGTTGCAAACATCTCATTCTAATCTGTGCCATTGGCTCTCAAGGGGAGAACATGGGCCGGCGCGGCCGAGGGATAGTTGCCTTCCATCAGCTGGTTATTTCTGTCGGGCACCAACGAGGCCAAAGTGCGCCAGCATCGCCTCAAGCTGGATTCTCTCATTGGCCCCCTGCGTCAGCCTGAAGGAGAACTCCCCGAGTTTGTCCAGAAGTTCCACCTTGGTGGTCTCGGGAAGCTTGAGGTTGAAGATCTCCCGGTGAACCTGCTCGATGATGTCCTCGCCAGCAAGCCCCCGGTCAATGAGTAGCTCCTGAAGTTTCGTCCTGGCTTCCTCAAACTTTCCGGAGAGGGCCAGTTCCAGCATCTGCCTGACCTCTTCGGGCCTCGCCGCCGCGCTGACCTCGTAGACGGCCTTCTCAGTCACCTTCTTCCCCAGCGTCGCAGCTGCCTGGAGGATGTTGATGGCCTTCCTCAGGTCGCCGCCGCTGAGGTAGGTGATCGCCTGGATGGCCTCAGGGGTTATGGTGAGCTTCTCCTCCCTCGCTATCCTTCTGAACATCTGCTCGATATCCTTGTCCGTCAGGCGCCTGAACCTGAAGACGGCACACCGGGACTGGATGGGCTCGATGATGCGGCTGGAGTAGTTGCAGTCGAGGATGAAGCGCGTCGTGTGGGTGAACATCTCCATCGTCCGGCGCAGGGCATTCTGGGCATCGGCCGTGAGGGCATCGCTTTCGTCCAGCAAGATTATCTTATAGGGAAAGTCGCCGATGGGCCTCGTCCTCGCGTAGTCCTTCACCTTGGTCCTGATGGTGTCTATCCCCCTCTCGTCGCTGGCGTTGAGTTCGAGCATGTTTTGCCTCCAGCCATCGCCGAAGAGTTCCCGTGCGATGCAGAGGGCAGCCGTGGTCTTGCCCGTGCCGGCGGGACCGGCGAACAACAGGTTGGGCAGGGACCTCTTTTCCACAAAGCTTTTCAACCTGGTGATTATCTCCTCTTGCCCCACCATCTCGTCAAGCTTTTTGGGGCGATATTTCTCGACCCAGATTTCATCCGCTTCAGCCATGGGGATCATCCTTTCTTGATTTTGACCTGTCCCGTTAAATTACTTTGCCAAAATGGAAAAAGACCTCCGTCGCTCCCCGGTCAAAAGTTGATTTTGGCTTTCGGTGCCTGGTTTTCCATTGACCTCATAAATTGGGAGAAATGGTTGAAAAAGCAGATAACAGCACACCGGAGTCCAAACTTCTTGCAGCGACATTTTTAGGAACCAATCATAATTACTTTCGGGTCGACAGCATGATTCAGCCCGCAGCGAAGGTTTACGATGCCAGGAAGGCTGAGAAAGAGGTGCAGGAGTGGTGGCTCTCCGCAGGGATCTACGAAAAGGTGAAGAGGTCCAGGGAGACCTCAAAGCCCTGGTACTTTTTAGACGGGCCGCCCTACGCCAGCGGCAGCATTCACTTGGGGACGGCCTGGAACAAGATAATCAAGGACACCGTGATCAGGTATCAAACCATGTGCGGCCGGAACGTCCGCCGCCAGCCGGGATGGGACTGCCACGGCCTGCCCATCGAGGTCAAGGTGGAGGAGCTGCTCGGGATCAAGTCCAAAAAGGACATCGAGCAGAAAATCGGGGTTGAGGAGTTCGTGGAGCAGTGCAAGAAGTGGGCGACCGATCACGTCAGGTTGATGACCGAGCAGTTCAAGCAGCTGGGGGTCTGGATGGATTGGGATGATCCCTACATCACCTTCAAGAGGGACTACATCGAGTCGGCCTGGTGGACCCTCAAGAAGGCTTACGAGCGGGGCCTGGTCAAAAAGGACCTCCGGGTGATTCACTGGTGCCCCCGCTGTGAGACGGCTCTGGCCGAGCACGAGGTCCGGGGAGAATACCAGAATGTCAGCGACCCATCGCTTTACGTGAGGTTCAGGCTTCGTGATCGTCCCAATGAATACCTGCTGGTGTGGACGACGACGCCTTGGACCCTCCCAGCCGACCTCGCCGTCTGCGTCAATCCTGATTATGACTACTCAGAAGTTGAGATCGGCGGTGACATCTACATCCTGGCCACGGCGCTTGTGGAAAAGGTGATGAAGGATCTGGGCGTCAGCGATTACCGGGAGGTTGGTTCGGTCAAGGGGGTAACCCTGGAGGGGATTCAGTATGAGCACCCTCTGCTGGAGGAAGTCCCCAAGCAGCGGGAGTTCCTCGAGCATCATCGGGTCATCCTCGGCAGCCACGTGACCCTGGATGAGGGCACGGGTTGCGTCCACACCGCCCCCGGTCACGGTGAGGAGGACTTTGAGGTGGGATTGAGGTACGGCCTGCCCGTCTTCAGCCCGGTGGGCCCTGATGGCAGGTTCACGGAGGAGGCGGGAAAATACGCGGGGATTTTCGTGAAGGAGGCGGACGGGGTGATCTTGGAGGACCTGCGGAAAAAGGGACTGCTGGTGAAGCACGGGACGGTGGTGCACCAGTATCCCCACTGCTGGAGATGTCAGTCACCGCTGCTATTCAGGGCCACCGAGCAGTGGTTTCTGAAGGTGGCGGAGCTGAAGTCGACCATAATTCAGAAGAACGCCGAGAAGGTGAAGTGGGTTCCGGACTGGGCCACGATCAGGTATGCCAATGGTGTGGAATCGGTGGGTGACTGGTGCATCTCGCGCCAGAGATACTGGGGGATACCCCTGCCCATTTGGGTCTGTGAGCAGTGTCAGAACACCATCGTGGTGGGAAGCCTCGAGGAGCTCTCCCGCCTCTCGCTGCAACCGCTGGGTGATATCGACCTCCACCGCCCCCATGTTGATCGCGTGGAGATCAAATGCCCCAAATGCGGCGGTGTTTCCCGGCGGGTCCCCGATGTCCTGGATGTTTGGTTTGATTCCGGCATAGCCTCCTGGGCAAGCTTGGGCTACCCCAAGAGGCAGGAGCTGTTCAATCAAATCTGGCCCAGCGACTTTGTCACCGAGGGGGAGGACCAAGTGACGAAGTGGTTCTACAGCCAGCAGGTTGTCTCGATTGCGGCCTTTGGCGAGGTCCCCTACAGAAGGGTGCTGATGCATGGCTTCGCCCTGGATGAAAAAGGTCGAAAGATGTCGAAGTCTCTGGGGAATGTCGTCAACCCTGAGGACGTGGTGAACAAGAATGGGGTCGATGTCCTCCGCCTCTACATCCTCGGCGCCAACCCACCCTGGGAGGACCTGAAGTTCAGCTGGAAGAGCTTGGAGGTGGTGCAGAGGATGATGGGTGTCCTCTGGAACGTCCATGTCTTCGCCACGACCTACATGTCGCTCGACGGGTTTGATCCTCGAAAAATAGACTTGGACAAGGTGAGCGTCAGCCTGATGCCCGAGGACCTGTGGATGATCTCCAGGATCAACAGCGTGGCCCGCGAGGTGACTCAGGCGATGGAGGACCTCAACCTGCACAGCGCCGTCCGGGTTCTTTCCAACTTCATCCTCGAGGACCTCAGCCGCTGGTATGTTCGCTCCGTCAGGGAAAGGGTCTGGATTGAGAAGGAGGATCCGAAGAAGCTCGCCGCCTATGTGGTGCTCTATCAGGCCCTGCATGTTCTGGTGAGGTTGATGGCCCCGTTTGCCCCGCATATCACCGAGGTGATTTACCGGGATCTGGTGAAGGCCGCCGATCCCAGCAGCCCGGAGAGCGTTCACATGCTACCCTGGCCCTCCGTTGAGGAACATGCGATAAACAGCAGGCTGGAGGAGGGCATGAGGATCGTCAGGGCCTTGGTGGAAGCAGGAGCCGCCGCCAGGCAGCAGCACAAGCTCAAGCTCAGATGGCCGGTGAAAAGGGTTTCCATCAGGATGGCGTCTGCCGAGGGACTGGAGGCGGTCAAGGACCTGCAGGAACTTTTGCGCAGCCAGCTCAACTGCAAGGAGCTGCTCGTCGTTGGTCCCAAGGAGAGGCTGAAGGAGCTGGGCCTGAGGGTCAAAGTTGATGAGGGGCGGTTCAGGGAGAAGTTTGGTGATCTGGCGGAGAGGGCGATGGAGCTGATCAAGGGCATGGACGCCAGGCGCTTGGCCGAGGAACTGGATCTCCACGGTTTTGTTGGTCTGCAGTTCGATGGTTACAAGCTATCCGTTCACAAGGAGCTGGTTGATTTTGAGGAGGAGCCGCCTGAGGGGATTGCCCTCGTCCAGACGGAGTTCGGCCTGCTGGCCATGGACACCAGGATGACGCCAGAGCTGGAGGCGGAGTCGCTGGCGCGTGAACTCGTCAGAAGGCTGCAGATGATGCGCAAGGAGATGGACCTGGGAATGGAAGAAAGGGTTGACGTCGTCATCGGGGTGGCCAGCGAGAAAGAGCTGGAATCGCTGAGCACACAGCAGGAATATATCTCCCGAGAGGTCCGGGTGAGGAACCTCCGCCTCTGCCTTTTGGAGGCCGTGAGCGGCGAGGGGTACCTGAAGGACTGGAACATCGACGGGGACAACTTCAGGCTGTTGGTGAAAAAGGTCAGGCCGTAGACTTTCTTCCTCGCCGGCTTTGGGACAGGGTGATCACGGCATTTTAACGATATAAGTCAGTAGCGCCAAGTTCGATGGGGGTGCAGGTGCCGCGATCCGATATCTCCGGCTTTTACCGGCTGAGGCCCGAGGAGAGGTTAAAGCTGGTCAAGGAGTTTGCCGGACTGGACGACTCCGAAGTGGAAGTGCTTCGCCAGGCGGGTGCCTTGAGCTTGGAGCAGGCCGACCGCATGATCGAGAATGTGATCGGAGTTACCGCGCTTCCTCTGGGGATAGCCACCAATTTTCTCATCAACGGTAAGGATTATCTCATCCCGATGGTTACCGAGGAGCCCTCGGTGGTCGCGGCCGCTTCCAACGCGGCCAAGATGGCCCGGGCCAAGGGTGGCTTTCAGACGGAGAGCACTTTGCCCGTGATGATCGGCCAGATCCAGCTTGTGGACGTGGCGGACCCGCTGGTGGCTAAGGAGAGGATCATCGGTGAAACGGGCAGGATCTTGGCCAAGGCCAACGAGCAGGACCCGGTTCTGGTGAAGCTGGGCGGAGGAGCTCTGGGGCTCGACGTCAGAATCCTCAGCTCCTCAAGGGGTCCAATGGTGATAGTTCACCTGCTCGTGGACGTGAGGGATGCCATGGGGGCCAACGTTGTCAACACCATGTGCGAGGCTGTTGCCCCGATGATTGAGGAAATCACCGGCGGCAGGGTTTTTCTGAGAATAGTTTCCAATCTCGCCGTTCACCGGCTGGCGCGGGCGCGGGCTGTCTTCTCCCAGGAGGTGCTCGGCGGCGAGGAGGTGGTGGAGGGGATCCTCAAGGCCTATGATTTTGCCGTTGCCGATCCCTTCCGCTGTGCCACCCACAACAAGGGGATAATGAATGGGGTCATCGCCGTGGCGCTGGCCACTTTAAACGACACCAGGGCGCTTGAGGCCGGGGCCCATGCCTACGCCGCCATGGAGGGAAGGTACCGGCCGCTGAGCCACTGGTACCGGACTCCGGAGGGGGATCTGGCCGGCAGCATAGAGCTTCCCGTGGCTGCGGGCGTCATCGGTGGGGCCACGGCGGTTCACCCCGTGGCTAAGATCTGCCGCAAGATCTTGGGAATGCCCTCGGCGAGGCAGCTGGGAGAAATAATGGCCGCGGTCGGTCTCGCGAATAATCTGGCGGCGATGCGGGCGCTGGCGACCGAGGGCATTCAGGCGGGTCACCTCAAACTGCATGCCAAAAATATTGCCGTGACAGCAGGGGCTGAGGGCGAGCTCATCGATGTTGTGGCCAGACGGATGATTGAGGAAAAAAAGGTGAGCTACGACCGGGCTCTGGCCATCCTCAAGGAACTCCAAAATGGCCAGCCTTGAATGCCGGCGCCGGTCTTCAGGGCCGGTCATCTCTGGCTTCAGAAAACAGTTGATTTTCCAGCCGCTGATCACCTGCGGTGCTGGGAGCCCTTTTTCCCCAAAAATATCTATAAGCCCAGAAGAACAGTTCTTTCGGGGCTGGAAGTGGAGATGAATTTTGAGCAGATGGTCCAGAGGATCTTGGAGTCCTCGGGGCTGAGCCGCGACGAGGTCATGTCCAGGATTCGGGCCAAGCAGGAGGAGCTTGGGGGTTTTGTGACGCTGGAGGGTGCAGCGAACATTGTCGCCCGGGAGCTGGGCATTGTTTTTGAGCGCAGGGAGCCGGAGACCAGATCCCTCCGCATCGAAGACCTGTTGCCCGGCATGTCCAAGGTTGAGCTTCTGGCCCGTGTGGTCAGGGTGCAGGAGCCCCGCGAGTTTCAGCGGCCGGGTGGGAAACCGGGGCAGGTCGGAAGCATGGTGCTGCAGGATTCCACCGGCGAGATAAGGCTGGTGCTCTGGGATGAGAAGGCGGAGATTTTGAAGCAGGGTGGGCTGAAGAAGGGCGACATCGTCAGGGTGCAGGGGGCCTATGTTCGTCAGGGGCTGGACAGGAAGCCTGAGCTCAGCCTCGGTGCCCGCGGCTCCATTGTTCTCTGTCCCGATCATCCGCTGGCGGAGGAACTGCCGCCCCTTTCCAGGTCCAGGATGAAGATCGCTGAGCTGAGTCCTCAGATGATCGAGGTAGATGTGGCGGGCAGGGTGGTCACGACCAGCGAGGTCAGATCCTTCGACCGCCCCGATGGGACCACGGGGAAGGTGGCGACGCTGATCCTGATGGACGGCACAGGGCAGGTGAGGGTGTCGCTGTGGGATGAATGGGCCGAGCTGGCTAAGGAGCTGAACCGTGGGGAGGTGGTGATGCTGGAGAATGCCGTGGTCAAGGCGGGGCCGGCGGGAGGGCTGGAACTGAGCCTCGGCTCCGGAGGGAGGCTGGTGAGAAACCCACCGGGAATTTCAGATCTTCCGGAGCTGAGGGAAAGGCCGCTGAAGATTGCAGAGGTTGAGCCCGACATGCGATCCCTTGACCTGGCGGCGAGGGTGAGGCGCGTGCTCCCGTTGCGCGAGTTCAAGCGCAGCGATGGTTCCACGGGCAGGGTCTTGAGCGTGGTCCTAGCCGACGACACAGGCGCCCTGCGGGCATCCTTCTGGGATCATGCCGCAGAATTGGCGCAAAAGTTACGGGCCAACGATGTTGTCCTGCTGAGGAACGCCTACACCCGCTCCGGCCTTGGTGGCCGGCCGGAGATACACGCCGGTCGGGCAACCCAGGTTGAGATCAACCCGCCGGGAGTCGAGGTTGCCGGGCCTCAGCCGCAGCCCCTCAAGATAAAGGACCTGGAGCCCAACCTTGAGGCCGTCGAGGTGGTGGGGAGGATTGTGGAGCTGTCAGGCTGGCGGGAGTTCACCCGTCCCGATGGCAGCAGGGGAAAGGTGGCGTCGCTTGTCCTGGGTGACGACTCGGGGACGGTGCGGGTTTCCCTCTGGCAGGAGCATGCGGAAAAGGCCGAGAGGATGAAGGTCGGGGATGTGGTGAGGCTGGTTGACGCCTACACCACCCTTGGTGCCTTCGGGCAGACGGAGCTGCATCTGGGCCGCCAGGGGCAGCTTGAGCTGAATCCCGCCCTGGAGTTGCCGGAGGTCGCCCTCGGGGAATCATCTGTCCCGGGGCCGGAGAGGGTTGCCATTTCCCAGGTTGACCGTGAGGGGATGAGGGTGGAGGTTCGGGGGACGGTGATTCAGGTGTTTCATCGACGGCCGATATTTGAAGTCTGTCCCAGCTGTGGGCGGAGCGTCGGAGGTCTGGAGACCAGCCTGATCTGCGAGGAGTGCGGAAAGCAGGTTGTTCCCGAGCACCGGGCGGTTGTCAGCCTGCTGCTGGACGACGGCACCGGCAATATCCGCGTGGCCCTTTTTGGAAGGGTGGCGGAGAGGCTGCTGGGGATGGGGGCCCAACAGGTGTTTGAGGCCCTCAAGGCCAATCCTGATCTGGCGGCGTTCTACGGTGGGCTGGGTCTGGTCGGCAGGGAGCTGCTGGTTTCCGGTGTCTCCAGGCGTGATAGATACTTTGACCAGCTGGAGCTCAGGGCCCAGGATTTTCAGATTCCCGACCCTTTGCGTGAAGCCAGGATGCTGCTCAAAAGGCTAAAAGAAATGACGTGAAAGTATAAAGGGGAGGATCTTGTCGGAAGTTACCAAAAAAACAATAGAAAACCTTCCCGGGGTGGGCGAGGCCACGGCCGAGAAGCTGCGTGAGGCCGGCTACCGGACCATTGAGTCCATAGCGGCCGCGACCGTCGCCGAGTTGCGCGAGGCCGCTGAGCTGGGGGAGGCTCAGGCCAAGAAGATAATCGCCGCAGCCAGAGAGGCGGCTGATTTCTGCTCCTTTGTGACCGCCGACAAGGTCATGGAGAAAAGGCAGAAGGTGGGCCTGATAACTACGGGCAGCGCTTCCCTTGACGATCTTCTTGGGGGCGGGGTGGAAACCCAGGCGGTCACGGAGGCCTTCGGGGAGTTCGGCTCGGGCAAGACACAGCTGGCCCACCAGCTCTGCGTCAACGTGCAGCTGCCGCGGGAGCAGAAGGGGCTGGAGGGCAAGGCAATTTTCATCGATACTGAGAACACCTTCAGGCCGGAGAGAATCAGGGACATGTCGCTCGGCGTGGGCCTGGACCCGGTGAAGGTCCTGCAGAACATATATTATGTGAGATCCTACAACACCGACCAGCAGATCCTGATCGCGGAGAAGGCCGAAGAGGTGGTCGAACGGGAGAACATACGGTTGATCGTTGTCGATTCTATCACCGCTCAGTTCCGGGCTGAGTTCACCGGCAGGGAGACCCTGGCCCTGAGACAGCAGAAGCTGAACCGGCACCTGATGACTTTGCACAGGATTGCCGACCTGCATGATCTGGCGGTCTTCGTGACCAACCAGGTGCAGGCGAGGCCGGATATTTTCTTCGGCGATCCAACCAAGCCCATCGGCGGTCACATCCTGGCCCACTCGGCGACGACGCGCATCTACCTCAGAAAATCCAAGGAGCAGCGGCGCATCGCCAGGATATTTGATAGCCCCAACCTTCCCGAGCGCGAGGCGGTTTTCCGGATCACCGAGCAAGGGATAAAGGATTGAGGGTGTTCTTCTGATCAGGCTTCTGGCCGTGGACATCGACGGCACCATGACCTACGGGGACAGGAGGCTGGATCTGGCGGCGGTGGAGGCCATCCGGAGGGCGGAGGACGCGGGCATCTCGGTTGTCATCGCCACCGGGAACATCTTCAGGTTTGCTGAGGCCGCTTCCATCCTCATCGGCACCTCAGGGCCACTGATAGCCGAGGATGGTGGAGTTGTCTTCGATGTTAGTCGCGAGAAGATGTATGTGCTGGGGGACAGGGTGGACGCAGATCGGGGATTTGCCGAGCTCAAGAAGGTCTTCGGAAATCTGGAGACCACCAGGAGCAACCCCGACCGGCTCACGGGTGTCGTCATCAGGAAGACGGTCAGCCTGGATGAGGTGAGGAGGGTGATCCAGCAGAGGGGGCTGCCCATCGTCGCGGTGGACTCGGGCATGGCCATCCATCTGCGCCGGCCCGAGGTGAACAAGGGCAACGCGCTGAAGAAGGTTTCCCTGATCACCGGTGTTCCCTTGGCGGAGGTAGCCGCAATCGGCGATGGCTTCAACGACGTGGAGATGTTGCAGGTGGCGGGGCTGAGCTTTGCCGTGGCCAACTCGGTTGAGGAGGCAAAGAGGGCGGCCACTCAGGTGACCAGATCTCCCCACGGCAGAGGGGTCGCCGAGGCGGTTGAGGAGATCCTCAGGATTTCTGCCCGCAGCTGATTTTC
>LQMQ01000056.1 GCA_001515205.2 Candidatus Hadarchaeum yellowstonense
GCGGGCCGGACGGGATTCGAACCCGTGCTGCAGGCTCCGGAGGCCCGCGTCCTATCCGAGCTAGACTACCGGCCCATTGCTATCTCGCGCCTCAAAAATAAGAAGGATTCCTTGAACTGGCGGGCCCGGTGGGATTTGAACCCACGACCTACAGGTTTCCCCCATAAGCCCGAAGCCCTGCGGGTGCTTTCCACTTGCCGCGCCATCCGGGCTGCGCCACGGGCCCGATACTCCTTTTTATCCACTAGATTAGTATGTATTTTGGTTGGTGAAGTGAAAACGCTGATGATCATCTGCGACGGGATGGCCGACCGCACCATCCCTGCTCTGGCCTACAAGACCCCGCTCGAGATCGCCAAAAAGCCCAACATGGACTGGCTGGCCAAGCGCGGCATCAGCGGGATAATGGACACCATCGCTCCGGGAACGGCGCCCGGAAGCGACACGGCCCACCTCGCCCTGCTTGGTTATGACCCCTACGAAACCTACACCGGGCGTGGCCCCTTCGAGGCCGCCGGCGCCGGCATCGAGCTCAGGCCCGGCGACATCGCCTTCAGGGTCAACTACGCCACCGTGGACAAAAACATGATCGTCACCGACAGAAGGGCGGGAAGGATTCACGACACGGAGGCCCTCGCCGAAGCGGTACAAAAGATCAAACTAAAGGGTGCCGAATTCATCTTCAAAAGCACCGTCGGCCACAGGGCCACCCTCGTGCTCCGGGGAAAGGGAATTTCCCACGAGGTCTCGGATTCCGACCCCCACGAGGAGGGCAAGAGGCCGCTGAAGATAGAACCCCTCCTCCAGGAACCGGAACAAAAATTGCCGTCTTACCCCATCATCGCCGGCGGTGTCAGAAAATACGTGATGCGCCGGAGGTGGGCCGCTAAAACGGCCAAGCTCCTGAACGATTTTTCCCAGAAGGCCCACGAGGTCCTGAAAAAGCACCCGGTAAACATCGAGCGCGTTAAAAAGGGCCTGCCGCCGGCCAACTACCTGCTCATCCGCGGCGGCGGCGTTGTCCCCCACCTAGTGCCTTTTCAGGAGAGGTTCGGGATCAAAGGATGCTGCGTGGCCGCCGCTGCGCTGGTGAAAGGGGTCTGCAAGCTGGCCGGAATGACGGTGGTGGACGTCCCCGGGGCCACCGGCAGCGTCAACACCGACCTCAACGCCAAGGCCAAGGCGGTGCTGGAGCAGGCCCAGAGCCACGACTTCATCCTGCTGCACGTCAAGGGGGCCGACGAGGCGGGCCACGATGGGAACATCAAGGCCAAAATAGAAATCATCGAAAGAGTGGATGCCATCATAAATCAGTTCATCGATTCCTTTGATTTCATCGTCGTCACCGCCGACCACACCACCCCCATCAGCGTCAAAAATCACACTGCCGACCCGGTTCCGGTGGTCATCTCCGGCCCCGGCGTGCGCACCGACGATGTCAAAACCTACAGCGAAAGGGCGGCGGCAAGGGGGGGCCTGGGCAGGATCAGGGGGAAGGACCTCATCCCGATCATCATTGACCTGATGGGGAAGAGCCGCAAGTTCGGGGCCTGAGGTTATTTCAACAGGCTTAAACGATGGCGAGCCTACTGTTATGTGTGATCAAATGAGGAAGGAAGTTGAAGCCGCAATAGAAAAGATCAGGCCGGCTTTACAGGCCGACGGCGGCGACGTTGAACTCGTCGACGTGACCGACGACGGCGTGGTCAAAGTCAGGCTGGTCGGGGCCTGCGCTGGCTGCCCCATGTCGACCATGACTTTGGCCTTCGGCATAGAGAATGAGCTGAAGAAGCAGGTCCCGGGTGTGAAAAAAGTCGTGCCGGTCAGCTTTTAAACAGTTTTGAAAGCTCCCCGGGCTTGACGACCCCCTTTTCAGTGATGAACGCGGTGATGTAGCGGGCGGGGGTGACGTCAAAAGCGGGGTTAAAGACACTCACGCCCTTAGGCACCACCCGGACACCGCGGAAAAAAATGACCTCCTCGGGTCGCCTTTCCTCAATCGGGATTTCGGCCCCGGTCTTCAAGTTGGGGTCAAAGGTGCTCAGTGGTGCCGCGATGTAAAAGGGAACTCCATGCTCCTTGGCCAGCACGGCTATGGAATAGGTCCCGATCTTGTTGGCGGCGTCTCCGTTGGCGGCAATTCTATCGGCACCGACAACGACCTTGTCGACCATTCCCTTCGCCATCAGGTATCCCACCATCCCATCGGTGACCACCGTGACCGGTATTTTTTCGCGCCTCAGCTCCCAAGCCGTCAGCCTCGCCCCCTGCAGCAGGGGCCTCGTCTCGGTCGCGATGACCTTGATTTTTTTGCCGGCGCGATGGGCCGCACGAATCACGCCCAGCGCTGTCCCGTAATCCACCGTTGCCAGTGAACCAGCATTGCAGTGGGTCAGGACGACATCGCCGACGTCCAGCAGCGCCGCCCCGTTCTCACCTATCCTGCGGTTAACCCTGACATCCTCCTCCGCGATGTTCTTCGCCTCCTGGACCACGGCCGCACGGGCGCTTGCGACATCGGGAGCCGCGCGCGCCGCGCTGAGCGCCCTTTCCAGCCCCACAAACAGGTTGACCGCGGTTGGCCTGGTCCGGCCTATCCTCCGGCCCGCGCTCTCGAGCTCCCGCAGCAACCGTTCCTTCGTCCTGGCCCTGCTCCTGAGGGCGGTAACGGCCAGTGCCATCGCCGCTGCCGCCGCCAGCGCCGGGGCACCCCTGATCTTCATCCCCTCTATGGCTGCCGCCACTTCCCCGGCGCTCCGGCACCTGACCCTCACCAGCCTCTGCGGCAGCTGCGTCTGGTCGATCAGGATCACCTCGTTGCCGCGAAGCTCTATGGTCCTCAACTTCTCACCACTTTTTCAGCCCGTTAAGAGAACCGGGGAAATGTTTTTGAGAAGGTGCCGCCGCAGGGGCAAGGATAAACCTCGTCCGGCATGATGAAACCTTCCCGCTCCACTTCTCAGCCGCAAAATTTACACCATACCTAATATAAAAGAATCTGTGATAAAAGGTATCCTTATGCAGAAGATCGCGCGCAGGGCGGCGGAACTGATCGAGAAACATCGAAACCATACCATCGAGATAATTTCCCACATGGACTCCGACGGGGTCTCCGCGGCGGCCATCCTCTCCAAAGCGCTGGACCGGCGGGGCATCCGGCACAGCGTCAGGTTTGTGCGCATGCTTTACCAGGATGTCGTCGAAGACCTCGAGCCGTCAGACCTGACCATCTTCACCGACCTGGGCAGTTCCCAGCTGGAAAATCTGGGGAAAAAATTCCGGGGCCACAGCGTGATAATCGCCGACCATCACGAGCCGGTCCGGGCGGAGGGGTGGCCGGAACTGGTGCACCTGAACGCCCACCACCACGGCCTCGATGGAGTGCAGGAGATCAGCGGGGCCGGGATGGCCTACCTGATCGCGAGGGAACTTGACGGCAACGGCAGGGATCTCTCCGCGCTGGCGCTGGTCGGGGCCATCGGCGACGTCCAGAACGCCTGGGGAAAGTTCCTGGGTTACAATCAGGAAATTCTGAAAGAGGCCATGGAGGCGGGAGTGATCCGAAAAAGCAAGGATCTGATGCTCTACGGTCGCTACTCCAGACCCATCTTCAAGTCCCTGGAATTTTTCACCGACCCCTACATCCCGGGGGTGAGCAATTCCCAGGCCGGCTGCATCTGGTTGCTGAAGGACCTCAACATCCCCCTCAGGGATGGCGGTGGCTGGCGCCGTCTCGCCGACCTCAACGAAGGGGAGAAACAACGGCTGGCCTCGGAGCTGATCGCGCGCGCCTACCTGCATGTGCCGGAGGAGCTGGTAAAGTTTGTACCCGGGCTGATAATAGGTGAGGCCTACACCCTGGTCAAGGAGAGGGACTGGCCCATGCTGCAGGACGCCGGGGAATTCTCAACCTGCCTGAACTCCACCGCCCGCCACGAGCAGCCCCTCATCGGCTTTGAGGTCGCCAAGGGGGACCGCGGGGGTTACTGCAGGGCCATGATCAACCTGCTGCAGCAGCACCGGCGCAGCATCGCCCGGGGTTTGGAATTCATCGATTCAGGGGGCATCCAGAGGGGTCCCCGGGGTTACCTCCAGTACTTCGACGCCACGGGGGTGGTGAAAAACATGTTCGTCGGGAGCATCGCCAGCCTGGCTCTGGGCAACGCCCGCTGCGACCCCTACCGGCCGATCGCGGGCGTGGTCAGGGAAAACGGCACGGCAAAGATCTCGGCCCGATGCTCGCGGCTCCTCTTTCTCCGCGGCTTTGACCTGTCGAAGGCCATGAGGGCCGCGGCGGAGTTCTGCGGCGGGGAGGGCGGCGGTCACGCGGTGGCCTGCGGGGCCGAGATCGATGAAAATAAAGTCCCCGTTTTTCTGGAAAAATTTGAGGAACTGCTGCTCGCCCAGATCAAATGAAAATTGACGGCGGGGGCAAAAGCGGCGGCATTTCGGCGGCTAAGCCCTCTTCCCCTTTCTCCGCTCCTGGAGCTCAAACAGCTCCTCGATCTCCTGAACCGTCGTCGCCTCCTCGGGCCGCCTGTCCTCCCTGACCCTGATGAAGCGGGGGAATCTCAGCCCCATCCCGCTGGTGTGCTTCTCCGCCGGGCTGACCTGGATCTCCTCATAGGCCGTCTCAAACACCACCTCGGGCTTGAAGTAAGCGTCACAGTCTATCTCGATCTCGACATCCTCGTGAGGCTCCCTGATCTGAAGTTTCTTGAACATCTTCGTCAGCTCGACCAGATCCTCATCCGTGTACCCCGACCCACACTTCGTCACCGTCTTGAACTTCCCGGTTTCGGCATCCCGCGCCGCCAGCACATAGCTGCCGAAGACCCCCGCCCGCTTCCCCTTCCCGTAGAGGCCCCCCACCACGACCAGATCCAGGGTCTCCAGCACCGGCTTCAGCTTCAGCCACAGGAACTCGCGGCGGCCGGCCCGGTAGGTGGAGTTCAGCTCCTTGGCGACCAGCCCCTCGTGACCGATCTTTATCGCATAATCCGAGAACTCCTTGATCTTCTCGGCATCGGAAAGAACCCGCTGTTCCACCAGCTTGACCCGGCCCTCGACCTCCTCAACTATTTTCTCCAGGGTCTCCCTTCTCTTGACGTAGGGTTCATCCAGCATGGCCTTGCCATCGACCAGCAGGACGTCGAAGATGTTGAACTCCACCGGTATCGCCTCCGCCGATTCCTCAACCCCGTACTTCCGGCGCCGCTTGAGGACCTCCTGGAAGGGCATCGGCTTCCCGGTTTTTTTGTCCAGGGCCACCAGCTCACCGTCGACGATCACCTGCCTGGGTTTCAGGGCCTGCCGCAGCGGCGGGATCAGGTCGGGGAACATGGAGGTGTAGTCCTCCATCCTTCTGGTGAAGAGATAAATTTTTTCGCCATCCTTGTGGGCCTGTATCCTTATCCCATCCAGCTTTATCTCAAAGGCCGCCTTTCCCTTCATCCTCTCCAGAATCTCGGCGATGTCCTCGGCTCGCTGGGCCAGCATCGGACTAACGGGATGCCCCACCATGACACCCAGCTGGCGCAGCCCCTTGGCTCCCCCTTCCGCGGCGGCCCGGGCAACCAGTGAATAATCGGTCGTGAGCATGTAGGCATGCTCGACCTCCTCGGGGTCCACCTTAAACGCGGCGGCTATCGCGTCCCTCAGCCGCCCCTCGGCCACCCCGATTCTCAGGTCACCCAGCACCGTCCTGACGATAAACTTCGCCTCCAGGGGCTGGCTGCTGGTGAGGAGCTCCGAAATCGCGATTATCTTGCGGTCAACCGAGCCCTCGCCCGTGATCTCCGGCAGCCTCCTGATTCCCTCAAAGACCCTTTTCACCGTGAGCCGCTCCGTGAAGAGCGTGACCTGTTTCTTCTTCTCCATCAGTTTCCTGGCCACCTCACCCAGGTCTCCGATCTCCCTCATCAGCCTCTCAACCTCGCTCAGCGAGTAACCCGAGGCGTTGGCGACGGCCTTTTTGAGCTGCGCCAGCCCCACGCCGGTTTCCTGAGAAACATAAGCCGGGGTGGTCCTTCCCAGCAGCAGGAGCACCACCCTCTCGATCTCCTCAGGGGGAGTCTGCCTGAGCAGCTCCGCGATGATGGAGTTCTTCTCCAGGTAGGAGGGGGTTTTCTCCAGCCTCTCGAAGGCCTCGGCCAGCGTCAGGTAGTACATCACCATCAAGAAATAGTGGTCCCGCCGGGGGTAAAATCCTTAGGTAGAGGAACCAAGCGACTCGATTATCCTGCTGCCGGGATCTATCTTCGCCAGTATCTTCCCCTTCTCGAATATCCTCACCACGCCATTTTCCCCGGAAACGGTGACCCCCTTGGCCCTGGTGGCTGCCGTGATTGCCGCGACCGCCAGGTGTCTGGTCCCCAAGCCGGGGGGGACCTCAACCGGGACATTGGCGTTAAGATAACGCTGCGCGGCCACTATGGCGCCGAGGTCATCGATGATAAAGGCGCCGTCAAAAAAGGCATATTTTTTCAAAAGGTCCCACTGTCTCCTGTCCTTGATGTTCACCGAGTAGCCCCGAAACGGGTTGATCATCAGCTGACGGGAGAGCCTCAGAACCGCCTTGGTGTCCCCCACCACGAATGAGGTGCCCACTGGTTTTCCATCGGGGCCTCCCTTGGCCAGCTCTATCGAAAGTTCCACCGTGGCCGAGAGGATCGGATTTGACTCCAGGAGGTTGACGAGGGAAAACTCCTCATTCACCTCGGTGCAGATCAGGGAATCAGACATGTCCGCAAAACCATCTCCCGTCAGGCAGACCAGCCTTTCTCCGGGATGGATCACCCCCTCCTGGAGGCCACAGGCGATGGCATGGTGGGCCTGGCTGGCCCGGTCATGGGGTCTGGCGGTGAGCTTCAGACACTGAAAGTTGCCGCTCATGCTCAGCCGCCGGTAGGCTTCAGGATTGGGCGTGGCCACGATGAGCTTTATCGGCCTGCCGTTCTGGTCGGTGAGCTTCATCTTGGAAAAGACTTCACAGTTCTTTCCCGTTTCAGTTAAAGCCAAAATAGCGCTGGCCCTTATCTCCTGAGCCACTTTAACTGCTGCCTCGGCCAAAGCTCTGGGGACGTCCATCTGATCATTGCTCCGTCCCCCTACTTCCTCGGTCAGCGGTATATTTTATGAAAACAGGGGGTTAAAACCTTTTCTCTAGCCGAATTTTGTGGCCCAGCCCCACCCCAAGGCGGCTCACGGTTCCCGCGGGCAGCTCCACCAGATACCTGGAGACCACCCGGGACCTGTGAAGCTGCCAGGGCCTCAGGTAACTCCTGACCTCGACAACCCTGAAGCTGGAGTCAAGGTAGAGGAGATCGATCGGGAACCGGACGAAGAACATGTGCACGCTGTTCCGGCCCGGCTTTTTGAAGTCGAAGAACAGGGCCTCACCCCTGGGGAAGCGCTTCCTCAGCATGAGTCCCCGGAAGCGGCTGCCGAAGCCATCGGCCAGGCCAACCCGGCGCGCGATGACTGTTCCGGTGGTGGAGTCGATCAGCTTCCATTTACCGGGGAAACGAGGGCCCATCAAGATATTTTAACGTGGCGGGGTTATTTGAACTCGATAGTATGATAACTGAAACTCATTTTCGCGACACCGTCGTGGAGATGTTGCGGCGGGCCGAGACCTCCCTCCCGAGAGATGTGCTGGCTGCCCTCAAGCGCGCCTGGAAAAGGGAGCGGGATCCGCTGGCAAGGTTCCACTACAAAATGATGTTCAAGAACCTGGAACTCGCGGAAAAGCTCAAAGTCCCGCTGTGCCAGGACACCGGCATCTTCACCTTTTTCATCAAGCTGGGCCGGGAGTTAAGGCTGACCTTTGACATCACCAAAGCGCTGGAGGAGGCGGTGAAAACGACGACGCGGTTGGTGCCCCTCCGGGAAAACACTGTTGACCCGATCACGCGGAAACCACTCCCGGGAAACACGGGCAGGGGGCAGCCGGCAATCCACATCGAGCTGGCACCGGGCAGGGGACTTCAGCTGGATCTCCTGGTGAAGGGAGCCGGGACAGAAAACTACGGCCGGCTCTTCATGATGCGGCCCACGGGTGGCCCGGAAGCCATCGAGCAGGCGGTGCTGAAAACACTGGAAGAGGCCGGCGGCAAGTCCTGTCCCCCGAACATCGTCGGGGTGGGTGTGGGCGGCTCCATGGAAACCGCCCCCCTGCTGGCCAAAAAAGCGCTGCTGCGGCCGCTGCACCGGGCCAACCCCGACGCGGAGCTGGCGAAACTGGAGCGCCGCATTGAATCGGCTGCCAACGGGCTCGGCACCGGGCCAATGGGGCTGGGCGGGAAAACCACCCTCCTGAAGGTGCTCATTGAAAGGGCGGCCTGCCACACCGCCAGCCTCCCCGTCGCCGTGGCTCTCCAGTGCTGGCCAGCGAGGAGGGCCAAGGCCATAACGATCGACGGTAAACTGAGGGTGGTGGAACCCTGAAGGTAAGAAAGCTGACCACTCCCCTGCCAGATGTCGGCAGCCTTCGCGCCGGAGATCTGGTCACCATCAGCGGGAGGGTGGTCACGGCAAGGGATAAGGTCTATTCCCGGGTCATCGCGGGAGAAAGGCCACCGATCGACCTGCAGGGGGGAGTCGTCTACCACTGTGGGCCCCTCGCCAGAAGAACACCTCGGGGCTGGCAGGTGATCTCGGCTGGACCGACCACCAGCGCCCGCCTCGACCCGATGCAGGTCGATTTCGTCAGGGCCACGGGGGTCAGGGCGCTGATCGGGAAGGGTGGTGTCGGCGAGGAAGTGGCGAAAAATCTGGCCCGGCTCGGCTGCATCTATTTGGCCTTCACCGGTGGGGCCGGGGCGCTGGCCGCCAGTCAGGTGGAGGACGTCGAAAATATCCTCTGGGAGGAACTGGGCCCGGAAGCCATCTGGGTGCTCCGGGTCCGCGACTTCGGGCCCATGGTGGTCGCCGTTGACCTCCGGGGAAACAACCTCTTCCAGCGGCGGAAAACCCAAACCAATGCCAAATAGCTGCCGGCCTTTTAATCTAGAAAAAGCTGAACCTAGCCACCACTGGGGAAATAAAAAAAAGAAAAAGGAAAAAGGGGAAGTTGTGGCGTCTTTCCCCTTCTTATCTCCTGCGGAAGATTGCGATTGCAGCCAGGATCAACGCAACTATCACGATGATAATTGCGTAGGTCGACCACGGGGTCACTGTGCGCGTCACTGTGATGGTAACCGGAGTACCCACGTTAACGCCGTCGGTCGCTCTCGCCACGATGGTGTTCATGCCCTCAGCCAAGGCAACGCTGTAGACGAAGGTGCCGTCGGAGCCTATCGGCACAGTTACCGATCCCACCCCGACCTGCACCGTCAGCGTTATGTTCGAGTATGACTCCCACGGATCCTTGGTGACACTGCCAGTGATCTGGATGGTGGACTGGTCTGTGGTGGTTCCGGTTGCCGGCGAAGTTATCGTCACCGAGGGGGCGCTGGCGTCGTAAATCAAGTATCCGTACACCGTCCTTTCACTCTCGTTGCCGCCCTCATCTGTGGCAGTCACCGCGATGCCCACCGTCTTTCCAGCGAGACCTGACAAGCTAACGGAAGTTGTCCAGGCCCCAGTGGCGCTGGCGGTGGTCGCTCCCGCGGTGTACTCCGTCCAGGTGACGCCTCCGTCGGTGGTGGTGTACACTTTGATCTTGTAGTTCGGTGTTGCGGTGCCGGCGAGGTTAAGCGAAGAGACAGCTGTGACCTTTGCCAGAGCTGGGGTGACACCTGCGGCCAAGCTTCCAGCCAGGTTGGCCGGCGGGGCCGGCGTGTAAAGCAGGTACCCATACACCGTCTTGTCGCTCTCGTTGCCAGCCAAGTCTGTGGCAGTCACCGCGATGCCCACCGTCTTTCCAGCGAAACCGGTCAACTTAATGATGGTTGACCAGTTGGAGCCCGCAGTGGTCCTGCCCTCGGTATACTCCGTCCAGGTGACACCGGAGTTGGTTGTGGTGTACACCTTAATCGTGGCCTTCGACTCGGCTGTACCGGTCAGGGTCAGCGAAGGAGTAGTGGTCACTGTTGGAGAGGTCACTGATCCTCCCGATAAAGTTCCAACCACACTGGTTGGTGCGGCTGGTGCAACAGTATCAACGGTGAATTTATAGATTAACTCTGTGTACTGCAAGTTGTCACCTGCACGCACGTAAACCTGGTATACATCGTCGGGCAACTCTGTTGGGTACTGATTCTCGAAAGTCGCTGACTTGAAGGGACCAGGAATCACCGCACTGGCAGTCAGAGGGCTGCCAACGATACTATTATCATTATCGCGCCTTATCAGCACTTCGAAACCGGTGTTGTCCGCGGGATCGAAAGCCGTGTTTTCGATGCCCAAGGTGGCGTCAGAGAGGAGCACTTTGATCAGCGGGGTGTTGTCGTTGATGTATTCCTTTGCCGGCGAAACCACTTT
>LQMQ01000057.1 GCA_001515205.2 Candidatus Hadarchaeum yellowstonense
CAAAAGTGGACAATAGACAAATGTGGACATGGGCAAAACGTGAGAGTTCGTTAAAACACACACCTGAAATAAAAACAGCAGATTAATTTAAAAAATTTCATAAAACGCGTCTTTTTGCCACATAGGCCGCATAAAAATTCCTTTAAAAGAAAGCCGAAAATCAATCAATTTGATCTTATTTGTCGTGAATATGCAACAAAATTTAGTTTTTTTATAAAAATGGACAAATGTAGACAAAAGCAATTAAGCTTAAATACTTAGACATAAATTGACAAATGTGGACATATGGAGAAACTGTACACTTTGAAAGAGGCCAGAGAAATCCTTAGAGTATGTACCAAAACGATCCAAAGATGGGATAAAGAGGGAAAAATTAAATGTATTCGCACACCGGGGAACCGGAGGCTTATTCCTGAAAGCGAAATTTTGAGGATAATTGGAAAAATAAACCATTTAAAAGTTGAAAATGCTGAAAATAAATCTTTAATTACCGGAACCGAGACTAAAAAGGAAGAAACAGTCCTCAAAACAAAAATTGAACCCAAAGAAATTAAAATCAAGGAAGCTGCAAAAATTGAAAAACCAGTCGAACCAATTCAAGAAGCGAAAGAATCTCCAGAAAAATCAAGCAAGCCAAAGGAGATGACGCGTTATGAGATGCTCGACGCCCTTGAACCACCAGGACTTGCGATCCGCGCGGCATTCGGCGATCTGCTCTCGGCCGCCATCCTCTTAAAAAAATTCACCGGTAAAGACCTCTCTGCTCGGGCGCGTTGTCCCGAATCAGTTGTAAACCTGTTTTGCCAGCGCATGCTCTCGTTAGGATATGTCGCGGAAAAGAACGGGGTTTTTGAGTTACTAGTTGAGGTTATCAGATGACGACTTTTGATGAAAAAATTGGCCGAGATCAGCGCTTTGAAGCCTTTATTCAGCGATGGGGGTTACAAAAAGACCCTTTTAGCTTTGAAATGCCTTCTATTGACGCCTTTGCACCATCGCAGCAAGAAGATATCCGAAAAATCAAACAATTACTTCAGGAAGGCAAAGTGGGGGTATTGACCGGAGATCTAGGAATGGGAAAGACCACGCTTTGCGAATTTTTAGTTTCTGCTTTAAGGGAAGAAAGTCTAGCAACCCCAGATCCGGCCAAACAGGTCATACCGGTTTTTGTGCATGGAGCGGCTTACAAATCCTCCGGGGAGATCATCAGGGCGATCCTGCTGGCCCTTGAAATGCCTGTGGATAGGGATGACGCGAGCCTTTTTGATGTTCTGAGGAGATGGCACCAAGACCACCAAGAGCGGCTGGTGATTATCATCGACGATATCCCGGAAAGTGGGGCCAACGTCCTCGAAATAGGCGAATTTCTGCGCGTTCTTTCCGATATCCCCAACATTTCCATTCTCATCAATGGAGAAAAAACCCAGATGCAACGTTTTTTAGACAAAGTTCCCTCCTTGAGAGACAGGGTCCAGCTACACGTCGAGCTCAAACCCATGGGCAAAGAAACCATAAAAGACCTGTTGAAACTGCGATTAAAGAGCGCCGGATGCCTGAATTACGACGCTTTAATAACCCCGGATGGTTTTGACGCAATTTACAAACTCAGCAACGGCAACCCCCGGCTGGCTCTCAAGGTCGCCGACAACGCTCTGCACCTGGCCGCAGCGCTGGATGTCCCGATCAACGAGCGTGTGGTGAAAAAGGCAAACAAAGTACCCTTCTGGAAGCGGCTGTTTGGCTCACGAGGTTAGCCCGCCCATCGACAACCTTTTATTTTTGTTTCCTAAAATAGGAAACAAGGAGATGACGGGCTTGGAAGGCGAGGAAACGCTGAAAGCGGAGAGCTGGCTGCGCAATAACCTCTTGGCTAAGGTGCTGTTGGAGCGATCCCATTTGGATGAAAAAACCTTGAAAGCCCTGCTGCTTTATTACTGGTCTGAAAATCCAACTTTCGAAGATATTGCCAAAAAACTCAAAATTAACAGGTCTGGCGCCTGGAAAAGGTGGAAAAAAGGCCAAAACGCCATAATGCGCTCTTTTTACACCATTGAGCTGGCAATTTATTCCGGAATTTTGGAAAAGGAAACGGCTGAAATCCTGATTGACGACTTGATTGACTACAGCGAGCTGGCAAAGGGTGCCGGAAATGTCGAAGAGATCAGGGACAGGATCGAACGCCGAATGGTCCAACTGGCGAGAAATCTGCGCGGTTAGGGCCCACACAAAACCCGACAACGAAAGGTATTTATTGCCTCGGGAGTGAAGAAAAACTACAAACAACCTAAGGAGGCAAAAAACTATGGCAGAACAAAAAACCGCCGAGAATGTGGTTTTTATTGGAGTGAAACCAGTGATGAACTATGTTCTGGCAGTGATAACGCAGTTCAATCAGGGCATCAACGAAATTACCCTCAAGGCACGAGGCAAAGCGATTAGCAGGGCCGTCGATGTTGCTGAGATCGTCAGAAACAGATTCCTGCAGAACATGGTGGTGAAAAACATTTCCATAGGAACCGAAACCATGCAAGGAGAAGGCGGTACTACAAACGTTTCGACTATAGAAATTGTGCTCGGAAAGGGGCAATAAACTCTTTCCGTGCCTTTTTTATTTTTTGTTCCATTCCGCTCAGATGGCAGAACATCTCCCATTGTTCTGAGTTAATTTAAAAGGTAAGTAGCCTAATGACTATTGATTAGCTTGCAGACGCCGATTTGCAAAATCTGCCTGAAAAGCGGCATACTCTGCCAAGGCTGCAGCCAGAAACTTCAAGAGGGGAAAATATCAAAATTAGAGCTCGACATCTCGCTCGCCCTTTTTGAACTTTCAAAGAAACACAAGGAGCTGGACCAACTCATTTTCAAACGCGCGGTTGACTCCGATGGCTTGGTCATTTTGGTGGTGGGGCCGGGACAAATTCCACTTCTCGTCGGCCGGAAAGGTAGGATCGTCCAAGAGCTGGAGAATATTTTGAAAAGTAAGGTTAGGATTGTGGAAGAAGGATCCACCGAGAAAAAACTCATTCAGGACCTTCTCACTCCGGCCGATGTGCTGGGGATCAACATACTTTACACCAAATCCGGAGACGAGTATAGAATCCGGGTGCCGCGCCAGCACATGAAGAGATTGCCCAAAAACAAGGAGAAACTTGAAGCGGCTCTGAGCAAGCTAACTAATAAGAACTACACCATCATATTTGAGTAGTGATTTTATGAAGCTCGATGATCTGGGCAACTGGCGACGCACTCATAAATGCAGAGAGATAACCGAGCAGCTGGATGGCCAAGAAGTCATTGTCATGGGAAGAGTTGGGGACATCCGAGATCTGGGCGGGATCAAATTCTTTATTCTCCATGACATCAGCGGCTCCATCCAGATCACCGCCTCGCGAAAAAAGACAGACCCAGAAACTCTTTCCAAGATGGACGCCCTTACCCAGGAGTCCTCAGTAGCGGTCAGGGGGAAGGTGGTGAAGGCCAGACAGGCCCCCCGCGGCGTCGAGGTGGTTCCTTCCGAGATCAGAATACTCAACCTGGCCGCGACCCCGCTACCGCTCGATCCCGGCGGCAAGGTCAAAGCCAACCTGGACACACGGCTTGACGCCAGAGGGCTGGACCTGCGCCGGGCCGAGGCAATCGCAATATTCAAGATTCGAAATCAGGCTCTGAAAACCATCAGGGATTACCTCCTTTCCCAAGGATTCATCGAGGTCCAAACGCCAAAAATCGTGGCCACGGCAACTGAAAGCGGCGCCGCCCTGTTTCCCATCTCTTATTTTGACCGGGAAGCCTTTCTCAGCCAGAGCCCCCAGCTTTACAAGGAGGTACTAACGGGCGCCTTTGACAGGGTGTTTGAGGTGGGGCCGATCTTCAGAGCTGAAGAACACGACACCCCCCGGCATCTGAACGAGGCAACATCGATCGATATTGAAGCAGCCTATCTGACGGCCGGCGACGTGATGGAGATACTTGAGGAGCTCATCTGGCGTGCCTTCGACAGCGTGAAAAGGAACTGCGCTGAGGAGCTGAGAATACTCAATCACAGGCTCGAGATGCCTGAAAAACCTTTTCCCCGGATCACCTACGATGAAGCCATTGAGAAATTGAACGCCGCAGGAATAAACATCAACTGGGGGGAAGACCTGTCCACTCCTGCGGAAAGGAAACTGGCTGAAATCATCGGCGGGGCATATTTCATCGTTGACTGGCCGCTTGCGCTCAAGCCCTTCTACACCCTTCCCAAAGGCGATAAACTGGGCGATGCCTTTGACCTAATGTACCGGGAACTGGAGCTGGCCTCTGGAGGATCACGCATCCATTCTGAGGAGATGCTGGTGAAGCAGATGAAGGAGAAGGGGCTGAACCCTGAAAACTTTGAATCCCATCTCCTGAGCTATCGCTACGGCCTGCCACCACATGCGGGATTTGGTCTGGGTCTCGATCGCCTGACAATGGTCCTCACCGGGGCGGAAAATATCAGGGAGTGTGTCCTCTTCCCGCGCGACCGGAGAAGACTGACTCCATGAGTGCTCAACCTAGCGCTGGCCCACAGAAAGCAATAACAACAATAACGGCCCAATATTTAGACGAAAGCTGCGGGTGATGCCTGGTCATGAAGCATTCCAAAGGCTGGAACGAAAAAAATGAAAACATCACATCAAACGGGGCCAAATCTGGAAATTACAGGTGATTTTTCATGATAGCTGAAGGCGAACGGATAGTGCTGATAGATGAAGAGGGGAGAAAATATCTGGTTCAAGTCGGGGAAAGAAAACTCCACACCAAGCTGGGGGTTGTGGACCTTGCAGAAGTCATCGGGAGGGAACCGGGAACGAGAGTAAAATCTCACCTGGGGAAGGAGTTCATCGTGTTTCGACCATCTATAGTCGATTATCTGCAAAAGCTCCGTCGTGTCCCCCAGATCATGCTGCCCAAGGACGCCGGGCAAATAGCGGCCTACACCGGGGTTGGCCCGGGCAGTCTGGTGGTCGACGCTGGAGCGGGATCTGGAGCTCTGGCTATTTTTCTAGGAAACTTGGTGCGGCCAAACGGCTGGGTGGTAAGTTATGAGGTGCGGGAGGATTTCGCCAAAATAGCCGAGGAGAACATCAGAATGGCTGGGCTCAACGACATCGTGAGGGTGAAAAACAAGGATATTTATCAGGGCATAGACGAACGTGAGCTCGACCTGATCACCCTGGATCTGCCGCAGCCAGAGCTGGTGCTTCCGCACGCCCAGCAGGCCTTAAAACCAGGTGGATATCTTGCCGCCTTCACACCCTGCGTGGAACATCTGCAGCGGCTCTACCGGGAGTTCCCAAAATTTAATTTCACCGACATCAAGACCATTGAATGCTTGGTCAGGGACATCGAGGTCAGCTATAACTGCACGAGACCGAGCACGCGCATGATCGCCCACACCGGCTATTTAACCTTTGCCAGGCGCGCCTAGAATAGGACCCAAAAATCGGGAAGAGTTCAAACTTTCCTGAACTTGAATCCGTAGTAAATGACTCCATCTTCATTGTCTGAGCCGATGCGCCTGAAGACCAGCTCCACCTCATCCCCTATCTTTACCTCATTGGGATCGCAGTCCACCACCTGCGTCGTGAGGCGGGGCCCATCCTCAAGCTCCACTATGGCCAAAACATAGGGCACCTGATCCTCAAAACCTTCGGGGGCCACATGAACCACGCCATAAGTGACTATTTTGCCGCGCCGGCTTAGCTTGTAGGGTTCAAGTTTTCCCATCCTCCGGCAGTGGGGACAAATGTAGCGCGGGGGGAAGAGAACTTTATTACAGTTGCCGCACTTGGTGCCGATGAGATTATACCTGTTCGGAATTTCCCTCCAGAAACGCGGCGCGGCCATTCAGTCACCTCTTTTGAAGATATGGACCACGGCAGTGCCACCCGTCCCGCCAACGTTGTGCGTCAGTCCAATCTCCGCCCCCTTAACCTGTCGCTTTCCCGCCTCTCCACGGAGCTGCTGAACGATCTCCACCACTTGGGCGATTCCGGTGGCTCCAACCGGATGTCCCTTACCCTTAAGCCCCCCGCTGGTGTTCACAGGTATTCTCCCGCCGATCTCCGTCTGCCCCTCCTCAGTAAGCTTGCCGCCCTCTCCCTTCTTACAAAAACCAAGATCCTCTATCGCCATGATCTCAGCGATGGTGAAGCAATCATGGACCTCCGCCACATCGATGTCGTTCGGCCCCACTCCCGCCATTTTATATGCCATCCTCGCCGCCTCCACGGTTGCCCTCAGCCCGGTGAGCGACTGCCGGCTGTGAAGTGATATTGTGTCGCTGGCCTGCCCCGTTCCCGCGACCAACACCGGGACCCTATCCATCTTTCTTGCCTTCTCCGCCGGGGCCACCACGACACAGGCCGCACCATCTGTGATCGGTGAGCAGTCGAGCAGCTTGAGCGGCAGGACCACCGGCGGTGATTTCAGCACATTTTCCACCGTAATCTTCATGTGATATTGGGCGCAGGGATTCATGCAAGCGTTGCTGTGGTTTTTCACCGCAACCATCGCCATCTGTTCTTCGGTGGTGCCAAATTCATACATGTGGCGGCGGGCCATCAAAGCGTAGAGCCCGGGGAAAGTCGCCCCGGCGTAAACCTCCCATTCCTGGTCGGCCGCTGTAGCCAGAGCACCGGTGGCCTGCTCAGACATGACATCAGTCATCTTTTCTATGCCCGCTGCCACGACAAAATCGTGGATTCCCGAGGCCACGGCAATCACGGCCTGGCGCAGGGCCAGACCCCCTGAAGCACAGGCCCCTTCAACCCTAGTGGATGGTATCGGCACCAGGCCCGCGTGATCGGCAATCAGGGAGGCCGTATGCTCCTGGCTTATGAACTGACCTGAAGACATATTTCCCACGTACATGGCATCTATCTGCTTGCCATCGATGTTGGCGTCCTCCAATGCCCGAGCGCCGGCTTCTATGATCATCTGCCGGAAGGAAAGGTCCCAGAGCTCACCGAATTTTGTCATCCCGACGCCAATGATGGCCACTTCTCGCATCATCTCACCAGCAAACCTCTGTACTTGATATATGTGGGGTAATCGATGTAAATTTTGTTATTGAAAAAATCGTCGACCTTCGGTGCCGAATCACGCTTTGCCTCTATCGCTTCCTTAACCTGAATGCTGAAGGCATCGCTGCCGGCACCCGAGCCATATGAAACAACGAGAATTCTCTCCCCCGGCTTGGCCTTGTCGAGAACCGCCGCCAAGCCTATCATCGTGGACCCGGAATAGGTGTTACCTATTTTCGGCACCACCAGCCCGCAGACTATCTGGGACTTGGAAAAACCGAGTTCTTCCGCCACCTGGCAGGGGAACTTTCCATTGGGCTGATGGAAGACGGCATGAGCAAAGTCCTGGGGGGTGAGCTTCAGCTGCCGGAGAATGCCGTGGGCGGCGGAAAGCACGTGCCGGAAATAGGCTGGTTTTCCTGTAAACCTGCCACCGTGCTTAGGATAGGGCCGCATCTCACGGCGCCAAAAGTCCGGTGTGTCGGTAGTGTAAGAATAGGTTCCCTCAATCTCGGCTAAAGCCTCGTCGTTATTCTTCCCGACGATGATGGCCCCGCCACCGGCAGCCGCAGTGTACTCCAGGGGGTCTCCCGGAGCCGCCTGCGCGGTGTCGGCGCCTATTGAAATTCCGTACTTTATCATTCCCATTTCAACCAAGCCGGCGCAGGCCTGAATACCGGCCGTCCCCGCCTTGCAGGCAAACTCCATATCGGCCGCGGTGAGGTTGGGCGTGGCCTCAATGGCCTCGGCAACTATGGTCGCGGTGGGCTTCACTGCGTAAGGGTGCGATTCTGAGCCGACGTAAATGGCCCCGATGTCCTGGGGTTTTATCTTCGCCCTTTTCAACGCGTTTCGTGCCGCTTCCACGGCTATGGTCGCGGTATCCTCATCCGGTGCTGGAACTGATTTTTCCTCGATCATCAGACCCTGTTTGATTCGAGATGGGTCCTCGCCCCAAACCTTGGCAATTTCCTCCACCCTGATGCGATACCTAGGAATGTAAACACCATAGCCAATAATGCCAACATCCACTATGAATCACCATCTATTTCCGTTCCATTAGTGTTTACGCCGATTTAGCCGTTTAAAAAGTTTTTGTTTGTCGTGGAAAACAACGGCATTTGCCGAAATATTAATTTAAAATTCAGGAGGAGCACTTTCTGAGCCCTGAAAGAAGCTCGTTGACGGTGGGAACCTTGGCGATGACCAAGGGAACCTTAAGTATCTCTGCTATTTTTATCCCGAGATCATCAACTGCCTTGAGATCTCCGTGCAAAATGACCATTCCCGGGGTGATGCCAATGACCTTGACGGCGACGAGAGGCGACCGGCCAGTGGTCACCCCGGTGAAAACCAACGCTCGCTCGGTGGTCAGTCCGTAAAGGCGCCGGAAATCATCGGCCGAAAGCGCCAGTATCGCCTTATGGCTGTCGATAACAGTGTAACCAAAGATCTTTCGGTCAAGCAATTCTTTATTCGCAACTGCCTCTCCAGCCACGGCTTTGACCACCGCCCGGCCATCGACGGGGGTGGTGTATTCCCTGATCTCAAGGACCACCTCCGGAGGCAGCTGTGTGCCAAAGACCTGGGAAAAGACATTGAACATTTTTCCACCATGCTGCTCGTCGACCTCCAAAAGGGCCTCGACGATCCTTTTTATAGTGGCGGCGCCGGGTGATTTTCTTCTGCCGGCCTCATAATCGCTTATGACCGACGGGGAAACCCCCATCACTTTGGCCAGCGCCGGTTGATTGACGCCGAACCTCTCCCGCCACAGCTTAATGGCTGCTCCGGGAGAATCGGCCAAAGTGATATCACCGGCTATCCAGCGAGCGATCCTGTCCCTGATTTCCTCAGCCATAAAATTCAACTGATTCTTTGGTGTGAACCCTTTAAAGGCTAAGGCTTCATCGCCAGCTTGAAGACATCCGCCTTGGTGATTATGCCGACCGGTTTTCCATGATCCACAACTAAAACCGCCGGCGCGTGCTCGAGTATGTGGTAAACGATGTCCACGTCAGCATCCCTAGAAACGGTGGGGAAGGGGTCATCCATCACCTCACCCACGTTGCGGCGCAGCAACTTGGCCATGTTTTCCCCCGAGGCTATCCTTTGCACAATGCTGGTCTCGGAGATTGAACCCACTTGGACGTCCCGATCCAGAACAGGCAACTGTGAGATCTCGTGGGCTTTCATTGCCTTGATGGCGGTTTCCACCTTATCTCCAGGCCTTATGAAGACTATCGGCGCGGACATTATGCGATCGGCCAGGACCTGCCTGCCCTGCGTCCCCGCCTGTTCCAAGACCCGGGAAATCCTCTCCAGCGTGGAAAATCTGGGATCAGCCTTTCCCGACTCTATCTTGGCAATGTAGGCCTGGGTGACACCGGCCAGCTTGGCCAGCTTTGACTGGCTGAGCCCCAGCCGCATTCTCATGGCCTTGACCTCAGAAGGCTTGATAATGCCCATAGAAATCCTTCATTCCTGTGAGTTATATTGTCTGGGAAACCTATAAATATAAACGTGACCTGTTAGAATCTAAATTCACGGGGCATGAAATGATGAGAAACATCGTTGTCGAGGAGATCAAACAGGTCCCCCTGGTGGAACAAAATCTGGAAATAGTCGAAAGAAAAGGAATTGGGCACCCGGACTCGATCTGTGACGCAATCCTTGACCGTGTTTCGGTCGAGCTTTGCAAGGAATATCTGAAGAGATTTGGCGTCATCATGCACCACAACACTGACAAATCTCTTTTGGTGGCCGGGAAGGTGGTGACCAGATTCGGCGGGGGCGAGGTCAAAGAACCGATGCTTTTGATTTTTGGTGACCGGGCAACCGATGAGGTGGAAGGAGAGAGGATAGATGTCGCCAAAATAGCGATAGAGGCCGCAAAGAAATGGATCAGGAGCAACCTCAGATACGTTGACCCGGAGAAACACCTGCGCTACCAAGTGGAGCTAAAGCCGGGGTCGGCTGCCTTGACCGACATTTTCAGGAGAAAGGGAAAGGTCCTCAGCGCGAATGACACCTCGGCCGCAGTTGGCTACGCCCCCATGACTCCTACCGAAGAGATGGTGCTTAAAGTCGAACGCTATTTGAACTCGAAAAAATTCAAAAAGGAGTTCCCGGAATCTGGCGAGGACATAAAGGTGATGGGCTTTCGAAAGAACAACGATCTCTCGTTGATGATCGGCATGGCCTTCGTCGACCGGCACGTTAAGGATGAGAGGGATTACTTCCGGAAAAAGGATGAAATTCTGGAGCAAACTAGGCGGTTTGTGGAGGAAAACTCGGACTTTAATAAAGTTGATCTCAAACTCAACACACTGGATACCCCGGGAAGAGGAGTTGATGGAGTTTATCTGACGGTCTTGGGCACCAGCGCTGATGGAGCCGACTCGGGACAGGTGGGCAGGGGCAACAGAAGCAACGGTGTGATCCCGTTGAACAGACACGTGGGATCTGAAGCTGCGGCGGGCAAAAACCCGGTGAGCCACGTGGGGAAGATCTACAACCTCCTGACACACAAAATAGCCAACGAAATTTATCGGAAGGTAGATGGATTGAGTGAGGTTTACGTCTGGCTTGTTAGCCAGATAGGGAGCCCGATCGATCAACCCGCGATCGCTGCAGCCAGGGTGCTTACCAAGCCGGGCGTCAAACTGGAGAGCGTGAAAAAAGAAATTTTTGAAACAATTGAAAAAGAGCTGGAAAACATCAATGAGTTCACCAAATGTCTGGCCCGGGGAGATTTCCCAGTCTGTTGAAAAACAGGTAAAATTTTTTGCCATGCCGTGCCTCGGAGATATGGTGATCACATTTTCCAGATACTGAAACGTGACGGCATGGGCAGAATCGGCAGGGTGACAACCGCCCACGGCGATTTCACCACACCCACTTTGATGCCCGTCATTGACCCCACTGATATCGTTTTGAAGCCGAAGGAGATGAGGCGAGAGTTCGGCTCGGAGCTGGTGATAACAAACGCCTACCTGACCCTGCTTCACTTTGGGAAAAATCCTGAGCTAAAAATTCATGAGGTCTTGGATTACGATGGGCCAATCATGACCGACAGCGGTGGTTACCAAATTCTGCGCTACGGGAACATCGATATCTCACCTGAGGAGATAGTCAGGTACCAAGACGCCATCGAACCGGACATTGCCACCATACTGGACATTCCCACGGGGATTAACGCGTCAAGAGAATACGCGGCCGAAACGGTACGGATAACTCTGGAAAGAGCAAGACAAGCGATAAAGATACGCTCCAACCCTAAAGTCCTGTGGTGCGGCCCCATACAGGGTGGACTTTTCACTGACCTCGTGGAGAAGTCCGCGAGAGAAACGGGCGAGCTGGATTATCACTTCCATGCCATCGGCAGCCCCGTGGAGCTGCTGAACAATTACAGGTTTGCGGAACTCGTCGACCTGGTCATGGCGGCGAAGAGAAATCTCCCACTGAACCGGCCCGTCCATCTCTTTGGCGCTGGCCACCCGATGATGTTATCGCTCGCCGTGGCCATGGGGTGTGATCTATTTGACTCAGCGGCTTACATTCTCTTCGCAAGAGATGGAAGGTACCTGACCCCTGAAGGCACCCTGCACCTAGACGAGCTTTCTTGTCTCCCCTGTGAGTGCCCTGTATGCACCAGCACCACGGTGGAGGAATTAAAACGCGAAGAGGAGGGGGAAAAAGTCAAACTGCTCGCGCGTCATAACCTACACGTAACCTTCGGCGAAATTCGAAGAATCCGGCAGGCAATAGTCGATGGTAGATTGTGGGAACACGTCCAGATAAAATGCAGATCACACCCCAGCCTTTTAGAAGCGCTAAAGAAATTTCTAAGCTATGGCGATGTGATAGAAAGATTCGACCCGGTAACTAAGAAATCGGCTTTTTATTACTCGGGCAGTGAATCGATAAAACGCCCGGAAGTAATTCGCCACAAGCTCAGGATGAAAAAAAGATATCAGCCCCCGCCGCTGGAAACATTGGTCATCTTGTCAAAACCAGATTTGGAAGAAATACCGGTGGAGGCTGAAAATTACCACATTGTGAAGTTAGTACCACCGTTTGGTGTTGTACCTGAAGAGATTGAGGAGATATATCCGCTGTCCCAAAACCAAGCGCCGGAAGAACTGGACGCCGATGTCATCAAATCGGTTGCCGAGTCTTTGGAGAGCTACCTACAAAGTCACGGTGGCGTCTACAAACGAGTTATTTTACTCAATGACAAAGATCGGTGGGGCGACTCACTGGAAAAGGCTTGTCGGCCGGTTGTGGAGAAGCTGGAAGTGATTCAGCTCGGTGAAAAAATTTAAATAGATTATGATGACGAATTTAGCGCAGAGTTGGATTGGGATTTTGAATGGACAGCGTGGACCTTAAACTCTTGAAGATGCTGGCTGAAGATGCCCACACACCACTTCATAAAATGGGCCGGGAAGTTGGCCTCAGCCCCTCGGGAGTGAGAAGGAGGATAAAACTGCTGGAGAAAAACGGTCTGATAAAAAAATACTCCGCCATCATAGACCCGAAAAAATATGGATTTGGGGTGACGGCATTTATCAGCGTGGACGCCGATTCTCGTGAGCTGGGGGGAATAACCAACTCGCTCTTGCGCCGCCACGAGGTATGTGAACTCCACCGCACCACGGGAGGGCATGACCTGATGATTAAGGTCCGAGTCAAAGACGTCGACAGCCTGAACAAGTTTGTTGACAACTACATAAGGTGTTTTGACTCAGTAAAAAGCGTGAGGATTACCCTGGCCATGGAAACGATCAAAGAAACTTTTGTCAATCCATAGGTGTCTTGATGAAGGAAGAGCTCAAGAAGATCATGATCGAATCTCTCTACTCAGTAATGCCCTACATCGCCTACCTGGGTGAGCTCAAAGAATTCATTGAAAAGGAAGCGGATGAATGCGAAAACATTGAAGCGTTCATTGAAAAACTGAAAAAGCTGAATGAAAAATCGGATATCATCCGCAGAACCGACGGGCAAATATTCCTCTCCGAACTGAGGCGCAACCTCGCCAAACTCGGCTCCGATTGATTTTAATTCTGGCAGCTGAATTTAATCTTGGATTCAGATGGTCAGCGACAGAATCGAAAAAATAGCGAAAGACATCAAAACCATGCGCATAAGGGGGGCGGGGAGAATCGCCCGCGCGGCCGCAAGCGCCCTGAAAATGGCCGCCAGAGAATCCCAGGCCAAAACCCCGGCTGAATTTTCTGCCGAAATGGAAAAGGTATCAAAAATTCTGCTGGAAACTAGACCCACTGCCGTTTCCTTACCCAACGCGGTGAGATACATTTTACTGGGTTTGAAGCAAGCGCATGGTGCCGACCTGTGGACGATGAAAAAAGTGGTTATTTCCCGAGCAGATGAGTTCATCAGAAACTCAATCGAGGCCGTCAAAAAGATCGGGGAGATAGGGGCCAACCGCATCTCCGACGGCGACGTTATTTTAACCCACTGCAACAGCCAGTGTGCGCTGTCGATAATAAAGACGGCTTTCAGGCAGGGAAAAAGGATCGAGGTTTTCACGACAGAATCTAGACCAGTGTGGCAGGGGCGCCTCAGCGCAAAAGAGCTGCTCAAGGAGGGGATACCGACGACCCTGATAATAGATTCCGCCGTGCGCCACTTTATCCGGGATGTAGATAAGGTGATAGTCGGCGCGGATAGCATTGCAGCAAACGGGGCGGTGGTAAACAAGATCGGCACCTCAAGCATTGCTCTGGCAGCACACGAAGCTAGGGTGCTCTTTTTCGTTGCCGCCGAGACATACAAGTTCCACCCGGAAACTTTGGTCGGGCGTTTGGTGGAAATAGAAGAAAGGGATCCCAATGAGCTGATAAATCTGAAAAAATATCCGGGTCTAAAAGTCAGAAACCCAGCCTTTGATGTAACTCCTCCCGAGTACGTGGACCTGATTGTCACCGAGCGCGGGATAATACCACCCTACGCCGCATACGCCATCATCCAAGAAATATTCGAATGGAAGCCGGGTGAAAGAACCAGTCACCTCGGCGACAAACTAAGGCCATTAATTTAAACGGAAAAATTTCAGAACCCAGATAAAACTAACCCGAAGGGAAAAGCTTACCGGACGTGTTTAAGGAACCTAGGTAATTTTGTAGACCAGATCTCCTTCCCGAACCTTCTGCTGAACTTTAAGTCCTATGGACTGGCCCGCCCTAGCGCTGCTCAAATTTTTATGCTCAATTTGCATCGACTCCACGATCTGTTGGAAGTTTGTGGTGGTGCCTTCAATCGAGATCTTGTCCCCAACGTTCAAATCGCCGCTCAGCTCAACAACTGCCACACTTATCTTAGAATAATAGTGAGCCACTTTTCCCACAAGCTTTTTCTCTCCCGCTTCCATCAACCTCGCCCAATTAAAGGTGGACCGCATAGTTAAATGCCTTTTCGGTAGGTGTCGCCGCCAGAAGCCAGACCAAAGAACCGACTCCTGTGAAGAAAAATTTGATGTTAAAATTACTCGCGCGCGGACCTCGCTGATCGAAAAATCATCGAGAACAAGAGAAACAGAATGATAATATTTATATAGCAAAAAATATTACTCGTATCGAGCCAATATGCATATCCCTGATGGGTTTTTAAGCTTTGAAGTCTGGGCGCCGCTGTGGGCAGTGGCAGCACTTATCATCGCCCTTGCCGTGCGGAAGACCAACAAAAAACTCAGCGACCGACATGTTCCATTGCTCGGCATCTTGGCGGCTTTCGTCTTCGCAGCGCAGATGTTAAACGTCCCGGTGGCTGGTGGTACAAGTGGACACTTTCTGGGAGGAGTGCTCACCGCCATCTTCGTTGGACCGCTAGCGGGATCGCTGGTGATGAGTTCGATTTTTGTCATACAGGCCATTTTCTTCCAAGATGGAGGAATAACCGCGTTAGGTGCAAATATCATCAACATGGGGCTCATCGGAACGATTATTGGATTTTATATCTACCTTGGCTTCACCAAATTGCTAAAAGGAAAAAGGGGCATGATCACCGGTGCCGCGGTGGCCGCTTGGATCTCGGTGGTTTTCGCCTCTGCCGCGTGTGCCCTGGAGCTGGCGGCCTCAGGGACCTCGCCAATTCAAATCGCCCTGCCGGCAATGGTGGGTATTCATGCGATCATCGGCATCATCGAAGCGGCCATTACCGTTACTGTGATCGGTTTCGTGATGAAAACAAGGCCCGATCTGCTCAACTTGCCAAAAATTTAGGTGAAAAAATGAGAGGAGAGAAGTGGTGGGTCACCGGGCTGGTCGTCGCTGTGTTCATGGCCTGTGTGCTCTCTCTTTTTGCCTCCCCAGAACCTGACGGGCTAGAAAGGGTCGCCGAGGATCAGGGATTTGCCGAAAAGGCTGAGGGCCAAGAGGTCATACGGGCCCCGATACCGGACTATGTTGTCCCGGGAGTGGAAAACGAAAAGCTTGGTACAGCACTTGCCGGTCTAATCGGAGTCCTGATAATCCTTGCGCTGACGATGAGCTGGGCAAAGATATTGAAAAATAGAACTGAGACAAAATGAGGCACAGTTTTCTTGACCGTTACAGCAGCCTCAGCAGCCCGATTCATAGGCTGGATCCCCGGGCAAAAATAGTGGCGCTTTTTTCTTTTCTCTTGATCGTAGTCTTCACCCCGATAACACTGGGGCAAAAATTTGCCCTCTACGGCGCGCTGGTTTTTTCGCTGGTAGTGATCTCCAAAGTGCCGGTGAAATTCGTGATCAAAAGATCCTTGGTGATAATCCCATTCGTCGGCTTGGTGGCCATAGGGCTGCCTTTCTTAGGGAACGACGGCGGTTCATTGAACCTCGGTGTTTTCGCCATAACCCCATCCGCCCTGCTGCTCTTTTTAAATGTTATCGTGAAATCTTGGCTCTGCGTGGTGGCCATGATCGTGCTCACTTCCACAACGCCTTTTTCCAGGCTCTTAAGGGGTCTTCAGGGGTTAAAAATGCCTACCGTCTTTGTGATGATCCTCTCGTTCATGTATCGATTTACCTTTATTCTGGAGGACGAGCTGGAAAGAATGGTCAGGGCACGAGAGGCCAGAAGCTTCAAGCCGACTTGGCTGCAATCCGTTAAAGCCGCCGGAAACATCATCGGAAACTTGCTCGTGAGGAGTTATGAAAGAGGGGAAAGGGTCTATGCGGCAATGAGATCTCGGGGTTATGATGGGGAGATAAAATTGATCAGTGAACTTAAGATGAACAGCCACGATGCCCTTTTCATCACCATATTTTTATCCCTGCTGATCCTGATACTGGTGGTCTGATGCTGGCAGTGGAAGTAAGGAACCTGCATTACAGATACCCGGACGGCACCATCGCCTTGCGCGGCGTTGACCTGAGGGTAAAGAAAGGCGAACGGGTCTACCTGATAGGCCCCAACGGTTCGGGAAAATCAACGCTGCTCTTGCACTTGAATGGAATCCTAAAACCGCAAAGGGGGAAAGTCGTGATTCTTGGAATTGATGCAAATGAGGAGAATGGCGAGCTGAAGAAAAAAGTTGGCCTTGTCTTCCAAAACCCTGACGATCAGCTTTTTATGCCAACTGTCTTTGAAGATGTGGCCTTCGGACCGGTGAACCTGAAACTGGGCGAGGCGGAGGTCAAAAAAAGGGTAAAAATGGCCTTGGAGATGGTGGGCTTGACCGGTTTTGAAAACAGGAGCCCTCACCACCTGAGCTACGGCGAAAAGAAAAGAATTGCGATAGCCACAGTGCTGGCCATGGATCCCGAGATACTGGTATTCGACGAACCAACCCTTTCCCTTGACCCGTGGATAAAAAGAAACTTCATGGAGTTGCTGAAAACCCTCGGAAGAAATCGAACGATCGTGATTTCCGGTCACGACCTGGATCTGATGAAGCTGTGCGACCGCACCTACTTAATGAGGGATGGCAGAATAATCGGCGAAATTAAGAACAGGAGGGAAATTTTCCAGGATAGCAAAACCGGCGCCTCTCGTCGTTAAGGATGCCAAATCTAACAGATTTTATATCAGGCAGTGGAAAGTAAATCCGATGAAATGGTGAAAATAAACATAATTGTTTTTACGCTTGACATGGAAACAAGCGCATCTTTCCTGAAAGCAATTGAACTATTGGAGAAGGCAAAGTTCCTGCCAGGGCAAGTAGATAATCAAAAATGTGGGGGAGAAAATGGCTGAAAAATTAACGCGAGTAAGTTTAACCCTTCCGGAGGAGTTACTGAAGGAGCTTGACGGTTCCCTTAAAGCCCGCGGTTATGCGAGTCGATCGGAGGCAATCAGGGATTCACTCCGGGACTTCCTGGCGGATTACAAATATCGCAAGGGACTGAAGGGACAGATTGTCGGCGTCCTCGTCCTAGTCTACGAGCATGACGTCAGGGGGCTAACCGACGCAATAATTGACATCCAGCACTCCGCGGGGGAAATTGTAAGTACCGTCCAGCACATTCACCTGGACGCCAAGAACTGCCTGGAAACTTCGGTACTCAAGGGACCGGCTGAAAAAATTGAAAAACTCGTGGAACGACTTGAGGGTCTAAGGGGCGTCAAACAGGCGAAATTGATGATAATAAAAAAATGAAAAGAAATGGTGGTCGAGACGAAACTTAGCAACTTATTGCTGAAGCTGAACCGCTTAAAACTTATGCCGCGCACGGGTTGGCTCCTTTGCGGTGTCACACCAGCCGCCGCCGAGGATGTAGCCCAGCACTCCTTTGAAGTAGCCGCCATCACCATGTTCCTCATCGAAGGGCTCTCAAGGGAGGGGGGGAAAATTGACCGCGAACGTGCCCTCAGCATGGCGATCCTGCACGACTGGGCCGAGGCGGAGGTGGCCGATTTTCCCTACACTGCCCGAAAGTATCTGAAGCCAACCGGCGCCAAGGAGCAAATGGAACAGGCTGCCTTGGTGGATCTGTTGCGGGGACTGCCCGAAAGGGAGAAATTCCTGGAACTTTGGAAGGAGTACCGCGAGGGAAAAACAACCGAGGCAAAGCTGGTTCATGCCGCCGACTACCTTTCAATCATGGTGCAGGGCATCAGGTACCGGGAACAGGGCATTCGATCCCGGGAAATAAAGGAACTCTGGCAAGCGGTGAAACGTGATTTGAAACCATACGCCAAAGAGTTCAAGAACATTGATCAACTCATCAAGGAACTAAACCTAGCCTTTTTCTCACCGTCAACTTTTTAAAAGCTCAATTATATGTAGTTGAGGATACTATGAAAGGCATCAAATGGGTAGTGGAAGACCCCGTGGAAAAGGAAGTTTGGTGGCCATCCGAGGAACTCAAGCGAAGAGCTTGGGTAAACGATCCATCAATATATGAAGAAGCCGATAAAGACCCGGTCGCATTTTGGGAAGCACGAGCCAGGGAAGGCCTGGAATGGTTCAAGACCTGGGACAAAGCCTATGAAGAAAACCTGCCTTATTTCAAATGGTTCATCGGAGGAAAAATTAACGCCTCCTACAACGCAGTGGACCGGCACGTGAAGGCGGGCAAGGGCAATAAACCAGCGATAATCTGGGTTCCCGAGCCTCCGGAGGAGCCCGACAGAGTAATAACCTACCAGCAGCTTAAGGATGAGGTCAGCCGCTTTGCCAACGTCCTGAAAAAACTTGGGGTTAAGAAAGGCGATCGGGTGAGCATATACCTTCCCCTCATCCCTGAAGTTCACATCGCCATTATGGCCTGTAACCGGATCGGCGCTGTTCACAGCGTTGTCTTTTCCGCTTTCACCGGGGATGCGTTAAGAGTTAGGCTCGAAGACGCGGAATCCAAGGTTTTGATAACCGCCGATGGCTATTATCGCAGGGGCAAAGTCGTCAATCTGAAGGAAAACGCTGACGAGGGGATCAAGGGCACCAGTGTTGAAAAAATAGTTGTGGTCAAAAGGGCCGGCAACGAGGTAAACATGGTAAAAGGAAGGGATTTCTGGTGGCACGAGCTGATGAGGGAAGTCGAACCCGAATGTGAACCAGAACACATGGACAGCGAAAGCATGTTGTTCTTGCTCTATACTTCGGGAACAACGGGAAGACCAAAAGGTGTAATTCATACCACAGGCGGTTATCTCACCCAGGCTTACTGGACCACGCGCTGGGTGTTTGACCTACACGACGACGACATATACTGGTGCACCTCCGACATCGGCTGGATTACCGGACATACCTACATGTGCTATGGCCCGTTGCTCAACGGCGCCACGCTCATAATTTATGAAGGATCACCTGACTACCCGGCGATAGATCGCTGGTGGGAGATAATAGAAAAATACAAGGTAACGATATTCTACACTGCTCCCACGGCAATTCGCATGTTCGTAAGAGCGGGGGAGGAGTGGCCAAGAAAACACGATCTCAGCAGCCTCCGCCTGCTTGGAACTGTTGGGGAACCGATTGACCGTGAAGCCTGGATGTGGTATTTCAACAACATTGGTGGCGGAAGGTGCCCGATAACGGACACTTGGTGGCAAACCGAGACGGGCGGCACACTGATGATGAGCCTGCCCGGCATCGGCCCGTTCATCCCCACTGTTTCCGGAAGACCCTTCCCGGGGACCAGGAATGCTATCGTTGACGAAGAGGGCAATCCATCTCCACAGGGGGGTTACCTAGTGCTCGTCCCGCCGATGCCGCCAGGGATGTTGCGGGGTCTTTACAAGGCTGACGAAAAATACCGCGAGACCTACTGGAGCCGGTACGCCAACAAATATTACTTCACCGGAGACGGCGCCAGAGATGTGATTAACGAGCATGCACCCCACATCAAAGAAAGGGGAAAAATCAAACACTTCATCCGGGTTACTGGCAGGGTTGATGATGTCATGAAAGTCGCGGGACACAGGTTATCCACCGCTGAGCTTGAGGATGCGCTCAACCGCCACCCGGCCGTGACGGAAAGCGCCGTCGTCCCGCAGCCGGATCCCATGAAGGGAGAAGTGCCTGTCGCCTATGTGGTGCTAAAAAGCGGCTACCGAGGATCGGAAGAGCTGAGCAAAGAGCTGGTAGAACACATCAGCAAGATGGTGGGGCCGATAGCCAAGCCAAAGCAAATATTCTTCGTTGATGAACTGCCGAAGACCAGAAGTGGAAAGATCATGCGCCGGATCCTGAAGGCTCTGATCACCAGAGACAAAATCGGCGACACGACAACGCTGGTCAACCCTGAAGTCGTCGAAAGCTTGAAGAAAATAGTCGGGTATCCTGATTAAACTGAAAACTTTTTTTTGACTCCGCTGCTGGCGCTGGCTTCAAGAGGGAGGACTCAAGAGTAGCTGATGGCAATAGATCTGATGATGTCGCTGACGTCCTCGCAGAGGTCCGCGATGCTTTCCATATTTTCCGTAATCTCTTTCAGCAGCATTGATTGTCCTATGTCCTTGACCTTTCTGTACCACTTTAAAAGTCCTGGCGTTAGCTCCTCGGCACGCAAATCGTCTATCTTTTCCTCCAGCTTCTCCACCTCGTGCGAAAATGCTATCGCCGTCTTGGGATCCTTTTCCAGGGAAACGAAGGTCTCATGAGTTCTGATCGTTATTTCCAAAACTGCTGTGGAGTAAGTTCTCATTGTCTTCTTCAGGCTCTCCGGAAGCTTTCTGGCGTCAATGTACTTCAACTTTCTGGCGGCCGCCTTGGCATTGGCAGCTATCTCGTCGGCGGTCATCGTCAGCCGGATTATCTCGTCCCGGTTTATCGGATGAAAGATTCCTTTGGAAAGTTCCTCCAGGATGTTCCTCTTGATGACATCGGCATCGCGCTCGCTCTTGAAGGCCTCTTGAAACCCCTCATCCCTTTTCTTCACATCGAGATCACAAAAGGCTTGGACGGCCTTGTTCATGCCGGCAACTGTCTTGACAATCCTTTTGATGTGCTCATCGCAGATTTCCAGAATTTTTCTTTCCCTTGATTCAGCCATCCAAGTTAACGGACCTTTTGACGCCATCATATCCCCATCATTTTACTGATTAACCAAAACAACGACATACTAATTAAGATTACTGCTGGGATGGTTAAGATCCAAAACAGGATAATTTTACCTGTAACTCCCCGACTAACCCCCGCCAACCCCCTCGTCGCCAAACCAACCCCGATCAAAGATCCAACCGAAGCGTGCGTCGTAGATATCGGCAGGCCAAAACCAAAAAACAGCGAGGGCAAAACAGTGAAAAGAAAAACCACGATTGCGTTCGCATATTCGGCGGCGGCTCCATTCAGCGTGTCGAGCCTAGTTACCTTATAGGCGGTGACCTCCAGGACTTTGTATCCCCAGGTGAAAGCCCCCAGCGCTATTCCCGCCGAGCCGAGAAGTGAAAGCAGCAGCATTGTACCAAAAGTCGGATTCCCCGTGATCTTTTGGGTGGGTGTCACGAAAACTCCAGTGGCGTTAGCCATGTCGTTAGCACCGAAGGAAAAAGCGGAAAAACAAAGCCCAATTATCAGAAGGACATAAAGAAAGTTGGAAACCCCCAACCTGCCATATCTGGCCCGGAGAACGTACGCGAGAATGGAGGAAAAAACAAGCGCTACTGAAAGCGCCACTAAGACGCTAACAAATGGCCCTAGGCCAAGTGTTTGGTAGGAGATCATGAGCACGGCGGAAAAGGCCAGGGTAAAAACCAAAAGGAAAATTAATGCCAAATTTGCTCTCTCCGTCCTCTCCCGGCTAAAATAATTCTTCAAAAAGAGGTACAACCCGGCCGCCATAACTAAGGCCAAAACTGGGGAGATGATTAAACTCACGATAACCAAGTAGAGATTGCTCCACCTCATCGGGGCCGAGCTTATCAGTCCAAAACCAATGACCCCACCAATTATTGAGTGGGTTGTCGATACAGGCATGCCTTTGTAGGTGCACAAAGTTATCCAAATTCCGGCCGATAAACAGGCGGTGAAACTCCCCACAGTCAAAACCTCCAAACTCAAACTTTCCCTATCCACCAAACCGCGATCAACCGTCTTCATGACCATGGGGCCCAGGAGAATGCCACCAGCAGCGGCAAAAATGGCAAATAGGGTGATGGCTTTTCGCATGCTCAGTGCTCCGGCGCCAACAGCGCAATCAGTGGGGTTGGCGGCGTCGTTGGCACCCAGGCACCACGCGATATAAAAGGACAGCGCCAACCCAACGCCGTAGATCACCAGCTCCAACATCTGCACACTTCCAGCTCAAACGTTCCTTAAGAAATGAATATAAAAAGACATCGGCGATAATTGTCCTTCCCGACCTCAATCGACACCGCCTTTTTCCGATCTCCGGCGTCGTTCATTTTTCTCCAACAGGTTGTCAAAACCGCGAGCTGAAATCATCCTCTTTATTTCTTCCTCAGAAGTTTCGAGCCAAGGGGCCGGCGGCGGCGTTCTTCCAAAAAGCTTGGCTCTAAAAACCCCAATCACTTTTCCCAAAATAAGGGAGTAAACCAGCACAACGAGCATTAAGAAAACCGGCTCGAGGTTGAGAAATGTGGAGGTCACTATGGCCAAGACGACTATCAGAAATCCCAGCAAGAAAGCGGCGCCCAGGGTTGCCCCCCTGTGGCGCCGGTAGATGAGCAAAAGTTTACCTCCAAAACCGACAAACATGGCCTCTAAACCAAAGGCCAAAGAACCCAGCAGGAGCATGATGTAGATGGTATCAATGGTGCTCAAACTGCCCACAGACCAACTTAAACGCGCTGAGAATTTAAATGCCGAGCGGCAGCGCATGGAGGCCATCCTAAACCAGTTGAACGGGGTTTTCAAGCCCTGGCGCCTCCGAGAAAAAGATCCTTTTCTCTTGCTGGTCGGGACCGTCTTATCACAAAATACCAATGATCGCAACAGCTTTGCCGCCTTCAAGAGTTTAACATCCCGATTCACAACACCGGAACAGATAGCAAGCGCCAGCCTCCGGGAGATCGGGAAGCTGATAAAGATCGGCGGGCTTTACAGGGAAAAGGCCAAAAGACTGAAGGAAATTTCAAAGCTGGTTTGGAAAAAATACGGGGGAAACATGAATTTAATCCTCCAAAAACCAGCTGTGGAGGCAAGAAGGGAGCTGCTCTCCTTGCCCGGCGTGGGGCCAAAAACGGCCGATGTGGTGCTAGCCTTCGGGGCCGGCCATGACGTTTTTCCCGTGGATACTCACGTCTTCAGAGTGTCAAAAAGACTGGGTTTTGCCGAGCCAAAGGACGGTTATGAGGAAGTGAAAAGGAAACTTGAGAGAGTAACTCCACCTGGAAGAAGGATTGAAGGCCATGTTCTGCTGATCCAGCTAGGAAGAAACTATTGTCGCTCCAGAAACCCAAACCACAAGGAGTGCCCCATCAATCGATTCTGTCCAGTTGGAACTCGCTATGCAGGGCCCTCACTGCCTTTACGGCGTCGCGCTCATCAACCGTGAAGGAGATATTGAGCTCAGAAGAACCTTGGGCTATCGTTAGGATGTTTATCCCGTTACGCCCCATTGTGCCGAAGACCCTGGCGGCAACCCCTGGTGTGCCCTTCATCCCGGCACCGATGGCCGCGATAACGCTGACATTTCTTTCACAGTTAATGTTCCAGTCAATATGGCGTTTTTCAAACTCGGATCGTAGGGCATGAAGGGCGACATCCGCTTCCTTGCGGTCAACAACAAAGCTTATGTCCGCCTGGGAGGAACTCTGCGAAATCATCAGAACTTTCACTCCGGCACGACCAATGATGTCAAAAACTGTTGCGGCAACTCCTGGAACTCCTATCATCTCTGCCCCGCCAACGGTTATCAGGGAGACATTTCTGCTCATCGTGATAGACTTGACTATATCCTTGGCGCGGTTCGGTTTTCTAATGATCAAGGTGCCGCCCTGGTTGGGCTTGAAGGCGTTAAGAACCCTGACGGGTATATTAGTGTCCATCGCTGGCCTAATCATCCTAGGGTGGAGCACCTTGGCCCCAAAGTAGGCGAGTTCTGTGGCCTCTATGTAGGAGATGGCCTTGATCACCCTTGCTTTTGGCTCAACTTTGGGATCAGCGGTCATTATTCCATCAACGTCGGTCATTATCCAGATTTCGTCCACCCCTAAAGCCGCGCCAAGTATGGAAGCGGTGTAATCAGAGCCACCGCGGCCCAGCGTGGTTATGATCCCGTCTTTGGTGCCACCAATAAAGCCAGTTATGACTGGGATCTCTTTATCAGCCCATATTTTGTTAATCCGTTGTTTTGCCAGCTTGCGAATTCTGTCCATCAGCGGGCGCGCCTCAGTAAAGTGGTCATCCGTGATGATGCCGGCTTCAAAACCGGTCAAGAACCGGGACGGGACACCCAGAGACTCAATGGCCCCGGCCAAGATAGGGGCGGAAAGTCTCTCGCCGAAGGATAAAATAAGATCTTGGGAACGCGGCGACAGTTCACCCAGGTAAGAAACGCCAATGAGGGCCCGTTCCAAAAGGTCGAGCGTCTCCTTGACCACCCGGGTGGTCCTGCTCAAGACTTCTTTGTTTTTTATTGCGTCTTGACACGCCTGAAAGTGCCTTACCGAGATCTGCCGCATGAAGTCGGGGATCTGCCGTTCGGGGTTGGCTTGGGGTTCTATCAACCTGTTGGCAATATTCAGAAGTTGATCCGTCACCCCAGCCATCGCTGAGGTCACTACTGCAACCTGGTCCCCCTTTTTATATCGGGAAACAACGAATTCGGCGTCATTTCGGATGCTCTCGCCGTCCTTGACTGGCACACCACCAAACTTGATAACGAGCTTCAAATGATCGCCCTTCCAAAATGATTACTCTGGTTCAACCACATAATAAGAATTGAGTGCCTGACATATGTTCTTCGCCAGGGCATGATAACACATGTCAACTCCCGCCTTACCTGTTGATATATTCATAACATAGTCGCTGCAGGTGCAGAAATTTTTCACCACCTCATATTCATCGTTTTTTCCCCGGACAAACCAGCGCTGCCCCCGCCGGATCACCCGCCGCCCCTTTATCGCTTCCAACGCACGCTTGCCCCGGCCCTGATAAACCTCAACTATTTCTCGCTCAATATCCGGATTGAGCACCGCTGCGCTCTGCAACTTTTTGAAAAGACGCTCCCTGGCCAGCTTAAAAGACTCGGAAATCATTTTCCTCCAAATGTCAAAATAGCTGATTGGAGAGTATATAACTGATGTTGAAGGAAACAAGAGAGATCCTGAAGGAGCACGAGGCCTGGCTGAGCAGAAGAATGGGACAGAACCAAGTCATTGACCCCTCTTTTCTCAAAAAAATGATCGATTATGCCAACGTAACCGAAAGGGACGTGGTCCTGGAAATCGGGGCGGGTGTCGGCAATTTAACGCTCATGCTCGCCGGCCGGGCCAGAACAGTCATCGCCGTGGAGAAAGATGAAAAACTGGTCGAAATCCTGCGCAAACGCCTCAAAGGACGGACAAACGTCAGGCTGCTCCAAGGCGACTTCCTAGATATGGACCTGCCCGAATTCAACAAAATAGTCTCCAATCTACCCTATTCAATATCATCGGAAATAATGTTCAGGCTGCTGGAGTTCAATTTTGATCTAGCCGTGCTGATGTTCCAGAAGGAGTTTGCGGAAAGGCTGGTCGCGAAACCCGGGTCGGAAAATTATGGTCGCCTGACCGTCAACACATACTACCGGGCGGAGGTGGAATTGCTAGAGGAAGTCCCGCCCACGGCATTTTTCCCCCAGCCAAAGGTGAGCTCAGCAATCGTCAGGCTGAAGCCCCGCAAGCCTCCGTTCACGGTCAAAGAAGAAAAAGTTTTTTCAGATGTCGTCCGAGCTTTGTTTCAGCATCGAAGGCAACTGGTGAGAAATGCCCTCCTGCATTCATTTTCAGAAATCTTTCCGGGGAAAAAGATGGACAAGAGTGAAATAAGGTCCTTTCTCAATGAATCGCTGCCAAGAAAACTTTTGGAAACAAGGGTTGTGGACCTGACTCCTGAGAACTTTGGTGAAATAGCCAATCTGATTACTTCTCCATGAACTCCTCGGGCCGCGGCGGCTCTGGCTTCAGCCCCTTGCGCTTGCGGGTATCTCTGATGACCTGTTCCTGAAGCTCCTTCGGCAACACGTCAAACTTCTCAAACTCCGTGGCCCAGATGGCCCTCCCCTCCGTCTCGGAACGGAGCTCAGCAGCCAGACCAAAGGAATTAGCCACGGGCAGCGAAGCCTTTATTATTGTGATGTCTTCCTCAGCCTCCATGCTCAAGATCTTTCCGCGGCGGCCTTGAATGACCTTGGTAGCTCCACCCATGAACTCCTGCGGAACTCGCACCTCCAGCCTGAGCAGCGGTTCCAGCAGGGTTGGCTCCGCCAGAAGAATGGCGGCCTGGATCGGTCGCCTCACCGCAGGTATTATCTGCGCCGGGCCTCTGTGCACCGAGTCCTCATGCAGGGTGGCATCCACGATCATGGCCTTTAAGCCGCGCATGGGCTCACGCATGATGGGGCCCTCCTCAACCACTTCTTTGAAGGCCTCGATGATGTAGTCCTCAACCTCGTTCATGTACTGGACCCCTTTAGTAGCGTCAACCAGGACATTGGGGCCGATGATGGTGACAATGTTACGGGCCTCATGAGTTTCCCAGCCCAGCTCCCGCAACAGGTTGGCGCGCTCCTTTCTCTCCTGTTTGTCGGTGATCTTGCCCTCTTCAATGGCCTTGATGACCTCCGGCTCCAGTGGCTCGACAACGATCTGGAAGCGGTTGTGCTTGTTCGGTGACTTGCCTTCCACGGGGCCTGCTCGCTTGGTTGGCGTCTCACGGTAAACCACAATCGGCTCAGATGTCTTAACCTCAAGCCCGGCCTTTTTCAGCTTGTATTCAACTATCTCCAGGTGCACCTCACCCATCCCGGAGACGAGATACTCCCCGGTCTCCTCGTTTATCTTCACCTTGACGTTGGGGTCCTCGCGGGATATTCTCTTCAGTTCATTGACGAGCTTGGGAAGATCCTGGAAGTTCTTGGGCTCGACGGCCACGGTGACAACGGGCTCGCTTATGTACCTCAGCTCCTCGAAACCCTTGCCCTCAACACCGGCCTCGATCAAGGTTTCGCCAACGAAGGCCTCCTTCATTCCAATTATCGCCCCGATATTTCCGGCCGGAACCTTATCCACCATCACCCGATCGGGCCCCATGTAAATGTTGACCTGCTGGATGCGGGCTTCCTGACCAGAGCTCACCAGCCTAACCGTCTTCCCCTTTTCCAAGGTTCCTGAGAAAACCCTGCCTGTGGAGATCACGCCGGCCTGTTCATCGACGATAATGTCAGTGATAACCATGCAGATTTTTCCGTGAGGATTGGCCGTCATCATGTCGCGTCCCAGCTCGCTGTTGATGTCCCCCTTCCAAATAACGGGGATCCGGCTGGCCTGCGCCTCCTTGGGGTTGGGGAGGTGCCGGATCACCATGTCCAAAACTACCTCATAAACTGGGCTCTTCTTTGCAAGCTCAGCTTGTTTTCCTTCCCGGTAGGCGTTGAAGATATCCTTGAAGCTGATGTTTTTCTTTCTCATTTGAGGAATGGATAGAGCCCATTTTTCTTTAGCCGAGCCAAAAGCAACAGATCCCGCCTCAACGCTGACCAACCACTTGTCAGCGACGCTGGGGTGGGCATATCGTTTCACCAGCTCATTGAACTTTGTTATCAGCTTGACAAAGCGGGCCTGCATCGCTTCAGGGGTGAGCTTAAGCTCGTCGATTAGGCGATCGACTTTATTGATGTAAAGAACGGGACGCACCCGTTCACTCAGCGCCTGCCTCAGCACCGTTTCCGTCTGAGGCATGACGCCCTCCACCGCGTCCATCACCACAATCACGCCGTCAATGGCCCGCAGCGCCCGGGTCACGTCACCGCTGAAGTCAACGTGTCCGGGTGTGTCCAGAAGGTTAATCAAGTACTCCTGGCCGTCGAGGGTGTGGGAGAGACTAACAGCAGAAGTCTGAACTGTGATGCCTCGCTGCTGCTCAATGTCAAGGAAATCCGTGAAAAGCTGTTCGCCAGCCAGTTCAAAGCTTATTATTCCTGATGCGGCGACCAATGAATCCGTGAGCGTGGTCTTGCCGTGATCGACATGGGCGACTATACCGATGTTCCTGATGTGTTCCGGCTCCCACATCAGCTTCTGGACATCGGCCAAGTGCTTGTATCTTCTCATTCAAATCACTCCACGAAATATGAATTCCATCATTTAAATAATATCAACGTACTGGGAGATAAGTTGATTCAATCTCATCCTTTTTCTCCTCGGGAGGGGCGGGAAACTCCGCCGGTAACTCCTTGACGCTCTGACCAATGCCGATGGTATTCCCGATGCCGGCTACGATCACCGTGTCGCCCGGCTTGGTGCGTTGTCTTATGGCGTTCTTAACCCGTTCAACGGCCTCATCCACACCTTTCACCAATTTTTTATTGAGGGGCTTCAGCGACTCGGTGTAGGATTCCTTGATCACGATGGCGTCAACTGGTATCTTTCGCTTCACCGCTATTTCCTCTATCTTGTACTTTTCAGTCGGCGGGCCACCAATGGCGGCACCCACACCTTCAACGACATCGCCGCTGGCCTCACCCTCAAGTTTTCCAGCGGCATCGATCATGATGATGCGTGCCACCTTTCTTTTCTTAGCCAGCCTGGCTATCAGTTCACCCGGTTTACCGACCCTGCCGCCGGGTCCTTTGGCCTTGACTATAATGAGCTTCCGCCCCTCAAATTCGGTTTCAGTGTAAACGGTGTCCTCCACCGGTTCGAGGAATTTGGCCTCTTTAACCAGCTTCACCACCGTCAAGGGACCAACGCCGTCACCTATCGGCTTGCCCTCGACGAACGCCTTGGTGGCGTCCACGAAGGCCTTGGCGTAGGTCCTCAGGAAAGGAATGTTCATCTGAACCAGCATGACAATCTGGATGTTTTTCGTCTTCTCGGCCAAAACTAAAAAGTGCCGAACCAGCCGATAGAGGGTATAGTTGGCCATGGCCCCCTCCATCGCCATCTCCAAGTTGGCGGCGGTTTCGGGATCGGCATTGGGGGCCAGCCTGGCGATCGCGTCTTTGAAGCGTTTGTCTCGGACGTCCAGTATATGCTCGAGCCTTTTTAAAACTCCCACCGGATCCTCGCTGACGGGCTCGATGGCAAAGAAGTCCAAGAAATCATTGAACTCCTTCTCCACGTCCTGCTTGGGCTTACCATGCTTTATTATCGCCTTCAATGCTATCCTTCTGCTTTCCTTGGCCATGTTGTCCAGCTCGACGACTGCCTTTTTCATCTGAGTCAGCCCGGCGCGCGCCTGCAGCCACATCATCTGTGGACTCAAGAGAGTTACCACTGCAAAGAAGATGATGCTCGCCACTATCCACCAGATGATGTCAATCTCGGGCATAACATCCCCAAATTAATCTCCCTGTTTTTTGATAAAGGTTGTTGCTAACCTTTAAAACTTTGCTGTGAGAGGATTCAAGGGAGCGGGGGTAGCCAAGCCAGGTTGAAGGCGCTGGCTTCAGGAGCCAGTCCCGTAGGGGTTCGGGGGTTCAAATCCCCTCCCCCGCACCAACAAATTCAATGCTCGTTCCCAGCTGCAGAAAACTCCAATCAGCGGTGAAGTATAATTGCAGTGTTCGATGCCGAAAAAGACCTCAGAAAGGATAATTTGAAATCATTGGGCTTCGCTTTCCTCGGGAATGAAAATGTCGTCAACCCTCGCCTTGAAAAATCGCGCAATCTTGAAGGCGAGTTCAAGAGAGGGACAGTACTTTCCTTTTTCAATGGCTATTATCGTCTGCCTCGTCACCCCCAACCTGGTCGCCAGCTCTTCCTGGGTTAAATCGTGCATCGCCCGGTAAATCCTGAGCTTATTTTTCATAAAGGCTACTCCCCAAATTTCCAAGAATAATATCTGTAGAACATCAGGTACACCGCAAGCAAAAATATCGCCAGGTAAGTTAACGCCATTCCAAAATCGGTCAATGCCGGATATCCGCCTCTACCCAGAACGATCATAATCAGGCCAACTATTGCGGTCACTGTGCCCACGACCTGGATGGTTCTCCGAGAGGCTTTCTCGCTTATTTTGAAGGCCCGCTCATCCACCAAAACCTGCTCGACCCTGCCTTTGATTGAGTACAAAATCAGCAGCCCTATGACCACGGAGGATATTGCCAAGGCAAACTCACCAGTAACGGCAGAGAGTCCAACGAGAAGGGCTACGGCGATCATTATTGCCCGCCGGTACAACTCATATCTTTTAACATTCAATTTCTTCACCATGTTAATTTTAGTTTACATTATGTTATTTAAACTTTACTATTTGTAAAAATAATTTTACGAAAAAAAGAGCGATTTAAAAACGAACGAAAAATCAGGCATTTTCCATTTTCCGAAATGCTTAGACGAATTATCAGGGGAAACAAAATTGAAAAGTTATTTTACCCCAGCAATGGATTAAACTTTCGGGGTGATGGTGTGGATGTCAAGCTCTCGGTAGACGGCGAGGAGATCGATCTGAACGAGTTCGTTGTAAAAATACTGAGCGGGGCCATCGTCGGGGCTGTGACCTCGCTGCGGGGGATAAAGAAGGACTGGAAGGAAATAGAAATTAGAGTGAAGAAGTAATCTCTGCTCAGGTGAGGTTCAAAACAGCCACATAGCCCTCTTCAGACGGTTTGATGGTGAAGCCCATCTTCTGGGCCAGGCGAAGCATCTTCTTGTTTTCGCGCATGATGATGCCGTAAATGCTCTCGAGACCTTTTTCCTGAGCAATTTCAATGAGCATGTCCATCAGCTTGGTGCCCAGACCCTTGCCCTGATACTTGTCGGCCAGAACAATCGCGAACTCGCCACGCTTTTTACCCGGCTCGGTGATCAACCTCGCCACACCGATCTCCTTCTTTTTGTCCCCTTCCCGAAGCTCGGCGATTATCGCCATTTCCCGGTCATAATCTATGTTGCAGAAACGCACCAAGTCTTCATGGGACAGGTCCTTGATTACCCTGAAAAATCTGAACCTGCTGGTTTCCTCAGAAAGCCCCTTAATGAACTCATACTCTATCTGTTCATCCTCCGGTCGGATTGGCCTGAGGATCACCTCGGTTCCGTCCTTCAACCTCCACGGAACCACGTATTTGGTGGGATAAGGCAAAATGGAGAGGTGCCCGTAAGGATCGGTAAGACGCAACGCCTCAACATCAATGGTTGCCCTGGCATCGAGAGCGGTGATCTCGCCCTTTGAAGCCGCAAGCGGGTTTATATCGATCTCGGCGAACTCGGGGAAGTCAACTATCAGGTTGGAAAACCGAACCACGATTTCCTCCAAAGCTTTCATATCCACCGGCGGCTTGTTTCTCAAGCCCCGGGAAATGGCGCGGTAAATCTTTGTTTCCTCCATCAGTCTCCGGGCCAGCGTCTGATTCAACGGCGGCAGGGCTATGGAGAAGTCCCTGTAGAATTCAACACCAATTCCCCCCTGACCAAAGAGAATAACCGCGCCAAAGTCCTTGTCCTTTCTGGCGCCGAGGATCAGCTCATAATCAAACTTTTTCATCTTCTGAACGTAGACGCCATCCACTTTTGCCTGAGGCAAGGCTTTTTTAATTGACTCCATCATGGCCTTATACTCCTTCCTCAAGCTCTCCTCAGAATTGATGCCCACGACAACTCCGCCGACATCGCTCTTGTGCACGATATCGGGAGAAGCCACCTTGAGCACAACCGGGTAGCCCAAGCGTGACGCAGCGGCGGCGGCCTCATCTTCATTCTTTGCCAGATGAGCCTCAGGCCTAGGAATCCGGTAGGCATCAAAGAACTTGTCTATTTCCGCCTGGGTCAGGTTGGTCCTTCCCTCCGCAACCGCCTTTCTAATGATGAGCTTCAGGTGGCTCTTCGGCGGGGAAAGATCCACGGAAAGTTCCTCGGGCGTCTCATAAAGAAGTTCAAGGTTCCGCTTGTACCTGTACATGTACATGTAGGTTTTGATGGCCTTTTCCGGTGTGGGGTAGGTGGGCACATCATTTTGATAAAATATCCTCCTGGCCTCCTCAACTTCATTTTCACCCATCCAGACCGTCAGAATGGGCTTGATCTTTTTTCTCGCAATTTCGACAACCCTTTGCGCCAGTTCAGTGGACTTGGCAGCACCCTGAGGCGTGTAGAGAACTACTACCCCATCAATTTTGGGGTCAGAAAGGCAGACTTCTAAGGTTTTACAATACCTTTCCACGTCGGCGTCCCCGAGGATATCAACAGGATTGCCCCTGCTCCACTGTGGGGGCAAAAACTTGTTTAGAGCGGCCACTGTCTCGCTGGAGAGATCTGCCAGCTCCCCGAGGTTGTCTATGATGGCATCGGCCGCGATCACCCCGGGACCGCCAGCGTTGGTTATCACGGCAATGTTTGGTCCGGCCGGCAAATACCTTGAATCAAGAACGCTAGCGCAGTTGAAAAGATCCTCAATTTCATCGACCCTCACCACGCCCGCCCTTCTGAAAGCCGCCCGGTAAACCTCAAAATTCCCGGCCAAGGCGCCGGTGTGTGATTTAACCGCCTTGGCGCTCTCAACATACTTTCCGGGCTTTAAAATTATGATCGGCTTGGTCCGAGCAAAACCTCTGGCGGCGCTCATGAATTTTCTGGCCGAGCCAACGCCTTCCATATAAATTATTATGCTCCGGGTGCGCGGGTCCTCACCAAGATAATCTATCAGGTCCCCAAAGTCGATATCCAACATAGATCCCAGGGAGGCAAACATGCTGAAGCCGATGTGAGTACTGACCGCCCAGTCCAGTATCGCAGCACCCAAGGCCCCACTTTGCGAAATAAAGGCTATCTCCCCAGGCTCAGGCTGGCTTCTTAAAAAAGTAGCATTCATGGACTCATGGGGCCTGATGAACCCAAGACAATTGGGGCCGAGAACTCTGAAGCCATATTTTTCCTGCAACCTCTTGATCTCTTGCTCCAGCTTCGCTCCCTCCTCCCCAGCCTCCCTAAACCCCGAAGAAATGATCACGATGCCATCCACACCGCTTCGCCCGCACTCCTCAACCACGGAGGGGACGCTTTTGGCCGGTATGGCTATCACGGCCAAATCAACGTGCTCCGGGACCTGAGTGATGCTGGGGAAACACTTTAAGCCCATCACTGTCTGGTGGTTGGGATTAATGGGGTAAATCTTCCTTTTTTCCTTGCCAATAAGTAGATTCCTCATGATCTGGTTGCCTACCGATCCCTCCTTCTCGCTCGCCCCTATTAGCGCCACGACCTTGGGATTAAGCATGTTTTCCAGTTTGCCCATTAACCCACCATTTTCACCATTCACTGGCGACCAATTTATATATGGGTATGTCTCAAAATCCTAGCTTCCGTCTTAGCCAGTCACGGGGCAAGCTTTTAAAGAAACGATGGCCTGAAGATTAGGCTACGGTGTAAGACTTTGCTTCCTTTGACTTCAGCGCGGCGTGAGCGGCCGCCAGTCTTGCCACTGGTATTCGGAAGGGAGAACAGGAGACATAGTTCAACCCCAGCTCATGACAGAACTCGATTGAGGACGGGTCTCCGCCGTGCTCGCCGCAAATGCCTATCTCCAGATCAGGCCTTTTGCCCCTGCCCAGCTCCACCGCTATTTTCATGAGCTTGCCCACCCCTTTCCGGTCCAGCCGCTGGAAGGGATCTGCCTCAAGTATTCCTTTCTCAATGTACTGGAAGAGAAATCTGCCCTCGGCGTCATCCCGGGAGTAAGCGTAGACCATCTGGGTAAGATCATTCGTCCCAAAGGAGAAGAACTCCGCATATTCCGCAATCTCGTCTGCAGTAAGCGCCGCACGGGGGACCTCGATCATGGTGCCGAACTTGTATTTCAGATCCACACCATGTTTCTGCATCACCTCATGCGCGACCTTCTCCAGCTGCTCCCTGACCAGCTTCAACTCGTTGACATGGCCCACTAGTGGTATCATTATTTCCGGCTTGGGATTCTTGCCCTCGCGCTTGAGCTCGCAGGCTGCCTCAAAAATAGCCCTGACCTGCATTTCATTGATCTCCGGGTAGATGATGCCCAGCCTGCAGCCGCGAAGGCCCATCATGGGGTTGGCCTCGCGCATTCCTTCGACCCTCTTGAGCAGCTCCTCTTTCTCCCTGAGCTTCTCAGGATCAGAACCCCTGAGCCTGAGCTCGATTACCTCCTCCAGCAGTTTTTCGTATCTTGGCAGAAATTCGTGTAAGGGTGGGTCCAGCAGCCTGATGATCACAGGCAGACCATCCATCACTTCCAAGATCTCCTTAAAGTCATTCTTTTGTATCTGGAGAAGCTTTTCTAAGGGTTTTTGCCTCTCCTCCTTGGTCTCCGCCAGGATCATCTCGTGAACAAGCGGCAGCCTGTCCTCTTCAAAAAACATGTGCTCGGTGCGGCATAACCCAATCCCTTGGGCCCCAAGCTCCCTAGCTTTTCTCGCGTCTCGCGGGTAATCGGCATTGGCCCAGTTTTGTAGCTTTTTCACCTCATCAGCGAAGGAAAGAATGGCCAGGAGCTCCGGCGACATCTTGGGCTCAATCAGGGGGGCTGCCCCTAAAATGACCTCCCCGGTGGTTCCGTTTATCGTTATCAAATCCCCCTCTTTAACCACCGTTCCGTCCACTTCAAAGAGCCTGGCATCGACGTCAATCTTTATGCTCTCACAACCCACCACCGCCGGCTTGCCCAGTCCCCGCGTCACCACGGCTGCATGGCTGGTGACCCCACCTCTGGAGGTCAAGACACCCTGAGAAGCGATGATGCCACCAACGTCGTCGGGGCTGGTCTCTGGTCTCACGAGAATAACTTTTTCCCCAGCCTTGCCCATCTCCTTGGCCCGCTCGGAATCGAAAACCGCCTTACCTACCGCAGCCCCGGGGCTGGCGTTCAACCCCTTGGCTATGACGGTAACTTTGGCCTGGGGATCAACCTGCTTGTGCAGAAGTTGCTCGATGTGGCTCGGCTCAATGCGCAACAGGGCCTCCTCCTTTGTAATCAGGCCCTCCATCACCATGTCAACCGCTATCTTGACCGCCGCCTGCGCCGTGCGCTTGCCGGCTCTCGTCTGTAGCATGTAAAGCTTTCCCCGCTCAACGGTGAACTCAATATCCTGCATGTCCCGGTAGTGGCGCTCCAGCTTCTCCGCTATTTCCACCAGTTTATTGTAGATCTCAGGATACCTCCGTTTCAGGTCATCTATTTTGAGGGGGGTCCGTATACCGGCAACCACATCTTCTCCCTGAGCATTAAACAAAAACTCACCAAACAGCTTGCGCTCGCCTGTTGATGGATCCCTGGTGAAAGCCACTCCTGTTCCCGAATCCTCGCCGATATTCCCGAAAACCATCGTTACCACGTTGACGGCGGTGCCGAGATAATCTGGAATCTTGTAAAATCTCCTGTATTCGATGGCTCGCTTGTTCTGCCAGGAAGCAAACACCGCTCCTATGGCCAACTCGAGCTGTTTAACTGGATCGCTGGGGAAATCTTGATGGGTCTCCTCCTTCACCAGCTGCTTGAACTTTTTAACAATCTCCTTGAGATCGGTGGCGGTGAGATCAGTATCAAACTTGGCGCCGACCTTTTTCTTCTGCTCCTCAAAGATCTCCTCAAATTTCTTGCCATCAACGCCCAAGACTATCTTGCCAAACATCTGAATGAAACGACGATATGCATCATAGGCAAACCTCTCATTGTTTGTGAGCTTCGCCAGCCCCTCGACGGTTTCATCATTTAACCCGAGGTTGAGAATCGTGTCCATCATACCCGGCATTGAATACATCGACCCGGAACGTATGGAAACCAGCAGCGGGTTTTTGGGATCACCGAAACCCTTGCCGGTGATCCTCTCCAGCTTTTTCATCGCCTCCATTACCTCATCCATCAGGCCGGCAGGAAGCTTTCCGCCGGCGTCATAGTACTGCTTGCAGACCTCAGTTGTAATTACAAAACCCGGAGGCACGGGCAGTCCCAGCTGGGCCATGGTACACAGGCCGGCACCCTTGCCCCCCAGAAGCCTTTTGTTGGTGCCGTCTCCCTCGTCGAAAAAGTACAACCGCTTTGCCATAGCATCCCTCAACAGGTTAAGCGTGCTACCAAACTTAAAAGTCTTTGCATCGATAGAGTTAAACATCAATGAAAAAAGGATGGTTTGTGAGAAAAAATGAAATTTGAAGAAGTGACGCCGGTCAGACCGGGATTTGGCGGTTTTGATTTTCCCTACGAAAAGTCTCAAGTGGTCTTTCTGGGTGTACCTCTGGACATCACCTCGAGCTACCGTCCCGGCTATCGCTTTGCTCCGGCTAAAATAAGGGAAGCGTCGGCCAATATTGAAACCTATGTGATGTCGGCGGGTGTTGATGTCTTTGAGAAGCTTAACATTTCCGACCTCGGCGACATCGTCATCACGCCCACTGACCTGAAGCTGACTGGGGAAAAAATCACCCGGGTGGTTAAAAAAATTCTTCATGACGGGAAAATACCGGCGGTAATGGGGGGTGAACACACCATCTCCTATTTTGTCTTGAAGGCTTTTGACGATGTGACCGTCATTCACCTTGACGCCCATAGAGATCTCCGCGATGAATACCTGGGCGACAGGCTGTGCCATGCGACGGTCATGCGCAGAGTGCTCGACCAACTGCCCGCTGATCGGCTAATTCAACTGGGAGTGAGATCATGCTCCAAAGATGAAGCCGAATTTGCCGAAAATTCCGGAATCAGGGCCTATACTTCAGAACATCTGATTAAGGAGCCTGAAAAAATCATTGCCAATTTGAAAAAAATTGTGAAAAACTCAGAGGTCTACCTCTCCATAGACCTTGACGTTCTCGATCCGGCCTTTGCCCCCGGTGTTTCAACACCTGAACCCGGCGGAATATCCACAGTTGAACTTCTGCGACTTTTGCGGGAGCTGGGGAAGTTAAACATATCGGGCTTTGATGTCGTGGAACTGGTCCCACCACACGACGACGGAACGACATCCTTCGTCGCGGCAAGGATAATCTACGAACTGCTGGCCGCGCTCGGCTCTAAAAAACGATAATTCACTGGAGATATTCCTGGCCCTTTTCCACGATGATCTTCGCCTTGAAAGGAATTTTCAGATTGGCCCTGTGGAGAGCCTCCTTAGCCACCCTAGCAAACTCCTTTTTGCACCTCACCGTCATCAGTTTTTGACCAACGCTGACACGGGCAGCCGTCCCTATCGGCTTACCAAAGGCCTTTCTCATCCCATCGGAAACCCGGTCTGCGCCCGCCCCCATGACGATGGGATTCTCACGAAGAATTTGATGAGGGTAAACCCTGAGCTTTAAGTGGTAATTTTCCTTACCCACCTTTTGCTCCAAGAGCCGATTGGCAGCAACCCTTGCCGCCTCGAGGCTGTTGTGCCTTATCTGACCAGCCTCCGTCAGAACCAACGACATCTCCACATCAAATTCCCCTTTAGGATTACCCATGTCAAAGAAAGTCACTCGTGAAGCGGGCACTCCCTTGACAAACTCACGCCTGGTGTAAGCTGGACCGCTAAATCTTCTATAGCTCCTGGCCGGTCTCAATGGCATTTTTAGCACCTCTTCAACTCATAATCTTCTCCCTATTTAATAGACTTGCCGCCCTCAAACGTTGTGGTACTGGGTATATAATCTTTTTAGTTGGGAAAGCGAGGACCAGCCTGCCTTCACTGGGCGTGGAGCTCAACGATATCTTTATCACCCAGCACGTAATCCCGCGTCACCTGCTGTCCGGGAAACTTGGTCGACCCCCACACCCGGGCAAACTTCAAATTTTTGGCAAGATCCTTGTGAACGAAACGGGCGACATCCAT
>LQMQ01000058.1 GCA_001515205.2 Candidatus Hadarchaeum yellowstonense
GTCCCGGTACCAACCACGGCACCCTTTTGTCTCCGGTCTTTCTTGGCGTGAGCACCCTTGTTCTCTCCCCCTGCCCGATGATGACCTTGTCCGTTGCTTCTTTCAGCCCTTCTTTGATTTCCTCTTCGGAGAACTTTATCAATCTCCCAGTGTCAGTACAAAGTATGCCTAATTCGAGTAGCAGTCTTTTTCCCGCCTCAAAGACGGCATCGGCTAAGCTGTCGTCGGTGGGCACGGGCTCGGCTGGATTATATCTGATATCGTATTCCTTGGACAGCTCCCGGAGTTTTCTCGGCAGTATTTTTTTGTCAAATTGTCCCTCATCCATGATCGGCCCGGTTTCAGCGCGATTGTAGATTTCAGCCGGAGTGAGTGTCATTGCCCATCACCTCCTTGGCTAGCTGAACAGCTTCCGTTGCATTTTGACCGTAGCCGTCCGCTCCCACCATCTCGGCGAACTCCTTGGTCACAGCGCCACCGCCAACGATCACTTTAAACCTGTCCCTGATTTGTTCGTCGTTCAAAATCGAGATGATGTCTTTGATAAAAGGTGAAGTCGTTGACATGAGGGCAGACGCTGCTATGATGTTGGCGTTGACCTCTTTTGCCTTTTTTACAAAGTTCATAGCTTTGACATCCCTTCCCAGATCGTGAACTTGGAACCCGGCGGCCGATAGCAATGCCGCGACCAGGTTTTTCCCCATGTCATGGATGTCTCCTTCCACGGTGCCGATGACAATCACTCCCGCACGTGGGGTCTTTTCCTTTGGCACTTTACTCAACAAAATATCCATACCGGCCTTCATCGCGTCTGCAGCTAACAACAGGTCAGGTAAAAAAATTTCCCCCCTTTCAAATCTTGTGCCCATCTCGTTGAGAGCTGCGGCAAGGCCTTGTTCGATGGCAAAAATGGGGTCAATGCCCGCTTGAACCGCCTCTTCGGCTGCGGCTTGGCTTTTTTCTTCATCTCCTTCCAAAACAGAGTTGAAAAGTTTTTTAATTATTTCACCACTCATACACTCTTCCATATTCTTCTCCGGATAAATATTTTGGTTTCATTTGTTTTCGTTTACCAGCATTTTTCCGGTGGAAAGTTAACTCTCGGGAATGACTTAAGTAGTGCCTTTACAAAGGTGAAATCATGAACTTTCCCTTGGCCATTGTTTTTGGGATCATTGCCATGTTTGGCTGGGGTCTCGCTGATTTTTTGGTGGCAACAGTGGTCAAAAAAGCAAGCGTTTTCCGGACGTTTTTCTGGACGGAGATGGTCAGCACGTTTTTTTATGCCGTAACTTTTCTGTTTTTCTTCAAGCTGCCCGTTATCCCCGGAATCATCCTTGTCACAGTTGGCCTCTGTAGCTTTCTACATGTTCTGGCATATCTGGCGCTTTACAAGAGCTTGCAGGTGGGAAAGATATCTGTCGTGGCTCCAATTTCGGCTTCTTGGGTGGTGGTAACCGTGCTGTTGTGCGTTGTCTTCTTGAAAGAAGCGCTAACCGGGCTTCAGGCGCTTGGGGTGGCTCTGGTCATTTCTGCCATTTTGCTGGTCTCCTTCAGGTGGCGGGATCTGAGACAGCTGAGGCTGAAAAATCCGGCAGCCGGCGTCAGCTATGCCTTGGTTGCGTTGGTTTCCTTTGGCGTTCAGTTTACGCTCGTCGACTATCTGGTGGCCGAGCTCAGCTGGTTTGTGCCAATCTTCTTAATCAAATCCTTGGCACTGCCGATTCTACTCGCCTCTTCTGGGGCAGTAAAGGGAAGCATATCGTTGCCAAAAATTGCCGCATTAGTCGTGGTTCTGATCGGTCTTTTGGAGTTCATCGCGGGCTTGGGTTATGGCTTGGGGGTGGATTTGGGATACACGGCAATCGTAGCTCCGGTTACGGCATCGTCGCCCCTCGTCACCGTTATCTTGGCCAGGATCTTCTTTAAAGAGGTAGTTGAAGTCAATCAAAAGGTCGGCATCCTTTTCTTCTTGTTGGGCCTGGCCCTGCTTTCAGCGTAGGCCAACATCGCCCAGGTTGCCCACAATCGGTCGAAAATTGGCATTATCGTGGCCTGAGGATGCACCGACTTCCCACACGTTTTTAATCCAGGCGCGGCATATCACAAAAGGAGGTGTCGAGGTTGTCCGAGGCGGGAAAACGCATCCGGCTGGAGAGGATAATCGACCGCAAGACCAAGCGGACGGTGATCGTGCCGATGGATCACGGTCTATCCATGGGGCCCATCTCAGGGCTGGAGAACATGGCCGCGATAGTTAACAAGGTGGCTGACGGCGGCGCCAACGCGGTGGTGTTGCACAAGGGAATAGTTCGCGCCGGTCACAGGGGCTATGGGCGAGATCTGGGCCTGATCATCCATCTTTCCGGAAGCACTTCACTCGGTCCTGACCCCAATTGCAAGGTCCCCGTCGCCAGCGTGGAGGAGGCGATCGCCCTCGGTGCTGATGGCGTTTCCGTCCATGTTAATGTCGGCGCCCCGAACGAGGAAGAACAGCTCCAGCACCTGGGCGAAGTGGCGGAATCCTGCGATATCTGGGGGATGCCGCTGTTTGCGATGATGTACCCGCGCGGCCCCAAGATCAAGGATCAGCACGACCCGGTGCTGGTTGCCCACGCCGCCAGGGTCGGGGCAGAGCTAGGCGCCGATATAGTGAAAACGGTCTACACCGGCGATGTGAAGTCCTTCAGCAGGGTGGTCAGGGGCTGCCCGGTCCCCATTGTGATCGCCGGCGGGCCGAAGATGTCGACTGATCTTGATGTCCTGAAGCTGGCTTCGGAAGCGATGAGCGCCGGTGCCATCGGTGTTTCCATTGGCCGGAACATCTTCCAGCACAAGAACCCGACGGCAATGACCAGGGCTCTGGCGCGCATAGTCCATGAGAACGCGACGATTGAACAGGCGATGCGTGAGCTTAAGCGGTGAGTTTCTTGCACAGGCTCCTCTGGGTCAGGGCAGATTGGGAAGAGCCATGGGAGATCAGAAGGCCGTTTGTTAACGCGGCCATCGAGTCCGGGGCTGACGCGGTGCTGGTGAGGCCGGAGGAGGCGCCTGAGGTCCTCAAGCTGGGCTCCACCTTGGTGGTGGCGGAGAACCCCGCCCCGGGCGTCAGCATCGTCCTGCTTAATCTGAAAAAAAGTGACGATGCTGACGGTGTTCTGAAGCAGGTGGAGGAGCTGCGCTCGCGGCTGAAGGTGGCCGTGCTGGTCGAGGTCTCGAGCAAGGAAATGGAGCGAGCGGCCATCAGGGTGGGAAAGTCCGCGGATTTCCTGCTGGTCGTCACCCCCGACTGGAAGGTCATCCCCCTGGAGAACCTGATCGCAGAACTTCAGCAATCCGAGGTGAAGGTCCTGGCGGGAGTGAAGGACGCGACCGAGGCCAGGGTGGCCGTCGAGACGCTTGAGGTGGGGACTGCCGGGGTCTTTTTGGATGCCCGGGAAAGGGGAATAACAGAAATTAAAAAGGTCAGTGATCTCTTTGAGACGCTGGCAAAGGAGAGGCTGGAGCTGGTTCCGGCCAGGGTGAGGACGGTAAAGCCGGTGGGGCTCGGAGACAGGGCCTGCGTGGACACCACTTCTCTGATGAATCTGGGTGAGGGCATGCTGGTGGGCAGCCAGAGCAGCGGCATGTTTCTGGTTCACTCTGAGACGCTGGCCAGCGAGTTTGTCGCCCCCAGGCCGTTTCGCGTTAACGCCGGGGCCGTGCACGCTTACATCCGGCTCCCGGGTGGCAGGACCAAGTACCTGTCGGAGCTTAACGCCGGCGACGAGGTGCTGCTGGTTAACTCCCAAGGAGAGACCCGGGTGGCCACGGTGGGCAGGATCAAAATAGAGAGGCGCCCCCTGCTGCTGGTGGAGGCCGAGTACCAGGGGGAGGTCTACAAGACCCTGTTGCAGAACGCCGAGACGATTAACCTGGTCGACAAGAACGGCCAGCCCATCTCGGTTGCCAAGCTGAGGCCCGGAGACGAAGTTCTCATCCATGTGGAGAAGACGGGGAGGCACTTCGGCGTCAAGGTCGATGAAACGGTGGTGGAGAGATAGTCGGGTGTTGTCGTTGAGTGAGCTGAGGCTTGGAAGCTTTGTTCTCAGAACTCCTGCCGTCTGCGGTGCAGTGATGGGAAGGGATGTCCGTGAAATGGGCCGGGCCGTTGCTCGCGCGCGAAAGATGGGGGCAGACCTGGTTGAGCTGAGAGCCGACACCCTGGAGGAAGTCCAGGGGTGGCACCGGCTGGTCAAGGGTGATTTTCCCATTATTTTTACCAACCGGCCCCGCAGGGAGGGCGGAGAGTTCCGCGGCGGCGAGAGGGAACGGGTGGAGATCCTTCAAGAGGCCATCGAAAGGCATGTGGCCTGTGTTGACGTCGAATTTTCCACGCCGGCGGGGCTGAGAAAAAGAGTGATCTCGGCAGCCAAGCGGGAGGGGGTTTCGGTGCTGGTTTCCTGGCACGATTTTTCGAAAACTCCGGCGGTCGTGGCCCTCAAAGCTAGGGCGAAAAAAATGGCCGCGGCCGGGGGAGATCTGGTCAAGCTGGTCACTTTCGCCAACAGTGTCGTTGATTCAATAAGGGTGCTGGATTTTCTCGTCGAGGTGCAGGAGGAAATTTCAGTCCCGGCCGTTGCCTTCGCCATGGGGGAGGCGGGAAGGATGACCAGAATTGCCAGCCTGCTGCTGGGGTCGCCGTTCACCTACGCCAGCGTCGGCAGGATGACGGCGCCGGGTCAGTTCGACGTTGCTGAGACCAGACGGCTGTTGAGCAGGCTGATGCCGCGGGAGGGTTGAGCTTTGGGGCCCTTGAAACTATTCCTGCTCATCGGGGATCCTGTCGAGGGCTCCCTGTCTCCGGCCATGATGAACGCGGCCTTCCGTTCCCTGAAGCTCAATCATTTTTATGTGGCCGTGAGGGTGCCGGGGAAGTTTCTGGGGGATGCCATCGCTGGAGCCAAAAAGATGGGGATAGCCGGTCTCAACGTCACCATTCCGCACAAGATTGCCGTGATGAGATATCTGGACGCCTTGGATGAATCGGCTGCGGCGGCGGGGGCGGTCAACACGGTGAAAAACGATCGCGGCCGGTTGATTGGCTTTAATACCGATGGGCAGGGGGCGCTGAGGAACCTGGAGGAAAAGGTGGGGAGCGTGAGGGGCCGGAGGGTGCTGCTGCTCGGTGCCGGTGGTGCCGCACGCGCCATAGCCTTCTCCCTCGTGGAGGCCGGTGCCGATTTGACCATCGCCAACAGGACGGTGTCGCGCGCGAAAGAGCTGGCCTCGTTGATCGAGAGGGGGCTGGGGAAAAGGGTGAGCTTCCTGCCGCTTAACAGGGACCGGCTGAAAAATGTCCTCCGGGAAAAGGACATCCTGATCAACGCCACCTCGGTGGGCATGCGCCCGAAGGTGAATGAAACACTGGTCACGGCCGAAATGATGCACGAGGGCCTGATCGTTTATGACATTGTTTACAAACCCCTGCAGACCCGTCTCCTGCGTGAGGCCCGGAAGGCGGGGGCGGTGGCCCTTGACGGTCTCGGCATGCTGGTCCGGCAGGGCGCCCTGGCCTTCGAGATCTGGACCGGGAGAAAGGCACCCGTCAGGGTTATGGAGTCGGCTGCCAAGGAGGAGCTGAAAAGGGTGATGGGGTGAGGGTGGCCGTCATAGGCGCAGGAGAGATGGGAAGGTGGCTGGCCAATTTTTCTAGGCGTTTCGCCGAGGTCACGGTGTCGGACAGCAATCGGGCAAAGGCCAGAAGGGTGGCCGCGGAGTTAAAGGTTGCGGCCCGGCCAGCGGAGAGGGCGGCGGCGGAAGCCGACCTGATTTTTGTCGCAGTTCCCATAGCGAGGACTCCGGGGGTTTTGCTGCGGCTGGCCAAGGTTGCCCCCCGGGGAGCGCTTCTGGTCGACGTGGCCTCGGTCAAGGGAGAAGTGGTAAAGTCAATGGAGAAGATAAAGGAGGATGTTGAACTGGTCTCGATTCATCCCCTCTTCGGACCCGGGGCCACAAGCCTGAGGAACAAGGACGTGGTGGTAATCCCGGTCCGGCCGGGGGCAAGGTATCAGGAATTCAGGAAAATTCTGGAAAGGAGCGGGGCCCGCATCACCGAGATGAGCGCAGATCTCCACGATCAGGCCATGGCCGTCATCCAGTGCCTTTCCCACTTTGTTCTGCTGGCCTACCTGCAGACCCTGCGATCTCTGGATGGTGTGAAATTATCCCGGGGGCTGAGGACGCCGATTTTCTCCTCGCTGGCTGAACTGGCAAAGGCGGCCGCGGCGGGCAGGCCTGAGCTCTACGGGGAATTGCAGAGGCAGAACAAATATTCCCGGCTCGTGAGGTGTTCCCTGGTGGAGGCGATTCACTCACTCGATGTCGCCTTCGCTCGAGGTGATTATAAGGCGGTCAGGGCGATTGTTGCTTGGGCAGCGGCGCAGTTCGGGAGGGATCAGGTTAAACGCGCCTACGAGGAGCTATACAGGAGATTCGAGAGGGAGAGATCATGAAGGTGGGAGTGCTGGGTCCGCGCGGCACCTATTCTGAAATTGCCGCTTGGTCTCACTTCAGGGGCAGGGCGGAGATGGTCCTTTATCCCACGATTTCCGACGTTGTCGAAGCCGTGGCGCGGGGCGAGGTGGATGCCGGCGTCATCCCGGTCGAGAGCCTGAGGGAGGGGTCGGTCGGTGAGTCCCTCGACGCCCTCACCTGGGCCGACGTCAAAATAAAGGAGGAGATAGTCATGCCCATCACCCATGCCCTGCTTGGCGTGAGGGGGGCCCGGATGGAAAGGATAACCCAGGTCCTCTCCCACCCCCAGGCGATTGCCCAGTGCCGGGAGTTCCTGCGCCAGCACCTCCCTCTGGTGGAGGTGGTTGAGATGGGCAGCACCGCCAGAGCCGCGGAGCAGGTGAGCAAGCTGGGCCAGCCCCACATCGCCGCCATCGGCCCGAAGATGCTGGCGAAGATATATGGGCTGCAGGTTCTGAAGGACAACATCCAGAGCGGCGAGAAGAACATAACTCGATTTCTGCTCATCGCCAAGGAGGACAGCCGGAGGACCGGAAACGACAAGACTTCCATTGTCTTCTACACCGCCAATGACCGGCCGGGAATCCTCTACGAGATCCTGGGGGAGTTTGCCTCCAGGAAGATAAACCTCACCAAGATAGAGTCCCGGCCATCAAAGAAGGCGCTGGGTGATTATCTCTTTTTCATCGACCTTGAGGGTCACCGTGAGGACAGAAAGGTGAAGGAGGCCCTCCGCGGAGTTGAAAGCAAGACGGCGATGCTCAGGGTCCTCGGCTCCTATCCTAAAAGGTTCTAGGCGGTGGCATGGCGGGGGATAAATCTGCTTTAATTTCCAAGGCTCTGGAGATTGATCCCGGGAAAGTGGAGAAAAAGATAGTGTCCTTCATTAAAGGGAAGATCCGGGAGGCCAGGGCCGATGGCGTCGTCGTCGGGCTCAGCGGCGGGATAGATTCCTCAACGGTGGCAGCGCTTTGTGTCCGGGCCCTGGGGCCAGAGAAGGTGATGGGGCTCTCCCTGCCCGTGTCGGGAGTTTCAGACCCCAGCGACGTCGCTGATGCCCGCCTGCTTGCCTCGGGACTGGGCATAGAGTTCAAGGTCATTGACATCGCTCCGATAGTCAGGGCGATGGGGCGGAGCCTGGGGGGATTCAGGCGGGAGGCCAAGTTGCCGAACGCCAACATCCTGCCCCGGGTGCGCATGGTGATCCTGTATTACTACGCCAATCTGTTGAACAGGCTGGTCGTCGGTTGCAGCAACAGAAGCGAGCTCAGGACGGGTTACTTCACCAAGTACGGCGACGGCGCTTCCGATCTGGCCCCGATAGGGTCGCTGTACAAGACACAGGTGAAACAGCTGGCGGCCTACCTCGGCATTCCCCGGCAGATCATTGACAAGACCCCCACGGCGGGGCTCTGGCGGGGACAAACTGATGAGGGGGAACTCGGCCTTCGCTACAGTCAGCTGGATGCTGTCCTCGCTGGCCTGGACCTCGGCCTCAAGGAGCGGGAAATCGCGGCGGCGGCGGGGCTGAGCCTGGCCAAGGTCAGGTCAATTATCGAGCGCGAGCGCAGGAACATCCACAAGCTTAGGCCACCCGATGTCCCGAAGCTTTAGCCGCCAATCAACTTTCCGGCGAAACGAATGAATGACCCATATATTTAATTAGACCGATGGTTCATTTTCTCGGGGAGGGTTATGAGGCTGAAGGGAAGTCAGACGGAGAAAAACCTGCTCAAGGCCTTTGCTGGGGAGAGCCAGGCCAGAAACAGGTACACCTTCTTCGCCGAAGTCGCTAAGAAAGAGGGTTATGAGCAGATCAGCGCCATATTCCTGGAAACTGCTGACAATGAAAAGGAGCATGCGGAGGTCTTCTTCAAGTACCTTGAGGGCGGGGATGTCACGATTGAGGCCACCTATCCTGCGGGAAAAATTGGGACCACCAGGGAAAACCTGCTCGCGGCAGCCGAGGGTGAGAAGATGGAGTGGGGAACCCTTTATCCTGAATTTGAAAGGGTGGCCCGGGAGGAGGGATTCACCGAAATCGCCACGTCTTTCAAGGAAATTGCGGAAGTGGAGATGCAGCATGAGAAGAGGTACCGGAAGCTTCTGGAGAATCTGGAGAGCAACACAGTTTTTCGAAAGGACAGGGTGGTGAGGTGGAAGTGCCGCAACTGCGGTTATGTCCACGAGGGAAAGGAGGCGCCGAAAGTTTGCCCCGCCTGCAAGCATCCCCAGGCTTTCTATGAACTGCTGTGCGAAAATTACTGATCGGATCTGAGGAGAAACAGCGACCGTTTCAGGCGCTTCTCCAGACCCTAGCCCAGCCGGTCATGGCCGCAGTTGTTTTTTATAATGAGCGGAAAAGTATCCCTCGGTGATGTTATGGCCCTGATGGAGATCAGCGTCGTCCCCGTCGGCACCGGGACGACTTCGATTAGTGACTACGTGGCGGCGGCGGTGAAGGTCTTGGAGGAGGAGAAGGTGAAATATCAGGTCACCGCCATGGGGACCATTGTCGAGGGGGAAACCGGGGAGCTGCTCAGGCTGGCTCAGAGGATGCACGAGGCCGTGTTCAAGATGGGCGTTGCCAGGGTGGTGACCAGGATAAACCTGGACGAGCGACGAGACAAGGAGATCACCATTGAGACAAAAGTGAGATCGGTCAGAAAAAAGATGAAATGACGGCCGTCTGAGTCCGCCGCCGCTGTTTTCACTGCCTAACGTTCTTTCTTCAGCTCGACAAGGTCAATGCACATGCCGGCGGCGATGGTCTGCCCCGCGTGCCTGATGGCAAACCGGCTCAGTTCCGGGATCTCGCTGGCACGTTCGATCACCATCGGCTTGGCCAGCTTGACCCTGATCACGCCGGCATCTCCTTTTCTTAGCGATCGGGGGTTTTCCTCGACAACCGAGCCGGTTTTTGGATCTATCCTCTGCAGGATCTCGGTTATGGTTCCGGGAACATGCGCCGCGTGGCAGTGGAAGAGTGGCGTGAACCCCGGTGAGATCTCGGTCGGGACGGCCAGGATGACCACCTTGCCCGTGAACTCATTGGTGACGGTGGGCGGGTTCGTCAGGTGACCGGCGACATCACCCCGTCTCACCTCATCCTTGGAGACCCCTCTGACGCTGAAGCCGATGTTGTCGCCGGGGACCGCCTGCTGGATCTGCTCGTGGTGCATCTCGATGCTGCGGACCTCCCCGCTGCACCCCGCCGGTTCGAAGACCACGATGTCCTTGACCCTCAGGATCCCGGTTTCCACCCGGCCGATGGGCACGGTGCCCACGCCGGTGATCGAGAAAACATCCTGGATCGGAATCCTCAGGGGTTTGTTGATCGGCTTCTCCGGCTCCTTGAGCTTCTCCAGCGCCCCAAGCAGGGTGGGTCCTTTGTACCAGGGCATCTTGGAGCTGGGCTTGGTGATGCCCTCGCCGAAGAAGGCCGCGACGGGGATGTAGGGCAGCTCGGCAGCGTTTCGGTAGCCGATGCTGCTGAGGAGGGTGATCATGCTGTTTTTTATCTCGTTGTACACCTCTTCCCGGAACCCGACCAAGTCCATCTTGTTGATGGCGACGATGATCTGGCCGACGCCGAGCGTGAAGGCCAGCGCCGCGTGCTCTCTGGTCTGTGGCATGATCCCGTCATCGGCGGCCACGACCAGCACCGCCGCGTCCGCCTGGCTTGCCCCGGTGATCATGTTCTTGACA
>LQMQ01000059.1 GCA_001515205.2 Candidatus Hadarchaeum yellowstonense
CCACCTTGTCCTTGGCGCTGATCACGACATCGGGCTTGTGCCTTCTTTTCACCTCGCTGGAATCACCGATGTCAACTATCCTGTCGCCCTCCACGAGGACCGAGGCGTTTCTGAGGATCTCGCTCTTGGGATTCATGGTGACAACAATCCCGTTGTCAATCAAAATTTTCTCGGCCATAACACATCCTCATCAAATCTTCTTACCCACCATCAAGTCACCGACTTTTTCCCTAGTGGCTTCACGCCTCGGCAGTATTGCCACCATCTCGCCTTCATACATGACCCCAATGGTGTCGCTGAGCTTCATTATCTCATCCAAGTCGCCTGAAAACATGAGTATCGCCTTTTTCTCCTTCTTTTCCCTGAGGAAAACGCTATGGATGAAATCCTGACAACCCACGTCGAGACCGGCGGTGGGCTCCTCCACCAAGATAAAATCCGGGTTGGAGGAGAGCTCCTTGGCCAAAATAAGTTTCTGCAGGTTTCCACCGGAAAGAGTCCGAGCGATGGTGCTCGGGGTGGGCGCCCTGATGTCAAATTCTTCCATTAGTTTCTTCGTCAATCTGATGATCTCGTCGTAGTTCATCATCCCCCTCTTGGAATAGGGTGATTTCTTGTAGTAGCTCAACGCCACGTTTTCATAAAGCGTCAAGTGGGGTACGACGCCACGCTCCAAGCGTTCACCGGGGACAAACCCCACATTCAAGCTGCGGAAGGTTGAAGGAGGCTTGTTGGTAATATCCTGGCCCCGGTAGAGAACTTTGCCGCCAACCGCTTTTCTGAGCCCAACGATGGTCTCAACCAGTTCCTTTTGCCCATTTCCGGCAACACCAGCAACACCGAATATTTCCCCGGCCCTAACGGAAAAGGAAACTCCCTTGACGGCGAGGAACCCCTTGTCGCTGTAGCTCTTCAGCTCCTTCACTTCAAGGACCTTCTCACCCTCCTTCACATGAGGAATATGGACCTCGGATTCTATTTCTCTGCCAATCATGCTGGTTATGATCTTTTCGCGGGAAACTTTTTTCGTGAGAAACACTCCTGTGACCTTACCCCTTCTCAGCACCGTTATCCTGTCGCTTACGGCCAAGACCTCAGGTATCTTGTGAGTGATGAACGGCACCGAAGCTATCCCCGATCTTGCCAGCTTCTCCATGCTTTGCAAAAGGGCCATTTTTTCAGGTGGGGAAAGCATCGATGTTGGCTCATCCATTATCAGGATCTTGCTGCCGCGGTAAATCGCCCTTAAAATTTCCACTTTTTGTTTTTCACCAACAGAAAGTTGCCAGGGCTTTGCATCCAGCGGCACTTCCATCCCGAACTTCTTCTGCAGTTCCTTTATCTTTCTTTCCTCCTCCTTCACATCCACAAAGGGTCCTTTCGACGGCTCCAGCCCCAAGGCGATATTTTCCCTGACCGTTAAGGTGGGGACCAGCATGCTTATCTGCGGGATGAGGCCAATGCCAAGTTCTATGGCGTCCTTTGGAGATTTTATCTTGACTTTTTTACCCCAGATCCTTATCTCGCCTTCATCGGGTTGATAAAGACCATACAAAATTTTCATCAAGGTAGTTTTACCGGCGCCATTTTCGCCGAGAATGCTGTGGATCTCCCCTTTTTTCAAGGTAAAATCAATATGATCGTTCGCCAAGACACCAGGAAACCTTTTTGTGATTCCCCGCATCTCCAAGACGTACTCATCTGTTTCTGACGATGATGGATCAGTTTTCATCAAAAAACAAATAACATCAACAGTTAAAAATGTATTGCTTTGGCAAAAACACCAAAAAAATCTGCATTAGAAAAGGGTGGCGGTGAACCCTAAGACCCTTTAACCCAGTTTCAAAAGTCTCTTTGCATTTTCCGATAAAATTTTGGATTTTTCCTCGTCGGTTACTTTGAGGTTCTTAATGAACTCCACCGATTTATCCAGCGATACAAAGGGATAATCTGTTCCCAGTACTATTCTGTCGGCACCCATCAGTTGATAAGCGCAGGAAAAAGCCGGCAGGTAAAACGACTGGGCAGTATCTATATAAATCCTCTTGAAATACTCGCTGGGGGGCCTGGATATTTTCTTCCTGCAATCGGGATTGATATTGTACTGGTGATCTATCCTGCTTATGAGGTATGGTATAATGCTCCCAGCGTGGGGCAGTATTAACTTGAGCCTGTTATACTTTTCCAGAACCCCGCTGAAGATCAGACGCAGGGCCGCCAGCGTCGTGTCAAAGAGAAACCCAACCACAGTCGTCAATCCATATTCCATCATGACTCCAGTCATTAAAGGAGTGGTCGGGTGAATCAAGAGGGGGAGTTCTAATTTTTCCGCCGCCTCGTAAATTGGATAAAATCCTTTCCAATCCAGTGGCTTACCGGCAACATTGGAGGGAATTTTGACCCCTCTCAGGCCCAGCTCTTCCGCTGACCTTTTCATCTCCTTCACAGCGAGATCGGGATATCTCATGGGGACGGTGGCAAACCCTAAAAATCTCGGATTTTTTTGACAGATTTCCGATAATTCATTGTTGCTCTCCCTCGAAATTTCCACGGCAAGGTTCTTTCGAAACATGTCGACGCCGGGCATCGCCAGGCCAAGGACCTGAAGGTCAACCCCGCTTTTATCCATCTCCTTTTCGCGGATGCTCAGGTCATACATTCTTTCATCAAAGGGATAGGCCAAGCCCTTCCCGTAAAAAGCCAGGTAGCCTCCGTCCTTTTTCTCTATCCTCGGCACGCCACGAAATCTCAACAGCCGGTCCAGATATCCCTCAGTAATTACCTCGGCGTGAATATCAATAATCATAAAAGGTTTACCCCTGGATGATGCCTCTCTTTACCAGATCACTAGCAATATCCGACAGGCCGAGCTCCTCAAGCTTTGCCTTAGTGGGGTGCCCCGTCTTCACGTCCCAGCCCCTCAGCATGTAGTACCTGTCCTTGAGCTTTTCAAATGTTTCGCGATCGAGGCATTTTATTTTTGACTCAATCGGTTCGGTGAAAAATTTCTCGGGGAAGGTGTCATCATCCCTGGTCAGACCGCATTTGGAGTTGAATGCCCTTTCCACGTTATATATTCTTTCACCTATTCTCAGCAACTGCTCCGGAGTGTACTCATAACCAGTTACCGCGTACATCCACTCGGCAAACTCAGGGAGTCCAAAGCTATCCTCGCTCTGCGTCCAGGTGACGTTCTTGCACACGGCCAAAGAATCGATGACGGCATTCATGTTTTCAAAGAAGATCACCGCCTCCGGTTTGTGCTCGGTGCTGCTGTCGTCGGCATAGTTGTATTCAACCCCATACCATTTTCCGTAGGCGTTACTGAGCGGCATCCCCTTGAGGTGATCGGAGCCCCTCGTTGAGGTGGCGTGGGAAAGCGCCGTCGCCCAACCCGTCCTTGGGTCTATCTCTATCCTGCCGCCCTTCACTTGGTGCGCAAACTTTTCCGTGCCTTTTCCGAATTTTCTGGCAGCAAGCCTGGTCCCTTCGGCAAGCAGATCACCGAATCCCTCTCGGTACACTATTTTGTTCAACATGGCCAGAGCCGCTTCCTGATTTCCCCATTCGAGCTTTATCCCATCGGTGTCCTTTTCCGAAATCAACCCGCGTTCCCAGAGCTCCATTGCCCAAGCAATTGCATACGCCGGCCCGTCGCAATCTATCCCCAACCTGTTGGTCTCAACTGCCCACTTCAGCACAAAATTCAAATCAAATATGCCCATCATGTAGCCGTCGATCATCTGGTTGTACTCATAACCCTCGCCAACGACGTCCTTGAAAGGACCGGCCAGCCCGCGCAAGACATGGCCACAATGCATCTGGCAGTTAAAGCAGCCCTTCCACCTCACGATGTGTTTGGCGAAGGCCTCATGATCCACCTTGGGAAACTCAGACGCCGGCACCCGTGGAAGGTTGAAGTTCTTGGTGGGGTTTGATTTCTGTTTCTCATTTCTCAGCCAAGTCAGCCACGGTTTCCCGTAATAGCTGTACCACTTGTATTTCGCCGAGCCCTTCATCATCTCGACGCATTTTTGGAACAGATCCTCAATTTTATCCGGGTGGGCTACCTGAACCCCCTTGGTGCCGCGAACGGCGATGGCCTTGAGCTTTTTTGAGCCCATCACGGCACCGACGCCGCCCCATCCCGCGGCCCTGGCTCGGTCGTTCATGATGGCCGCGTCCCGAACCAAGTTTTCACCGGCGGGACCGATCAAAGCTATCTTGATATCGGGGTCGCCAATCTCCTCCTTCAGGATGTCGTCAGATTGGAAGACATCTTTTCCCCATATTTTACTCGCATCCCTCAGCTCAACCTTGTCATCATCTATCCAGAGATAAACTGGATTGGTGGCCCTGCCCTGAAAGATGATGTGGTCATAACCGGCAAACTTTAACTCCGGGCCGAAATGGCCGCCGGAGTTGCTATCAGCAAAGGCAAAGGTGAACGCCCCCTTGGCAGTGACGGTGTACCTAGCGCTGGTAGGAATCATGGTTCCGGTGAGTGGCCCGGTTCCAAAGATCAGCCGATTTTCCGGGTCAAACGGGTCGATCTCAGGTCCCACTTCATCGTACAGAATTTTGGCATTTATTCCGGCGCCGCCCAAGAAATTCATGGCAAGTTCTTTAGGCAGCGGCTGCTTCACTATCTTCTCCCGGGTTAAGTCAACTCTGATAATGGTTCCTGCCCAACCAAAAATTTTTTCCTTTTCCATGATCCCATCACCCTCAGGGTTTTTCCAACACCTTCTTTTCCAACCTGTTTCTCATCAGAATTCTGGGACCCACATCTTGGCGGGTGAAGAAAACTGCGCCCGTGGGACAAACCATCGCACATCTTGGATTTCCGCCGCAAAGATCACATTTAGTTACCTTGTTGGTCTTGGGATCCACGATGATTATCGAGAAGGGGCAAGCCTCGACGCAGGCCCGGCACCCTATGCAGATATCCTGGTTGATCACCACAGCGCCTGTGTCCTTGTTTCTGCTGATGGCACCAACGGGGCAGGCCTCCAAACAGGGGGCCTTTCCACAGTGCCTGCAGACAACAGGCACGTCCCTGAGCTTGTTCTCCAGCTTTATGATCCTGAGAAGAGCACGCGCAGGGTTTTTCTCCTTGTAATGGTAAAAGGCGCAGGCTAGTTCGCAGGTTCGGCAGCCCGTGCATTTCCTCTCATCGGTGAAGAGCATCATTCTCTTTTCCTTGATTTCATCTTCGCTCATAGTGGGTGGGTCAGCTTGCGTCTTAATAAGTTTTTCTAAAAACAGGGGTGAAGTTATCCTGAACGGTAAGCAAATTGCCTAGTTTACGTAGGCAATTACCGATTAAGACAGCATTGCGCTTCAAACTTCGGGCAAAAACAGAGGCACGCTAAAAATTTAACTATTGTTTCAACCGCCTGCAAGCGGGGGGTAAATAACAATAACGTCTCCATTTTGCAGCGGTCTGTCCAAATCCTCAGGCAGGCGCACCGTTTTTCCGTTCAAGGAAACAAAAACCCAGTCGAGCAGATTGTTCGTCTTAGGATCAAACATCTCATTTTTTAAATTTTCCCCGAAATTTTTGACCAGGGCGTCAAACAAACCCCTGATGTTTTTCACCCCGGAGACTTCTGTCTCACTTACCCCTGCTGCATCACGAAAGGCTCCGATAAACTTCACTTTAACCTTCATACGGTGTTTACTTTGGAACAATTGGGCTATAAAATTTTTCTAAACGAAATGAGAAAAAGAAGCTACCCGTAGAGCATCGCCACAATGACGATGAAAGTAAAAATCAAAACGCCAGCGGCTATCAGGATTTCACTTTGCGTCGTTTTTGCTTTCGCCAAGTGGATTTTCCTTACGCTTTTTCTAGCGATCATGGCCAGCAGGGCAAAAATACCGGCAAGGCTCTGCGCCGCATAGCTGAACCACCAAGGAGCTGCCGAATAAGCCTCTTCAGTTATCGTCCCGGCCCAAAAACCGGCATCGAAACCCAAACAGACGACAATGCTGGCAACAACAAAAAATGCTCCGATAAAAGCCAAGGGATGATAATCGCCCAGCTCCAAGTAGGACATCCCAATCGCCAAGAAAGATGTGTAATAAACAATCGACACCAGAGAGTATTTCCAGTCATTGGCCCCGGTTATGATAAACGAAAGCGCAAACATCACTATGACTAAAAATGAAATTCCTAAGAACAGCCCACCAACCATCCTTTTATCCGGGCCTGCGCTTTTTCCCGTGAGCTCTCCACCAAGTCTGCTGAATATTAAAATGGCTCCGGCCATCATCAGCGGATCAGAAACATACATCAAATCCCAAGACACGCCGGGAAAATTCAGAGAAGCCTCAACCAGCTTTCCGACTACCAGTATGATTATACCTAAGGTGAAAATCAGGTTCTTCCATCCTGACCACCACCTGAGAACAAAGGGCAACGGAATTAAAATGCAGCTCAGCGCAAGTGAGAGCAACAGTACCGGATCCATGTATTCACTAGGTCGACGTTTACGCCGCAGTATATATATCTTCCGCCGGGCTACGCATTGAAAGCAATGGTTCATGAAAAATCAAATATTCGGATTGGAAATCACTGCAGCGGTTTTCGCAGATCCGAATTTATACCTAGCACCTGATTTGGAGGAAACACAGCTAAGACAGAATTCTCCCATTCGGGAAATTTTACGACCCACAAATTTTTATGAAAGTCAGCTTATGAGGTCGTGGGGAGAAAATGGAAAAACTGAATGAAATTTTATCAGAAATAGATGAAAGAAAGGAGGAGCTTTTGAAATTTGCCCTGAAACTGATCTCATTCAAAACACCGAACCCCCCGGCCAAGAACACCCTGCCGGCGCAAAAATGGCTGGCCGCAGAAATGGAAAAAATTGGCATGGATGTTGAAATGGTGGATGTTTATCCTGGAGAACCAGACGTGGTTGGAATTCTCAGGGGAAAAGGTAAGGGAAAGACACTGGCCTTCAATGGCCACATAGATGTCGCCGAGGTTAAGGAGGATGAGAAATGGGACTTTGAACCCTTCAAGGGCTTTTACGATGAAAAATACCTCTACGGCCGCGGCGCAACTGATATGAAAGGTGGCCTGGCCTCGGCCTTCTTTGCCTTAAAAGTAATCGCCGAGAGTGGCATGGAGCTGAAACACAACGTGATGATGCAGTCGGTGATCGGTGAGGAGGCCGGAGAACCGGGAACTAAAAGGCTTCTCGAAAAGGGATACAAGTGCGACTTCGCGATAATACCGGAGCCCAACTCCCTAGAGGTTCAGGGACAGGGGGGTGTAATAACCTTCTGGATAAAGATAAAGAGCCCTGAGGTTTACCACGACGCTGTCAGACACAAGATGATACATGCAGGCGGTGGGGTGGCGGCCGCAAACACCATAGAAAAAATGTGCAAGATAATCGAGGGGATGCAGGAGCTGGAGAGATACTGGGGTGTCATGAAGAGATACCCCAAGATGTCACCGGGAGCCAACACCATCAACCCATCAGTAATTGAAGGCGGGAGGAATCCGATATTCATCCCGGATGAATGCAGAATATGGTACACCGCCCACTTTTTGCCCAACGAAGACGTCGACGACATCAAGAAGGAAATCACCCAGCATGTGATGAATGTGGCCAAAGCAGACCTGTGGCTGAAAAACCACCCGCCGGAGATAACTTGGGGCGGAGAATCATTGGTCAGAGAAAAGGGGGAAATTTTTCCCTCCGCCCACATTGATGAAAACAACCCATATGTGAGACTTCTCCTGCAAACTAGAGAAAGGGTACTGGGTAAAAAGCCAGAAGTATCAATCTGGCCCTCGGTATCAGACGCCGGGTGGTTCTCAAAGTTCGGGATACCTTCTGCCATCTGCGGCCCGGGTAAAATCGAAGAGGCCCACATTATCAATGAAAAGGTGAGCATTAAAGAGCTGCTAGACGCGGCCAAGCTCTACGCGGCCTACATACTGAACTTCAACGAAAAATCGTGGTAAAGGATGAAGAAAATTTTCCAGATAAAGAATATGCCCCCGGCAGTCGGTTATTCGCGAGCGATTAGGGCCGGAAACTTTCTCTTCATCTGCGCTCAAGTTCCTGAAAATGAAAAGGGGGAAACTGTGGGGGAGGGAAACTTTGAGGTGCAAGCGAAGCAAGTTTTCGAGAACCTGAAAAAAGTGGTGACACAGTCCGGTGGAAATCTGAAAAATATAGTTGAGATAACCGCTTTTCTAACGGACATGAACAACGTGGATAAGTTCAGAGAGGTGCGGAGAAAATATTTTGAGGATTACTGGCCCGTCTGTACGATTGTGGAAGTGAGCAGACTTATTTCTGAAAAATGGATGATCGCCGTGAAAGCGATCGCATACTTTGAATGACCGCGTGTCTCTGGAAAAGACTTAAGTAAAATCATCGGCAACGATGGATGAGGTATAGCGATGTTTGAATTCAGGATCGTGCCCAAGATAATTTTCGGCGCGGGGTGCGCTGAAAAAACTGGTGATGAGATAAAAAGACTGGGTGGAAACAAAGTTCTCATCGTCACGGACAAGGGGTTGATGAAGACCGATCTGGTGAAAAAGGTAACTTCGTCTTTCAAGGAAATCGAATTCACCATCTTTGATGGTGTTGATCCAAATCCGAAGGACTCCAACGTTGAGGAAGGCTTGAGGATCTTAAAAGAAAAAAATTGTGACCTGATCTTGGGGCTCGGCGGCGGGAGCCCGATGGACGTAGCCAAAATTATCGCCGCGATGGCAACCAACCCAGGCGACCTCTGGGACTATCAGGGCCTTGAAAAGTTCAGGTATCCACCGCTGCCCTTAGTCCTGATCCCGACCACCGCCGGCACCGGAAGTGAGGTGAGCCGGGCAGCCATGATAACCAGCAGCAGCAGAAAAAGAAAAACACTTTTTTTGAGCTGGCATCTTACCGCAAGGACGGCAATTTTGGATCCACTGCTGACCCTTGGATTACCACCAAAAATCACCATATGGTCGGGGATGGATGCTCTTTCCCACGCCATCGAGTCCTATCTCTCCAACATGGCAAACCCATTAACCGACGCGTTCGCAGAAAAGGCGATAAAGCTGATAGCCGATAACATTGAAAAAGTGGTGAAAAACGGGAATGATGTGGAAACCAGATCCAACATGCTGCTGGGTAGCCTGCTGGCCGGAATAGCCACCGCAAACGCCAGGCTGGGAAACGTTCACGGGCTGGCTCACGCCATAGGGGGGCAATATGATCTGCCACACGGGCTGCTCTGCGGTGCACTGCTTCCAATTGTGATGAAATATAACCTGGAATATTGTGTGGAGAAACTCAAAAATATCGCCGCAATTTTGGATGAAAATGCGAGAAAACTTTCATCGAGGGAAGGTGCTGAAAAAGCCGTAGAGCTGGTCAGCGACCTGTGTCAAAGGCTGGGGTTGCCGCTAAAGCTTGAAGAAATTGGATTGAAAGATGAAGATATACCTGACCTGGTGGAAAAAACTGATATAATCCCATCTAACCCTCGACCCACAACTAAGGAAGACCTGTTCGTGCTTTACCGGATGGCCATCTCTGGCTCCGTTTAAAAGGGCAGAGGCTTGATGTATTTCTTTCTCCTCTCCAGGAGGTCGGCCGCCAGCTCCGCATGTTTCCGAATGATCTCGCCCAGATCCACCTTGGTCAGCTTTCCGCCCGCGACGACAACCTCCCCGTCAACCAGCACCGTGTCCACCGAGTTGCCCAGCGAGGAATAGACCAAGTTCTGGCAGATGTTCGAGTACTCGCCGAAGTGGATGGGCCTCATGTTGGGGACATTCAGG
>LQMQ01000060.1 GCA_001515205.2 Candidatus Hadarchaeum yellowstonense
TGAAAAACGCGACGATCATCACCATGAATCAACGTCGCGAGATAATCCAGGATGGGGCTGTGGTCATTGAGGAAAACAGGATAGTTGATGTTGGCAAGACGAAGAAAATAAAATCATCCCATCGGGTGGAGAGGGAGATCGATTGCCGGGGGAAACTTGTGCTCCCCGGGCTAGTTGATTGCCACGTTCATTTGGCCCAAGCGCTGATCCGCGGCTGTGCCGACGACATGGCGCTGATCCCTTGGCTGCGCCAGCGGGTGCTACCTTTGCAGGGGACCTACACGGAAAAGGAAGGGGAGCTGAGCGCCAAGCTCTGCTGTATCGAGATGATAAAATCAGGGACGACGACTTTTGTGGAATGCCTGCTGCACTGGCGGTATGGATTTGACCGGATAGCCCGGGTCGTTGAAAAAATAGGCATCAGGGGAGTTTTATCCAAGTCACTGATGAACGTCCCTGGTTATGCCGACCAAAAAGACGCCATCCCCAGCGGAATGGTCGAAGATGGCGAAAAAACCATGAAGCAGACGATCCAGATGATCCAACGCTGGCACGGAAAAGCCAACAACAGGATCCATGTCTGGTTTGGGGCCCGCACCCCGGGAGCCTGCACGGTTGATTTTTATCGGGAAATCTCGGAAAAAGCCCGGAAGTACAAAACCGGCATCACCATACATCTCGCCGAGGTGAAACAGGACATCGAATATCTGCGACGGGAGTTCGGGATGACTCCAATGGAATTCATGAACCACTGCGGCATAGTGGGTCCCCATGTAATCTACGCCCACGGTGTCTGGATACCGCCCGAGGATTTCAAAATTTTACAAAGAACCGGGGGGACGGTGTGCCACTGCCCGGCGAGCAACTTAAAGCTGGCCTCGGGATTTGCCCCCGTTCCTGAGATGCTGAAATCCGGCGTCAATGTGGCCCTGGGATGCGACGGTGGGCCGAGCAACAATTGCTATGACATGATACGGGAGATGAAGCTGGCCGCGCTGGTGCACAAGGCGAGGCTTTTGGATCCTGAAGTTCTTCCAGCAGAAACCGTGCTGGAGATGGCTACCCTGAACGGGGCCAAGGCGACGCTCTGGAGGGGTCAAATAGGATCCATCGAAAGGGGGAAACTGGCAGATCTGATAGTGATCGACTTACGCCGCCCCCATCTTGTGCCGGTCAGAAATCCCGTGTCCAACTTGGTCTACGCGGCCAACGGTGGAGACGTCGACACCGTAATCATCGATGGAAAAATAATCATGGAAAACCGGCAAATGACAACCATAGAGGAAGAAGAAGTGGTGCAGGAGGCAATTGAAGCGGGGCCCCTTGTCGACCAACGCTTGGGACTTAAAATTGGACCCAAATGGCCGCTGAAGTGACCACGAGCCCTAGGAGGATTCCGTTTCACTTTGGGCTATCAAAACTTCATCCTTGTGCTTGAGCTTGGTGTAAATGCCGCGGAGGTGCCTGATGCGCCTGCCGTTGATGAGGATTTCATAGTTCCCCTTTGCCTCACCAGTGGTCGGATCCAGCACCAGCTCGACCAACTTGGGGTGCCTGCGGCTGAGCTTCATCAGCAGAGTATCTACTGTTTCATCCTCGTCGATGGGAATTTTTATCGTGTCGGTGCCTGCTTGTTTGCGCAGTTCATCACTCAATTTAACTACAACTTCCATTGCATCACGGTTCTCTTAATTTGATGGTCGCCCACATTTTACTCGAAACCCAGCTTTTTAACAATAATAACACTATGGAACACCTCTAAAAGGCTTTTTGGTGAGTCGGGACGGGCATAACAATTTAAATTTGGGAAAAATAATAGGGTGGTTGATTAACATGGCTGAAAAGGTTGTCCTCGCGTTCTCCGGGGGGCTGGACACCAGCTTCTGCGTCGTCTACCTGCGGGAGGAGAAAAATTTCGATGTCATCACCGCGACGATAGACACCGGCGGGTTGAGCAACGAAGAGCTGGAATATATAGAAAATCGTTCCAGGGAGCTTGGAGCGATAAAGCACTACTTTGTCGATGCCAGGAGGGAAATTTTCGATGAAATAATTTCTTACATCATCAAGGCCAATGCCCTCTACCAGGGGGTCTACCCCCTCATGTGCTCGGATCGCTACATCATCGGAAAACACATCATCGAGATCGCCAAGAGGGAAAACGCGAAGGCAGTTGCACACGGCTGCACGGGCGCCGGCAACGATCAGGTCAGGATCGATGTAACGGTTAACAGCCTAGCGCCGGAGCTCAAGATCTTTGCTCCCACGAGAGAACTCGGCATGCGGAGGGAGCAGGAAATAGAATACCTGGAGAGAAGGGGCTTCAAGGTAAAAAGTGAGACCAAGCGGTACACCATAAATGAGAACATCTTTGGGAGAACGATTTCAGGCTCCGAAATAGATGAAAATAGGGCGCCGAGCGATGATGCCTGGGTTTTAACGAGGATTACCAAGAGGGAGCCAGAATCGATAAGGATATCCTTTGAGAAAGGCGTGCCGACCGCGGTAAACGGGAAGGAAATGTATGGGGTGGAGCTGCTGCAGAGGCTCAACCTGCTGGCGGGGGCACATGGATACGGGAGGGGGCTGTACATCGAGGATGAAACCTTTGGGATAAAGGGCTACCAGGCATTCGAGGCCCCGGGATTACTCCTGCTGATAGAGGCCCACCGGGCACTTGAAAATTTGGTTTTGACCCATCACCAGCTCAACGTGAAAAATCTGCTGGGTAACATTTACGCCGACCTGTCCTTCAGAGGGCTCTTTTACGAGCCACTTATGAGAGATATTGAGAAATTCATTGACTCCACGCAGGAGGTCGTCACCGGGGAGGTCACGATGAGGCTGCAGAACATGGCCGTCATGCAGGAAAGCGTGACCTCGCCTTACTCCCTGATAAATGAAAGGATCGCGCGCTATGCTCAGGCTGCAGGATGGACGGGCTCCGACGCTGAAGCCTTTATCAAGATTTACGGCTTGCAACAGAGAATCGCTTGGTCCAGGAAAAGGGGAGAGGGTTGAAAACCAAGCCGGCGGCAACTCACTTATAACAGGCTGGATTAAATAGGAATGGGTGTTGGGTTGTTACGTCGGGGCCGCTTTACACGACCTATGGAACCGACCGCGAGCGAATATATTTCATCGCTGAAGGATGATGTTGCCATTTTCTATCCCGTCGTCCAGATCAACATCGCCCACGCCATAATGCTTGCCGAGCGGGGCATCATCTCAGCTGATGAGGCCTCGGCGATCCTGCGGGCGTTGCTCAGCCTTTACCGCGGCGGCCTTTCCAAACTGGATCTGAGGCCGGAACTGGAGGACATTCACATGGCGGTGGAGGAGTTCGTGATAAGGGAGATCGGGGAGGACATTGGCGGAAAGCTGCACACGGCAAAGAGCAGAAACGATCAGGTCTCCACGGCCATCAAGCTCGCCCTGCGCCAGAAGCTGCTGGATCTGGAGGAACAGCTGCTAAAACTGGTGAAAGCTTTGCTGGCGCAGGCGGAAAGAAACGTTGACACCATCATGCCGGGATACACGCACCTCCAGATAGCGGAACCTACCACCTTTGGCCATCATCTCCTGGCATACTGCTCGGCTTTTCTCCGTGACATTGAAAGGGTTGAACAGGCCTATGAGCTGACCAACTCCTGTCCCATGGGGTCCTGCGCCTTTGCGGGCACCAGCTTCCCCATCGACAGGGTGAGGGTGGCCCGCCTGCTGGGTTTCGGGCGCGTTGACGAAAACACGATGGATGCCGTCAGCTCCCGGGATTTCGCTGTTCAGTCAATGGGCGCCGCCGCCATCATCATGGTCAACCTCAGCAGGCTGGCGGAGGAGATATCGATCTGGTCCTCAGTGGAGTTTTCCCTGGTAGAGATTCCAGATGAGTTTGCCTCGACCAGCAGCATAATGCCGCAGAAGAAAAATCCAGTCATCGCTGAGATGGCCCGCGCCAAGGCGGCACGGGCAATTGGAAACTTGGCGGGGGGGCTGAGCCTGCTGAAGGCCCTGCCCCAGGCTTACAACCTGGACCTTCAGGAACTAACGCCGATGCTGTGGGACTCGATTGAAGAAACGATGAACAGCCTAAAGGTGATGGAAAAGTTGATCACGGGCATGAAGCCCAAAAAAGACCTGATGCTGGCGCGCGCCGAGCGGGGCTTTTCGATCGCCACGGAACTCGCGGCCAGCTTGGTGAAGCATGCCGGACTTCCTTTCCGGAAAGCACATTCAATCGTGGGGCGGATGATCTCCCTTGCCATTGAAGGCAACAGGACGGCGAAGGAGCTCACCCTGGAGGATCTAAAAAAAGCATCGAGGGAGGTCATCGGCAGGGAAATAACCATGGAGCAGAGCGAGTTTGAGAAAGCGCTGGATGTTGAAAACTGCATCGCCTCAAGGAATGTAATCGGGGCGCCGGGACCAAAGGCGATCAAACGGCAGCTAACTGCTTTAAAACAAAAAATCAAAACACATCAGCAACTGTTGCGGGCCTGGAGGCGGGCCGTGGTGGGATCGGAGGAAAAATTGCTTAAAGAAGCGGAGGGGAGGGTTCAATGACCACTGATGTCGCTGTCGTCGGTGCGGCGGGATACACGGGTGCAGAACTATTCAGGCTTCTGGTAAACCATTCCAGAGTTAACATCATCGGGGCTTATGGTATGAAAAACGTGGGGAAGCCGGTAAGCGAGATACACCCGCATCTCCGCGGCATAGTCGACATGATAATCGAAGAGCCCGATTACAGAAAAATTGGCCGGGAGGCGGAAGTCGTCTTTATCGCCACGCCCCACGGGGTGGCCATGAAGTTTGTCCCGGAGCTTTTGAGCGGTGGCGCCAGAGTCGTTGACCTAAGCGCCGATTACCGTTTTGACGACGTGAAGGTTTATGAAAAATACTACGTGAAGCACGAAAGCCCAAACGTGAAAGGGGTCTACGGTCTCCCGGAGCTTTACCGTGCCCAGATAGAACATGCCAGCCTGGTGGCCAACCCGGGCTGTTTTCCCACCGCGGCGATCCTCAGCCTTGCCCCGCTGGTGAAAAAAAAGCTGATAGACCTTGACCACATCATAGTGGATGCCAAGACGGGGACATCTGGAGCCGGTGCCACCCTCACCGAGTCCACCCATCACCCCATCGCCGGCGCCAACGTGGTTGCCTATGCTGCGACCACGCACCGCCATGTTCCCGAAATGAACCAGGAACTGAGCAAGCTTGCGGGCGAGAATGTCGGCGTCCATTTCACCCCGCACCTCCTGCCGATGATCAGGGGCATCCTTTCCACGGCCCACGTTTTCCTTAAAAAACAGATGGAGAAATCTGCCCTGCTGGAAATCTATCGGGAGTTCTACGCGGGAGAGCCCTTCGTGCGCGTGAGGGAGGAGCTGCCCCAGATAAACTACGTGGTCGGGTCCAATTACTGCGATATCGGCCTGGAGCCGGAGGCCCAGGGCAAGCGCGTTGTTGTCGTGGCCGCAATTGACAACTTGGTGAAGGGAGCCTCAGGTCAAGCGGTGCAAAACATGAACATCATGATCGGCTGCGAGGAAACCGAAGGTCTCCGTGGCCCGGCCTTGCGGCCCTGAAAATACCTTTAAACCCTTGGCCGTGCTCCTTTTTACGACAAAACAAGTGGTGAAAGCGATGGAGAAGGAAGTGGCTAAAAGATCTCAAACGATCACCCCCTTTTTCAACCCCCGATCAGTCGCGGTGATTGGCGCCAGCGGTAAACAGAAAAAGATCGGCTATGTAATCGCGAAAAATTTCATCGAAAGCTTTGCTGGAAAGATTTTTCTGATAAATCCCAACGCTCGGGAAATCCTGTCCCACCAGTGTTATCCCAGCCTCAGCTCCGTGCCCGAGGAAGTGGAGCTGGCCGTGATCGCCGTCCCGGCAAAAATCGTGGGGGAGGTGTTGGAGGAATGTGGGGAGAAGGGGGTCAAGGCCGCGGTGATCATCTCCAGCGGTTTCAAGGAGAGCGGAAGCGATGGTGCCAAGATGGAGGAAGAACTGGTGATGATCTCAAGGAAGTACAACATCAGGCTGATGGGGCCCAACTGCATGGGGGTCTTCGATTCCTCCACCATGGTCGACACCCTCTTTATACCCCGCTACCGGCTGAAAAGGCCACCCAGGGGTAAAATTGCTTTCATCTCCCAGAGCGGGGCCTCGGGGATCGCTTTTCTGGACTGGGCGGCGGGGGAGAAAATAGGGATCAGCAAGTTTGCCAGCTATGGTAATGCCGCTGACGTCGACGAGGCGGATCTTCTGGAGTTTCTGGCAGGGGACAGCGAAACCAAGGTCATCGCCATGTATCTCGAGGGCATCAAGGAGGGCAGGAAGTTCGCCTCGGTGGCCCGGGAGGTGACCAAAAACAAGCCGGTCATTGTGCTGAAATCGGGGGCAACTGGCTCCGGAGCAAGAGCGGCCCTGTCGCACACCGGCTCACTATCGGGCTCCGATGAAATATTCAATGCTGTGGTGAAGCAAACGGGCATGATCAGGGTTTATGACTGGGAGGAAATGTTCGACATTGCCAGGGCGCTGGCCTACCAACCCGGGGCAAGGGGAAACAGGGTGGCGGTGATAACCAACGGTGGCGGCGCAGGTGTCATGATCGCGGATGAAATCGAAAAACAGGGAATGAAGCTTGCTGACCTGAGGGAAAAAACATTAAGCGGGCTTGCGGCGAAGTTCCCGCCCCACGTCACCCTTCGCAATCCCATGGACCTAGGCGGTGACGCCGACAACGAAAGATTTCAGGATGCCCTCGGCGCCGTGATCGAGGACGATTCTGTGGACTCGATAATCTTGGTGTGCATCCCGCACACACCTTCTATTGACCTGGAGTCATTTGTGGATATGGTCCTTGACACCAAAGGCAAGAACGACAAGCCCCTGACCATCTGTCTTCCCGGTGGCCGGGTCTCCCTTGAGATCAGGGAACTGTTCGAGGAAAATGAGATACCGACCTATCCAACCCCTGCGAGGGCTGCCCTTTCTCTTTCTGCCCTGGTGAGATACGGGAGGCTGAAAAACGGCGCCTGAGCCACAAAAAAGTTAAGGGGGAAATGTTTCCTTTTCATTGGTGTTGTCATGACCACCGTCCTCGAAGGAGGCATCACTGAAGTTCCCGGTTTTTTGGCGGCCGGGGTCCGGGCTGGGATCAAGCGCCGCGGACTGGATGTCATGCTAATCGCCAGCGAGGATGGACCGGTAACCGCCGCCGGGGCCTTCACCACCAACTTGGTCAAGGGGGCTCCGGTAATTGTAACCTCCAAAAACATCAAAAGGGGAAAGCTCGGGGCCATCGTGGCCAACTCGGGGATTTCCAACGTTTTTACTGGGGCCCGCGGCCTCCGCGATGCCCGCCGGATGACCCAGCTGACAGCAAGGCTGCTCAAGCTGCGTCCCTATCAAGTTGGTGTGGCCTCGACGGGGTTGATCGGGGCCTACCTGCCCATGCGCAAAGTGGAGGCCGGCATCCGCGCGGCTGTAAAGGAACTTTCCAACTCCAGGGAGGCCAGTCTCAACGCGGCGAAGGCCATCATGACTACCGACACCACTCCGAAGGAAATTGCGGTCCAGATAGAGCTTGAAGATGGCACACCGGTGAACATCGGGGGCATCGCCAAGGGCGCCGGAATGATCGCCCCAAAGATGAAGACGGCCACCATGCTGGCGTTCATCGCCACCGACGTCGCGATAACCCCGGAGGCGCTGAGAGCGGCACTCCAGCCAGCCGTTGATGAAAGCTTCAACATGGTCAACATTGACGGAGACATGAGCACCAGCGACATGGTCATCGTGATGGCGAACGGGCGGGCGAAAAACCGCAAGATCACCCTGGCAAGAAAGGATAAAGAATTCTGGGAGGGGCTCAAATTTGTGCTGACGGAACTGGCCTGGATGATCGCCAAGGATGGGGAAGGGGCCACCCATCTGATTGAGGTCCTGATCAAAAACGCGAGAAATCTGGAAGATGCCCGCCTGGCCGCCAGGGCTGTGGCCGGGTCCAATCTGGTGAAAGCCGCTGTCTTTGGCAGGGACCCGAACTGGGGCCGCATCGCCTCGGCCCTGGGCTACTCCGGTGCTGTTTTCGATCCGGCAAAGATCAGCATTGAACTCGTCAGTGAAAGGGGCAGGGTGGACCTGGTGGTAAAGGGAAAACCTGCCTCGAAGCGGGCACAGGAGAGGGCGAGAGACATCCTGCGGAGCCGGGAGATTGAAATTCACGTCAACCTGGCGATGGGCAAGGCCTGCGCCACTGCCTGGGGCTGCGATCTGACCTACGACTACGTGAAAATAAATTCCCGTTACACCACGTAGTTGCTCCGCCTTTGAGCCCCCATCGCATGGGGGGGTCGGAGACAAAAACCCGGGGCTGTCTTCATCACGATGCACTGGCTTTGATCGGATTCGAGCTTGGTGGAGTGGCTTGTTCTTCGCCCTTGGCCTGCTTCCCAGCCACCCGCGGAGAGGGAAAGGAACATGCCAGATTGGATGAACTGGTTTCCGAAGGGATCTCATGACGCGGAGTTCTTATCCAAAGCTTCAGAACTGGGGCGGGAGAACTCGGGCAAATCTTTGATAAATCGCGCTGGAGGCATCTCCCTCCGGCGGCCGCTTGTGAGCCGATCGGGCAGCCTAGCTCAATCTATGCAGAATCAGCTGGCTCCACGGGGCTCGGATAACCAGCACCCCATCGCGCCGCCAATTATATTTGCAAAAATCAAAATTGACTTGAAATCTCAACCAATTAAAAACATCACCACCTTAACATCCTAACCGAGTGGTGGGCGGGAATGAACCGGGTATATTTAACCGTCCACGGCTGCAGCTCAAACGTTGCCGACTATGAAGCCGCTGCAGGTCTGCTGGTCCAAGCGGGCTTTGAGCTGGTGGACAGCTGGGAAAATTCTGACCTGAATGTAATTTTCACCTGCGTGGTCAAATCTCCAACTTTCAACAAGATGCTTCACAAGATCAAAATGATGACGAGACTCAACAAGCCCTTGATCGTTGCCGGATGTATGCCGAAAACCGAGAGGAAGTTAATTGAGCTGTTCAACCCCAACGCCTCCCTTTTAGCCCCCGGCTCCGTTGGAAAGATAGTTGAAGCCGCAAAAATTGCCCTCGAGGGGGAGAAAGCGGTTTTCTTGGAGGATCAGTGGTGGCCAAGGCCCAACTTACCGCGGTGCAGGAGGAACCCGGTGATCGGCATTGTGCCCATCGCCCGCGGCTGTCTGCAGCAATGCAGTTACTGCCATGAGCCATATCGGGGCAAGCTCTCCAGCTATCCACTGGAAGTAATAATCGAAGAGGTCAAGAGGGCTTTGGCCGATGGGTGCCGGGAAATCTGGCTCACCAGCCTGGACAACGGCTGCTATGGCCTGGATGCCGGGACAAATCTAGTTGAGCTGCTGAAGGCTGTATGTGAAATCAAAGGGGATTTTTTCGTCCGCGTCGGGATGATCAACCCCCTGCATGCAAAGAACATGCTGGAGGAGTTAATAGAGGTCTACCAAAATCAAAAAATTTTCAAGTTCATCCACCTTCCGCTCCAGTCGGGATCGGATAGAATCCTGGGGCTGATGAAGCGCGGCTATGGGGTGAAGGACTTCGTGGAAATTGTGGATGAATTCAGGAAAAGGATACCGGAGCTAACCTTGGCAACAGACATCATAACTGGGTTTCCTGGGGAGAGCTACTCGG
>LQMQ01000061.1 GCA_001515205.2 Candidatus Hadarchaeum yellowstonense
AGTTGGCCCAGAAGAGGTCCCGGGAGCTGATCTACAGGATCTACAATATTACCCCGGGCGATTGCTACCTCATTCAGTCGCAGGAGCTGGCCTACCGCTTGTTTGCGCAGCTTTTGTTGCACGAGGTCCCGGGGTTGTGTCTGTCTCGGGAAAGGCCGGACAAGCTGTTGCAGTACGGCATCCCGAAGGATAAAATGGTCATTATATCGGGCGTGCCGGTGGCTGGTTTTGAGAGCGTTGATGATCTGCAGAAGGTCGGCATCAGGATATCGGAGTTTATCCGGGAGAATAAGGAGTCGGTAGTTTTGCTGGGCGGGCTGGAATATCTGATCAGCCGTTTCGGGTTTGAGAGCGTTTACAAGTTCCTCCAGGAGAAGCGCTTCAGCTTCATGGAGGCCCGGGCCAATCTTTTGCTACCCATCGACCTGGCCACTCTCTCGGAGAAGGAAAGGGCACTGCTTGTCAGCGAGCTTAGGCAGCTGGGGCAGTAATCGTTTCTTGTCGGCGGAAAGGGGATACCGGGCCGGAATTAAGCTGCCAGCCGGATGGGAGTTGACGCCACGCCGAGGGTGGAGGTCACGCGGGAGGATCGTTTTCATGTCGATGGTCGGGCGATTTCTTCCGGAGTTAAAAACAGAGGGGCAGAGGTCCGGGGCTTGGGTTTTTAGTCAGGGCGGACAAACTTAATTCGGTGGTGGGATGCCGCTGGTTGAGGTGAGCGTGACCAAGGGGGCGCTGTCTCCTGAGGATAAGGTCAAGATGGCCAATGACATCTGCGACCTTTTGCTGAAAGCCATCCCGGGGCTGAGGAGGGAAGCGATTTCGGTGATATTTCACGAGCATCCGGGGGAGAACTGGGTGGTGGGCGGGGTGACGGTCAAAGAGCTCATCGAGAGGACAAAGGGGAAACGGTGACCGATCCCGGTGCGAGCGCCGCCGCTGGTAATACTTTTTTCTCTCCGGGCGTTTTTATCTTTGTTGTATTTACAACAAACGACCCCCCATTGGCCTTTTGTATTTAGGATAAAAACCGACATCAAGGACATTTGTTATATTTATAACAAACAAACGCCGTCTTCTAAAATATTTGTTATATTTATAACAAACGAATCCCGCAACTTTCCTTATTTTCATGGGCCCGCTGTTGAAACTCGTCATTTGTTATATTTATAACAAACGCCCTCTTGAACCATTGTTATATTTATAACAAACGAAATGGCGGTGCCGCCCTTTGATCAAATGTCTCGGCAGCCATCTTTAGCGCCAAGAAAAATTTCAGCGCCCGCCCGGCCCCAAAAAAATTTCAATGCGAATGCACCGGCGGCCTTCTCCTGATGACGCCACCCAGGAAATACCACAGGGGCCTGACCGGTGCCACCTTTCTCACCTCTTTTATCCGGGGCAGCATCACCGCGGAGACCGCCAGCCGCGATACCCCTGAGAGGAGGAAGATGAGGAGAAAAACGGAGGTGAACCCCACCCGGCAATAGGTCGCGAAAAGACCCCCCAGCGTCGCGCCGGCAAAGGTCCCCACCCCGTTGAGCACCCCAAAGTAGGCAAAGCAGAGGCCCATCCGCTGTCGGGACACGGCATCGTAGATGAAGTTCACCGAGGCCAGGTCAAAGCCCGCCCAGGCAAAGCCGCCGAAGGCCTCCACCAGGACCAGATAAATGGGGTCGCTGGAGAGGAGCCAGAGCAGGGGTATGAGGGGGATCAGGAGCCCGGCTATCCTCAGCGAAATCAGGTTGCCGTGCCTGTCGGAAAATCTGCCCCAGAGCGGCATGAAGATCACGTGGGTGAGCGAGGAGCTCAGAGTGATGATGACGAAGGTCAGGTAGCTGAACTTTAACTCCTGCAGCATGTAGACGGAAAAGAAGGGCGCCGCGAAGTAGACCGCCGTGGTCATGAAGGCGATGTAGAGGGTGAACCTGCCGAAATTGTTGTCCTTGGCCCTCCTGATGAAGCTGGAAAAGCTGAAGTAGTACTCCTCGCGGTATTGGAATTTCGGCTCATATTGCTGGGTCAAAAAGTACCACGAGATCAGCCGGGCAACCATCGCCAGCAGGAAGAGCGTCAGAAAGCCCAGCAGGACCTCCTCCCGGCTGAAGGCATTCAGGAAGAAGCCGCCGGCCAGCATCGCCAGAATCCCGGACAGCCCGATGATCGTGTTCCTCCTGCCGAAGAATCTGCCCCTTTCCCCCTCCGGGACGAGGTCGCCCATCCATGAGGACCAGGCCGGGGTGGCGAGGGAGCCCAGGAGCTGGTATCCGGTGTAAAAGAGAATCACCAGCGTCGGAGCGACAAGACCATCGAAGCCGGAGAGGAGAAACAGCAGCCCCACCAGGGAGATCGGGATCCAGGTCAGGGCCTGCAGCAAAGCGCAGGAGGTCACGATGCGCTTTCGGCTCATCCTCTGCATGAGCTGCGGGGTCTTCAGCTCCGAGAGGCTCGCGGCCAGCGTGGGGACCGAGGTGAGCAGGCCCACCTGAATCGCGTTGGCGTTGAGGGCGAGGGCATAGGGTGTGATGTAGGAGGCCCCGAGACCTGAGTTCACCGACCAGGCCAGGCCATCCCTTATGCTGTACTCCAGGCTCCTCTTTCTCACGCTTTCCTTCATGCCGTCACCATCCACCGCAGCGTTGCCCGAATGTTGAGTTGGTTAGGTCCTCCCGCCGTTAAAGCTTGTCCCGGCGGCACCGACTTTAACGAGAGCCTAATATTGATAAAAGGATATTCGGGATTGGGAAAAAAGTGAAGCTGGCCTTCATAGACTGCAGCATCGCCGGCGTCTCCGGTGACATGCTGACGGCGGCCCTCATCGACGCCGGGGCATCGGCCGAGAGGGTGAAGCGGGCCATGACTTCGGCGGGCGGTTGCCTCGGTGAGGTCAGGGTGAGGATCAGGCGAGTGGAGATAAACGGCATCAGGGCCGCGAGAGTTGAGGTCGAGACCCGGGACGAGGGCGGTAGAAGCTACCACGAGATCGTGACCAAGCTGAAGAAAGTCAGCATGCCGGAGCAGGTTAGAGCCAGGGCCCTCGCCGCGCTCAGGAGGCTGGCGGAGGCGGAAGCCAGGGTTCACGGCAGGCCAATTGAGGAGCTCCATCTGCATGAGGTTGGAGCCGCCGATGCCGTCGCCGATATCGTCGGGGCGTGCACGGCGGCCGATGACCTGGGCCTGTTCGAGGGGGAGATCATCTCAAGTGAAATCGCGGTCGGCAGGGGGATGACCAAGGCCACCCACGGCAACTTGCCCATCCCTCCCCCCGCCGTCCTCGAGATCCTCAAGGGCAAGCCCCTCTTCGGCGTCGACACCGACAACGAGCTGACGACCCCCACCGGGGCCGCGCTGGTCGCCACGCTGGCAGAACGCTTTGTCCGAGTTTTTCCCCCCATGCGCCTCACCGCGGTCGGTTACGGCGCCGGCAAGAAGGATTTTCCCTCCCCCAACCTCATGAGGGTCTGCCTAGGGGAGTCCGTGGAATCGCTGAGGCCCCAGGAGATAGCCGTCCTTGAGACCAACGTGGACAACGTCTCGGGGGAGGTCATCGGTTACACCCTGGGAAAGCTGCTGGCCGAGGGAGCCCTCGACGCCGGGGCCATCCCCATGGTGATGAAGAAGGGAAGGCCGGGTTTTCTGCTGCGGGTGCTGGCGCGGCCGGAGGACTCGGAAAGGCTGAGCCGGTTGCTGATGCGGGAGACGGGAACCCTCGGCGTCCGGCTGCTGCCGTCGGTCCACCGGTATGCGCTGGAGCGGGAGGTGGTCAAGGTCGACCTCAGGCTCGGCGGCCGCAGCTTCAGGCCGCGGGTGAAGATCTCGCGGGATGGTGGCAGGGTCGTCAGCTGCGCCGCGGAGTACGAGGATGCCCGGGCCATCGCGGAGAAGACAGGCACTCCCCTCCGCGAGGTCATCAGAAAGGTGGAGGACGTCGCGAGGAAACAGCTGGAGGGATGATTCCCCGCCTTTTTTTAACCCCCTCTCAAATTCCTCCGGGGAACCCTTGAAGAAGTTGATCCCGCCCGTGCTGCTCGCTTTAACCCTGACCATCGCGGCGGTTAGCGTCTGCCTGAACCCGGACCAGAGCCCGCGGACCCCCGATCAGCCCCTCATCGAGAGGACGGCGGTGGTTTCCTGCGTGATCGACGGCGACACGATAAAGCTGGAGGGTGGGGAAAAGGTGAGGCTGGTCGGCATCAATGCCCCGGAGCTGCACTCGAGCGACCCGGTGGAGAGGATGCGGGCGGAAAGGGCCAGGGAGTTCGTGGATAACTTTTGCCCGCCGGGTTCCGAGGTGGGCTTGAACGTGGATGATCTCGAGCCTCGGGACCGCTACGGACGCACGCTGGCGCTGGTCTACGTGAGGGTCGATGGTCTCTGGATGAACCTCAACGCCGAGCTGCTGCGTCGGGGGCTCGCCGAGGTCTTATTTCTGCCGCCATCTGAGTTTAACCCCTACCAGTGGCTTGATTTTTCCTAGCAAATTTTTGGCGCCCTTTCAGGTCACTTCCGGTGGTGACAGCAGAAAAGTTCAATGACATTACTTTCGGCGACCCCTCCTCAAAATTGGCTTAAAAGCTTCCCGCGAAGTCTGGTTGGTCGGAGAAAAATGATGGCCTGGTGAAACCGCTTGAACCCTTAACCTTCGCGGAGGTCTCAAATGAATTCATCTGCATGGCCGGCTGGTTTTCCCGGTGATCTGGAGAGGGCCCTGGACTCCATGGTTGAACGCATCATCGACCAGGAGAGGAGGAGAAAAAGGATCGGCGAGGTCCTTTCCGGGCTGGGAAAGGTCAGCCTGGCCGGGGTGGAAGACCTTGTGGAAAAGTCCCTGGTGAGGGAGGTGAAGAGGGATCCCCTTTCAGATTTGAAGGTGTGCGGTGTCGACGGAGGATTGCTGGACCAACAACTCCACGGCCTGGACCTCATCCTGATCCGGGCGGTGGCGGTGATCTTTCACTACCGCCGGGCCCTGCTCAACGGCGCCGAGTACCTCCCCAGCGAGTTTCCGCCGCTGAGGATGGTGGATGTCGCCGAGCCGCTTGACGCCTGGGAGTTCCAGCTCCTGGCCGGAATGGAGCGCCAGCTGGCTGAGCTCGAAGTGGCCACAGAGGCCGCTGAAAGAGACGGCATCGGGGCGATACTGCTGGACGGCTCCATAGTTCCCCAGTACGTTGAGCGCTTCCCCCGCAGCCCGGTGCTGGTCGAGCGCTATCAAAAGTTAATTCAGGCCTACACCAAACTCTATCAGACCTGCGCGAGATCCGGTGTCCTGCTCTGCGGCGCCGTCAAGGACAGCCGCGGCGCCAGGTTTGTTGAGATCCTGAAGCGTGAGCTCCGGGATAAGTTTGGCCTCAGCCTGGAAAAGGAGGATTTCTCGGTCTTGGACAGGTCGCGGGACACGGTCCTCTTGAATCACCTGCTCCAGGTGGGCCAGCGCACCTCGGCCTTCACCTATGCGGAAAAGCCGGCGAGCTATGTCCTCAGCGATCTCGGCCCCTGGGCCCCAAAAATCTGCGCCTTTTACATCAAAACCGTCCCCTTTGACCGGCCGCTGCGGGTGGAATTCTTGGATCAGGGGGAGGACACGGCTGCCACCGCCGATCGCGTGGCCTCGCTGATCTTCGCCCTCTCTTCCCACCACGATGGATTCGGTCTGCCCTCGGTCATCGTTGAGGCCGACGCCTGCGTGAGATTGGCGGAGGAGGATCTTTGCCTGGTGAGGGACAGCATTTCCGACCGTCTGGAGCCCTCCCTCTTCCTGGAGCTGAGGCGGGAGAAAAAGCCCTTTTGAGGTGATCGTCTGGAGATCGGCACCGTCATAGTTGACGAGGGTTCACCGTCGCCGAACCGTTTCAGTTTTGTTGTCACCGTCACCGGTCGCGGCCTTCCCGTTCGCCAGGGGCAGTTTGTCGAGGTCAACACCGAGGAAGGCCGGGCGGTGGCTTTCGTCACCGATCTGGTTAAGACCAACAGGTACTTCATGAGGGCGGAGTCCGTCAGGGAATACGAGCGAAGGGGCAGTCCCCTTTCGGCGATATTCCCCGCCGATCGCTGGGAGTATCTGGTGGCCAGGGCGCAGGTCCTCGGGGTCCAGGGGGAGCACGGGATAGAGAGAAGCACCTTTCCACCCTCCCCGGGGGAGAAGGTCTCGGTGGCGGAGCCAGAACTGCTGTGGCGCTTTCTGGGGCTGAGGCCGAGCGGAGGGATTGAGGTGGGAAAGCTGAGGCATCATGAGCTGCCGGTCCAGCTCGATCTCAACAGGCTGCTGCGCAAGCACCTGGCGGTTCTGGCGATGAGCGGCGCGGGGAAATGCCTCGCCCCAGAAACCGCGGTGCACCTTTCCACGGGTGAGCTGATTCCCATCGGGGAACTGGTCGATGGGGCGCTGGCGCGGGGAAAAGAGGTGGAAGGGGGCGTGGAGTTCACCAGGGAAAACCCTGATCGCCTGTCAGTTTTCACCCTGGGCAATGGATTCAGGTTGCGGAGGGCGGCCATCAAAGCCTTCGCGCGGAGAAATTTTTCCGGAAGGCTTCTGAAAATCAGGCTCGGGTCAGGCAGCTGGATTTCCCTCACCTCCAACCACCCCCTGCTCAGGCTCAACGGAAAGACCCGCTGGGTGGCCGCGGGGGAACTCAGGCCGGGTGACGAGATCGCTGCGCCGGGTTGGACTGACTTTGGAAAAGGTGCTGCGGCCCCAGCGCCGGATGTCGACCTCGGGCACCGGTTCTCCCGGCTGAGCCCCGACCTCCTGGCCGATGAGATCGTCAGGGTGGACCCCGTGGAGTATTCGGGTTATGTCTACGACCTGGCGGTGGAGGCTTCCGATAATTTTGTGGCGAACGACCTGATCGTCCACAACTCAAATTTTGCCGCGGTCATCGTTGAGGAAATTCTGTCCCGCTCCCCCGAGCAGGGCCGACCGGCGACGGTGATAATGGACGTGCACGGCGAATACACCGGCTTAGCCGAAGATCCCGGATTTTCGGACCGGGTGGTCGTGCTTAAAGGAGATGAGTTCAGGATCGGTGTCCCCAACGTCAGCCTGGCCCAGTTCCGGGAGTTCCTGCCCGAGATGTCCGGGGTGCAGGCGCGCGAGCTGCAGCGCGTGCTGGAAACGCTGCACGCGGAGTCCAGAAGCGGCAGGGGCCCCTTTGACCTGGACGACGTCATCGCCAGGGTGGAGGGTGGAGACGGCGTCAACAAGCAGCTTCAGCAGGCCCTCGTCAGCTGGTTGAACGACCTTCAGTCGCTCGGGATCTTTGACCGCGCCGACAACCCCAACTGGGAGCGGGTGGTTCTTCCCGGAAGGGCTCTGGTGGTGGATCTGAGCGACATGACGAGCCTGCGCAAGAAACAGGTGCTCGTGGCCTACGCGGCCCGGAGGCTGTTTCATTCCCGGAAGCGAAACCGCGTGCCGCCTTTTTTGCTCTGTCTGGAGGAGGCCCACCAGTTCTGTCCCGCGGGGGAGTCCAAGGAGGCGGCGATTTCGCGGTCGGTGCTGGAGATGATCGCCAGGGAGGGCCGCAAATTCTGCGCCTCGCTGATGCTCATTTCCCAGCGGCCGGTGAGACTTTCGACGACGGTTCTTTCCCAGGCCAACACCAATGTGATTCTGCGGATAACCAACCCCTATGACCTGGAGCACATCAAGCAGTCCTCCGAGGCCATAACCAGTGAGGTCGCTGCCATGATCTCATCTTTGCCCGTCGGCGAGGCGCTGATCATCGGCGAGGCGGTGAACTACCCCATCTTCGTCAAGGTCAGGCAGAGGCGATCGCGGGGCCCCTCAAGCGAGATAGATTTGGAGGAGGCCGCAAGGGAGTTTGAGAGAAGAGGCTCCAGGGAAGAGGATGACGCCAGGGCCTTTCTCTGATCAGGCGCCGCAGCTGCCCTTGCCGGGCCGCGTTTGCCCTGGAATCTCCTTATATCTTTTCAAAGGCTGATTTGTCGGCCCCGCAGATGGGGCAGGTCCAGCTGTCGGGGAGCTCCTCAAACGGGGTGCCCGGCTTGATGCCGGAGTCAGGGTCGCCTTTTTCAGGGTCGTAGATGTAGCCGCAGACGGTGCACTTGTATTTCTGGCTCACGACGGCTTGGGCCGGCTTTTCCTCTTTCAGGTAGGTCGGGGCCGTTGGCGGGGAGACGCCCCTCTTTATCTCGTGGTAGTAGGCATAGGTCATCGGTTCAGCATCCCTGATCAGCTGGGCATCCACCACTTTGCCGACGAAGATGGTGTGGGTCCCCACGTCCAGGCTGTTGATGACCTCCGCCTCCAAGTATCCCACGGCATTTTCCAGGACAACGGGGGCTCCGGTGACACCAATCTTGTACTTGACCTCTTTGAACTTGTCCGTCTCCCTTCCCGACTTGAAGCCGAAGTCCCCGATGAACTTCATCGGCGTGTCCTTGGCCAAGATCGACACCGCGAAGACCCTGCTCTTCTGAATGATCTCGTGGGTGAGATTTTTCTTGTTCAAGCAGATGGACACCGTCGGGGGCTCGGAGGTGGTCTGGAAAACGGTGTTGGCGATCTGTCCGTTTAATTTCTCACCCGCTTTAGAGCTGACGAGATACAACCCGTAGCCGATCTTGTGAAGGGTTTTCAGGTCCATATAACCACCTCAACTTGGTTTCGGGATATATATTCTTTATTTTCGTGTCGGAATCCACCATCGCAACCTTCCCGGGCTGCGGTGATTTTCTTTTCATCAATATTAGTCACAATGTAACGACAAGTCACGCAACACGGCAAAGCATTCGGAAATCTTATTATGTGTAAATGAACAAAAAAATATCGATTTTTATGCGAAGGAGATGGTGCTGGCGGATGGGTGGGCCGGGCAGGCCCATGAAACCCCGTTTTGTGAGGATCGTCCCGGGTCTTACCCAATTCAGTCCCATTACCCCTGATGGTTTGCCAGCGCCCATGGGAGAGCCGATTTACATGACGTACGATGAGTTTGAGGCTTTTCGTCTCATCTATCACGAAGGGCTGAACCAGGAGGAGGCCGCGTCGAAGATGGGGATTTCCCGCGGAACCGTCTGGCGTTGTCTGGAGAGTGCTAGAAGCAAGATCGCCCGCATGCTGGTCGAAAGGCGCCAGCTCATCATAGCACCGGCGCCTCCTCAGCCCCAAAAGAAACTTGCACCCGAAGCCGGTGAAACGAAATAAATTTGAGATGTCGCACGGCAACTGGGCAAAGCCGGGGTTGGAAAAGGGTTGGGTTTTCTTTCTGACTAAGCTCGGGGGGGCAAGATTTTTTTGACGCGGACTGGAACGGGGCCTGTTGCCCTTGGAACCGGAGTTTAGGCCGGGTGGGATAAGTTTCGACCGCATTCTCTTAGAAGAACCGAAGGATAAGGAGATCACGTTTGTTGTCAAGGGAGGACCCATCATTAATGATGCAACGGTCGAAGATGCTAAATTCGCCGGCATAGAAAAGATCGCCGAGATCAAAACGGTGAGCAATGGGGAGCCCGGCACGGGGCCGAAGAGAAATTCC
>LQMQ01000062.1 GCA_001515205.2 Candidatus Hadarchaeum yellowstonense
CCCAGCGAGGTGTACTGGGAGAGGAGGTCCTGGAGATCGTTATCCAGGTCATAGTACCTCGGGACGATTATCACGCTGTAGTTCCTCATCTTCTCCAGCGTCAGGGATTTCTGCACGAAGATCCCGTCCCCCCGATACAGGACATCGAAAGGCACCTGAGCCTCCTGCAGGATCATCCCCAGGTTCTCAAAGCTCCCCCAAGCCAGGTTGGCCTGCCAGGTGTACCGGTTGGTCAGGGCGGAGTGCAGGTCGTGGAGCAGGGCCACGGTGGCCACCCTCTTCAGGTTCTCATAGTACTGCGGGTGCCCGGCGAAGAACCTGGTGTAGGGGGAGATCTTGTCCGCCTCCAGGGTGTAGGATCCCCCTCCGTAGACGTAGGCCTGGTAGGGGATCATGAAGGAGGCGCCGCAGGCCCTGGCCTCCGCCAGCCAGTGCCGCCACAACCACCACTCGTCCTCGGAGAGGTGCTGCAGCTCAAAGACGTCGGGAAAACCCGAAAACGGCTTCTCCGGGTCGAGGGCCCCGGCCAGGAGGTAGGTGGTGAGGTTCTTTCCCGGGAGGGGCCTGAGGTAGGGCCGGTAAGTTCCATTGACCTCCGCGGTTATGGGCATCTCGAAGATCACGAAGTCCAGGAATGGGATTAAGATCTGCTGGTTGGGCTCCAGCCCGTAGGTGTTCGCCGTCACCGGAATGTCCCACCCGGCGGCCTGCTTGGCGTGCTGGATGAGCTCCCCGAGGAACTCCCTCCTGTTCCAGTACCTGGCCTGCAGATATGCGACCTGAAGCTGCGGGTTGGGATCATCCCAATAGTTCTTGCCCCCGTGCGCCAGCAGGTAGTCCCGGTAGTTGAAGGTGGAGAGGTCGGTTATCCCGAAGAGCTGCTGCAGTTCCTCGGGAGAATAGTGTTCGGCCAGGTAATTGTTGAAGGCCTGCATGCAGTAGTCGCAGAAGCAGTTCCCGGGTTCTCCCGGTTCATCGATGAGGATCCCGTCCACGTCACCTCGGGCCTGCTCCGCGATCCTGTTCCTGAGAAACTCCCTCCAGAGCGGGTGGTTGCCGCACATCTCCGGCTCCTCCAGCCCCAGGAACTGTATGGGGTTGCCGTAAACGTCCCTCTTCGCGGCCTCCCTCCTGAGCTCCAGGTTCTCGGTGGTCCCGGACTGCACCGTGGGCAAATTGGCGGTCACCTTGAAGCCGTGGCGGTGCAGCGTTTCCACATAGTTCCTGTCATACTCGTTAAACCCATTGTAGTAGACGGAGAAGGCGGTACCCGTCGCGCCTATCTCCCTCAGGTACTCGGGCGGGGGCTGATCGAAAACCCAGAGGTTGCCCTTCTTCAGCCAGTCGCGGGTAAAGGTGTAGTGAAATTCTTCCCCCGGTGAGGTTCCTTCGGTCGTGGTTGTCTGGGGTGAAGTTTCTCCCCCCTGCGGCGGCCCTTTGCTCAGGTTTATGACCAAACCGACGCCCAGGACAACGATCACTACCAAAATTACCGCGCCGATGAGGGCCCTTTTCATGCTTCACCATGATGCTGTTTTCTTTCCTTCCTTAAAGGTGTCCTTTCCGGCGTCTGGGCCGACTTTCACGAGCGCGATGGATTGGGGCTCGGGGCGCAGTTAACTGGCCTGCTCACGCGGTGGTTTGAACCTGGGACCGCTTTGCATCGGGAAGGTTAAGGCCTTCAGCCCGCTAAAAATCATCGCGCCAGCGTCTCCGGCCGCCCCAGGGATGTTTCCACCAATCCCAGCAACTGAGACTCGGCTGGCGCGGTGCAGGGATCAGTTGAAAGCTTTCAGCCCAGGCCCGGCATCTCCCCTGGCAGCCACCGGGCGAGGCATTTTTATTCCTCCATCGCCAACAGGACTATTGGAGGCGGAAAAAAGGGAGGTGGATGTTTTGCCGCGAAAGAAAAAGGTTGTGCACAGGGTGAAGGCGGAGGCCAAGGCCCAGCCAGAGGTGAAGCACGAGGTGAAAGCGGAGCCGGAGAAAAAAGTCGAGGAAAAGACCAAAGGCGACGACATGCCGGTGTTCATGATCTTGATCGCGTTAATACTGATCGTGGTTCTGCTGATGTTGATCGTTCCCGTGATATAGTTCCGAGCAGCATGATGGATGTGATCTTCAGCGGTGAGCTCCGATCCGGTGGTTTGCTGCTCGCGTCATGGCGCCAAAACTGGGGAGGTCGTGGCGGCCCCGGCGGTGGGGAGCCCCGCTGATTTTAACTGATTTTATCGTGAGCGCCTGGCGATTGAGGCCGCAAAGACCCCGGCGCCAAAGCCGTTGTCGATGTTGACCACAGCCAGCTTGGGCGAGCAGGATTGAAGCATCGTGACCAGGGCCCCGATCCCCTTCAGCCCCACCCCGTAGCCGATCGAGGTGGGGACGCCGATCACGGGGACGTCGACCAGGCTGGAGACGATCGAGGGCAGGGTTCCCTCCATCCCGGCGACGACGACGAGCGCGGAGACGCCCTCCTCAACCATCCGCTGCAAGGGTTCAAAGAGCCGGTGGATCCCGGCGACACCGACGTCATAGGCCTTCAGCACCTGGCATCCCATGACCCTGGCCGCCAGCGCCGCCTCCTCGGCAACCGGGACGTCCGCGGTGCCGGCGGCGAGTATTCCCACCTTTCCCTGCTGGGGGAAGACATGGCCCCTCCTCTTGATCACCGCCGCCCGGGCCAGGGTGTTTATCTCCAGCTCGAACCTCCTGCCCAGTCTTTTCTTGAGCTCCGCCAGCTGGGGCGGGCTCAGGCGGGTGACCAGAGCATAGCCGTTCTCCTTGGCCAGAGCGGCCGCAGCTTCAGCGACGGTTCTGGGGTCCTTTCCCTCGGCGAAGACCACCTCGGGAACACCGGTCCTGCAGTTCCTCCCGGGATCCAGCCTGGCGAGGTCCCTGATCCTCCTGATGTTGAGTGCCAGCAGCCGGCGCTCGGCTTCCTCCAGCGAGATTTCACCGCGCAGCAGTTTTCTCAGGATGGTGCTGAGGTCCACCGGCAGCTCCCGGGAAAATTTTTCCCCCATGTTAATCATTAAATAATCTCTCCTTTCGCTAAATAATTGCGCGAGAACTGAGGTTGAAGATGCCGCAGGTCTACCTCGAGAGCTCCTCGGCCCTTCTCGCCGCCGCCTTGATCGCCTCCCTGATGGCGTCGGCGACCTTTCTCTCCTCGAGAACCTTCATGCCCTCGATCGTGGTGCCCCGCGGCGTGCAAACCCTGCGGATGAGTTCATCTATTTGTTCCTCCGAGGTCAGGGCCATTTCCCCGGCACCGCGGGCCGTTTGGGCGGCCAGCTTGAAGGCGACCTCACGGGAAAGCCCGAGCTCCATCCCGGCCTCCTGCACTGCCTTGATGAGGTAGAAGAAGAAGGCCGGGCCGCTGCCGCTGATTCCGGTGACGGCGCTCATGAGCCTCTCCTCGACCCTGGCGGTGGTCCCGAGGCTGCCCAGAAGGCGGGTGACGATTTCCTCGTCCTCCTTGGTGGCCCTGGAGCCCGGCGAGAAGGCCGAGGCCATCTTGAGCACCGAGCCGCAGATGTTGGGCATGGCCCGGATCACGCGGGCCCTGGTCCTGGCCTCGATGAACTTCGTGGAGACTCCGGCCGCCACGGAGACAAACAGCTTTCCCGCGGAGAGATCTTCGACCTCCCTGAGCACGGACTCGACCCTGTCCGGCTTCACGGCGATGAAGACCACATCGCATTCCTCGACGAGCCTTCTGTTGTCGGTCGTCACCTGGAGTGAGAGCCTCGCCAGCTTCCTGAGCTTCTCCTCCTCTGGATCGCTGACGAAGATTTCCTCCGCCCGGAGCACCCCCGACTTCAGAAATCCCTCGGCCAGCGCGGAGCCCAGGTTGCCGCCACCGATGATTCCCACCCTCACGCTTCTCCCAGCGTCCTCTAGGTGAGGCTGGCTAATAAATGGTCCCCCTCGCTTTTAGAAAGATTTAAACAAAACAGGTTTAACTCAGAATGGAGCCCCGGTAGCTCAGTCGGTAGATTGAAACGGCAGCGTTTCAAACCGAAAGCGCCACCTTGGTAGCCCAGGCCGAAGAGGTGGAGGTCGCGGGTTCGATTCCCGTGGCGAAAATCCCGCTCGGGGCTCCACAATTTTTTTCTCCCAGTCGGCGGCTCGTTTAACTCGGGTTTTCAATCGGCGCTGGCCTTGCCGCAACGGTCCGGCGGGTTGGAATCATCCCTTTATTTTTTCAAGGACGATGGCCGGACAGATCTTTTTCACGCCCTCGATGGCCCCTATTTTTTCCGATAAGATTTGGGAAAGCTCCTTGGAGTTCCTGGCCCATATTTCCGTCATTATCATGTGGTCGCCTGTGGAGGTGACGACATATCTGGTCTCCGGCATTTGGGCCAGCCTTTCCGCTATTTCCAGAAGTTTGTCCGGGGCAACGTCGACGCCCACCAGCGCCACGGCGTTGAAGCCGATTTTGGCCGGCTCAACGACAATGGAAAATTTTCTTATCACCCCGCTCTTCTTCAGCGAGAGAACCCTCTTCCTCACCGTGGATTCATCCAGACCCAGCTTTCTGGCTATCTTGGTGAAGGGAAGGCTTCCGTCCTCCTCCAGCATCCTGATGATCTTCAGGTCGACAGCGTCTACCATGATATTACCCGATTTTAATACTAATTTCAGACTTATAAATCCTATTTTCGGACAAAAGATTAATAAATAAGTAAATTAATTTATTTTTATCGGAAAAAGGAGGAGGTGTAAAAATGGAAGAAGCTCCAGCCGGAACCTTGCCGCGACTCGGTGAAAAGGCACCGGAGTTTGAGGCGATGACCACCCACGGGAAACTGAAACTTTCGGATTTCCGGGGAAGCTGGCTCGTGATGTTCTCGCATCCAGCCGATTTCACGCCGGTTTGCACGACTGAGTTCATCGCATTTGCGAAGATCTACGATGAGCTCCAGAAAAGGAATGTTCAGCTACTGGGGCTGAGCGTCGACAGCGTCTCGTCCCACATCGCCTGGATCAGGAACATCGAGGAAAAGTTCGGGGTGAAGATCCCCTTCCCCGTGATCGCCGACCTTGACAAGAAAGTCTCGCAGCTGTATGGCATGATCATGCCCGGGGAGAGCAAGACGGAGACAGCCAGATGTGTCTTCGTGATAGACCCCAACGGCATAGTGCGAGCCATGATCTACTACCCGCTGACGACGGGCAGAAACACGGATGAGATCCTGAGGCTGATAGATGCCCTGCAGACGACCGACAAGCACCACGTCGCCACACCGGCCAACTGGAGGCCGGGCGACGACGTCATCGTGCCTCCGCCCGCCACGCAGGAGGCCGCGGAGGAGAGGCTCAGAGAAGGCTACGAGTGCAAGGACTGGTACTTCTGCAAGAAGAAACTGCCGGGGTGAAGGATTGGGCTGTGTTTCCCCTGATGGAAGGCCAACGGAGTCGGGCAAAAAGTTGCTCCAGGCCGCGGTGGAATCTCGCACCCCGGAGGAGATCGCCGAGGAGACAAAGCTGCCGCTCTTCCGCGTGAGAAGCGGTCTAAGGGATCTGACGGAAGCGGGCTACCTGCGGGAAGAGGGGGGAAGGTATCTTCTGACCGACTCCGGCAAAGAGGCGCTGAGGAAAGCCGGAGTCGTCGTTTAAAAGGCGAAAGGGGGTGAAAAAACGGCAAAGGTTGCCCGAGAAATGGTGGAGAGAGCCGGAATAAACGTCGATCAGCTGGTGGAGCTGCTGGTGAAGAACGCGGCAGCGGAGTTAACGACCTACTATTATTACACGATACTCCGGGTCAACTTGATCGGTCTGCAGGGTGAGGGGATAAAGGAGATCGCCGAGACGGCGCGCATAGAGGACAGGAACCACTTTGAAGCCCTTGTGCCCCGGATATATGAGCTGGGTGGCAAGCTTCCCGGTAATCTGAAGGATTTCCACGACATCTCAGCTTGCCCGCCCGCCAGCCTGCCGCGGGATCCCACCGACATCAAGGCGATGTTGACGGTGCTGGTGGAGGCGGAGAGATGCGCCGTGCGCGGATATACCCACATCTGTAACCTGACGGCGGGAAAGGATCACCGCACCTATGACCTATCCCAAGCGATACTCAACGAAGAGATCGAGCACGAGTCGTGGTTTTCCGAGTTCTTGGGCGAGGGTCCGTCCGGGCACTACCTGCGGAGGGGCGAAACTTCACCATTTGTGTCAAAGTTTCTGAGATGAGTTTGGGGGAGTTTTTTAATCCCCCATCTCCAATTTTTGAGGAGGTTGTCAGCGGTGAGGGTTTTCAGCAGGGAGGAGCTTTCCCGGTACAACGGTAGAAACGGTGCTCCCGCCTACGTCGCCCACGACGGCAAGGTCTACGATGTCACGGAAAGTTTTCACTGGAAAGGTGGAAGGCACCACGTGCTGCACGATGCCGGCCAGGACTTGACCGAGAGCATGGGGAGAGCCCCTCACCCGGCGGAACTTTTGAAAAAATTTCCCGTGGTCGGAATACTCCGTGACTGAAGTCGACCGGCCGCTCATGCTTTTGTCATCACGTGGTGGATATTTACTCCGGAGGTGATTAGTTACCGGTGATGCTCCGGAGGGTTGAAACATGTTCAATTTTTTTGAGCTGCCGCCCCTGCTGCAGGCCTTGCTTGCCACCATTTTCACCTGGGGGCTGACGGCCATCGGGGCTGCCGGGGTTTTCTTCGTCAGTGAGCCGAACAAAAAAATCATGAACGGGATGCTGGGATTTGCGGCCGGGGTCATGATCTCGGCCAGTGTCTGGTCCCTTCTTATCCCAGCGATAGAGATATCGGCCGGCGGAGTTCTTCCGGCCTGGTTACCGGCAGCGATCGGCTTCATGGCCGGCGGTGTTTTTCTGCAGGTCCTGGACAGGATCCTGCCGCACCTGCACCTCGGTTTTCCGGAGAGCAAGACCGAGGGACCGAAGACGAGCCTGCAACGGACCACTCTTCTCGTTCTCGCCATAACCCTTCACAACATCCCCGAGGGGCTCGCCGTGGGAGTTGCCTTCGGAGCAGCGGCTGCCGGCCTTCCCTTTGCCACGACGGCCGGTGCGGTGGCTCTGGCAGTGGGGATAGGGATCCAGAACTTTCCCGAGGGGCTGGCGGTATCAATGCCGCTGAGGCGCGAGGGGCTGTCCCTGCTGAGGAGCTTCTGGTACGGGCAGCTGTCGGCGGTAGTTGAACCGGTTGCAGCCGTGGTCGGGGCGGCGGCGGTCATCGCGTCCCGGGCGATCCTGCCCTATGCCATGGCTTTCGCCGCCGGTGCGATGATCTTCGTGGTTGTCGAGGAGCTGATTCCCGAGTCGCAGGTGGAAGGAAGCGCCGATGTTGCCACTTTGGGTGCGATGCTTGGTTTTCTGATAATGATGGTGCTCGACGTCGCCCTTGGTTAAAAAAAGGACACAGGCCTGGGAAACCACCGTTAAATTCGCGGCCCTGAGCAGTTGAGTCAGGTTGAAATGAGGGTGAGTTTTGGTTGTCTCCGATGCTCTCTCCGGAGGTGGGCACAAGCGCCGCCGTGAAGTAGCAGGCAGGTTAAGACAAATTATTTTGAAACTCCAATTTTAAACAAACACTTTCGGAGCTCCACAATTCACCTGATTTCTCCCCTTCCCGGAGGCAGCACCCGTTCTATTTCCTCCACCGGGACCTCGATCCCCTCGGTCCTGAACTTCACCTGGATCTCGCGGGCGAGCTCAGATTTCTTCCTCGAGCCGGGATAGATCTCGACAACGACCTTTGAATGCTTTTCCACGGCGCTCTTGGGCCCGCAGACGACCACCTGGTCGCCGTCGATGTTCATCACTCCGACCGCCGCCCTCACCGGGACCTTCAGCAGGTTCTTCTTCCCATGGATGATATAGCTGCCCTTGGGGAGGTAGGTCCCCGAGGGCGCCTTCCTCGAGACCTGCTCCGGCAGCGCCCAGTAGACGTCCAGGCTGCCCAGCCCCTCCCGCCACGCCCGCGAGTGCATGGCCGCAAACTCAGCGGCCTCGATGAGGGTGGTCTCCGGGATTTCCCTCCCCGCCGATTTGATCACCACGTGGGGGGCCCCGATTATCTCCGCGTGGAGGTAGCGGTCGCTGGGCTCCATGTGCTTCTCCACTATCTCCGCATTTCCGCTGGCATCCCTCCCCCCGATGACCAGAAACCCGTCCGAGGAGACAAACCAGCGGTGACGCTCGAACCACTTGGGCTTTCGCCTCTTCGGCGGAGGTGAAACCTTGACCTCTGGCTTCGCCGCCTGCATCAGCTCCATTTCCTGCTCCGTCTGCTCCAGGGCCTTTCTCGCCCCGGCCACCTTCTCCGCGAGCTCCTTGTATTCCTGGTAATACCGCGTCGCATTCTCATAAGCCGTGGCCCGCAGCTCCAGCTCCATCGTCTGGCCGGCGAGCTCGATCACAACCCTTCCCTTCTCAAAATCCACCTCCTTCACCGGCAGGGTCCAGCTTTCCCCGGCCTCCCTGGCCCTTTGAAAAGCTTCGGAGGCGCCCTGGCTCCCCTTCTCCTTCCTCAGCTGGTTGAGCGCCGTCAGGATCTCGTCGATCTGGGCGTGGTGGATCGCGATCATGTCGGCCTTCCGCTTGGCCTCCGATGATTTCCGGTAGAACTCGCCGAACTGCAACTGCTGCTCCAGCTGGCGCCGGCGCAGCCTCTCCAGCCGTTGTTCGTACTCCCGCCTCTTCCTCTCACTTTCAGCCATCACCGCCACAGTGCTGAAGTATTCGTCCAGCGCCTCGTTGAAGGACTCAAAGCGTTTGACCTCCTTCCCCAGGTGAACCTTGAAATCGAAGGGAACTACATCGACGGGTTTGCCCTCCGTGAAAACGATGCAGGGGGAGACCTTCTGGGAGAAGAGCTCCTTGATGGAGGCGAGGATGTTCTCCAGATCCTTTGCCGAGGCCTCTCCCGGCTTGAGCCCCTTGTTAATTCCGGAACGGGCGCAGATCTCCTCCGCCAGCGGGCCGCCCAGGCCGAGTTTCACGGCGAGCCCGCGGACGATATCCGGGGCGCCGTCCAGTTTTTCCCTCAGGCCGTTGGCGTCCAGCTGCAGCGGGTCAGCGCCGCTGGCGGGCGGGTAAAGGTAGGGC
>LQMQ01000064.1 GCA_001515205.2 Candidatus Hadarchaeum yellowstonense
GCTAAATGTTGGTGGGGCCGCTGGGATTTGAATTCCTGGACCGAGGCTCAGCATCGGTCTCCCAGGTCACCAGCACCCCAAGCTGAGAGGCTAGACCAAGCTACCCCACGGCCCCCAAAGGATTAACGTCACCTTATTATAAGAGAGTACTCCATAGCGCCCAATCGCCTCTTTCGCCCGATGTTGATCCCAGGCCTCCCACCGGTGGTTGTGCCGATTCTACGATCTCAGCAGGCGCAGGATGTTTTCGTGGGTCTCGGCCGGCGGTGGGACCGTGTTCACCACGTAGACCTCCGACCGCTCCAGAAAGCTCTTGAAAAATTTTTTCCTCAAGTTCATTTTTCTACGATCTTTCACCAGCTGATGGGGATTGCAGAAATCGTTGGCGATGAGGTAGTCCAGTCCCTCCTCCGGGGAAACCTGGTAGACCTCCCTCCCATCAGAACTGTCCCTTTTCAGGAGTATGACCTTTTTTATCGTGGTCATGGGTACCACCCCACCAGGTCCCACGATCCACCTCACGTTCACCACTGCCCGTCCCTTTTCATCAAAGTGCGAGCGCTCCACCAGCGGCAGGTATTCTCCCCAGATTTTTCCGATGTCGGCTTCAATGTAGCAGTTTTTCTCGGAACCGAACGCCAGATGGCCCCGATCAAACAAGCGCACGAAGAACCAGTCATCCGAGACCAGCCTCGCCTCCGGGTGCCTCAGCAGGCCCCAAGAGTGCGTCGTCTTCCCCGTGCCCGAGGGAGCGATGATGCAGACGCCATTGCCGCCGAAGTCTATCGCCGCCCCGTGAACGGAGTAAATTCCGTGTTCATCTTCCAGCACGTCACCGGCCACGGCAAGCGCGATGCTTTTCACCCATCCGTAGTAATTCACGTTGGTCAGAAAAGCCGTGTTCGTGTATGGGTCGTACTTAACGTTTAGCCCGCCCTCCTTCTCCTGCAGCACCACAAGGCGTCCGTGCGAGCGGATGTTCTCGTCCATCGTGTAAAAATTTTCCTCCCATTTGTCCTTTATCTCCTCGATTTCCGTCAGCAGCTTTATGCAGCAGCCGTAGATGTTGGCCTTCTTGGTGTAGAGGTAGCGAGGGAGGTTGCGGTCGAACAGCTCGTCCTTCTCCTCTGGTGTGATCAATTCAACTTTGTACGATGCCATCGTCCCCGCCCCGTCAACTTTTACCTTGGCCGGGAATATCCCCAGGTCTCCAAGGCGCGCTTCAGCTCTCGGTGGCTCTCCGCGTATTTAGTCAGGGGAACGCCGTCGAGGGTGGCTTCAATGGCCTGCCGGAGCGCCATCGCTCCCGCGCGGCCGCCATCGGGATGGCCCCAGACGCCCCCGCCGGCCTGAATCAGGATATCCCTGCCCAAAAGCTTCATCACCTCGGGCACCAGTCCCGGATGAAGCCCGCCGGAACTGACGGGAAAGACGGGCTTAATCCCGCACCAGTCCTGAGGCAGTATCTCTCCCGATTCCTCCACCCTGTCGCTGGTGATCTCCTCCTTCAGGGTGAGCACCTCCTCCTTGGGCGACTCCAGCTTGCCCACCACCGTGCCCACGTGTATCTGATCCACGCCCTGCAGCCTGGCCACCTTGGCAACCACCACCATCGACATGCCGTGCTTCCGGTTCCTGGTGAAGACGGCATGGAAGGCCCGGTGGGCGTGAATGGCTAGGCCGAGGCGCTCGCACTCCTCACGCAACGTCTGCACCGCCGCCCAGCCAGCGGTGAGGATGTCCACCATCACATATTCACCGCCCAGTTTTTTCACCAGGTTGGCCCGCCTGAGCATCTCCCTAGTCTCGGCGGTCACGTTGATGAGGTAGCTCTTCTTCTCTCCCGTCTCCTTTTCCGCCTTGTCCCTCATCTTGAAGGAGAGCCTGGCCCGCCTCTCAAACTGGTTAAAGCTCTGGCTGGAAAGGTTCTCATCGTCCTTGAGCAGATCCAGCCCGCCCAGCCAGGCCTCGTAGCCGGCCGCGGCGTGCTCCTCGCTGCTCATCCCCAACTTCGGCTTCGGCACGGTGACCGTCAGCGGCCGGTCCTTCACCCCGAAGATCTTCCTTATCCCCTCAATGCCGAACTGTGGCCCCGGGAAAGACTTTATCAGCGCCGGTGGAAAGCTGACATCCTCCAGCCTGAGGTTTTTAATGGCTTTCATCCCGAAGATGTTGCCCGCGATGGAGCTGAGCACCTGGGGCATGTTGCCGGTCTCGAAGAGCTCCACCGGGTAGGCGACCTTCACCCATGGTTTTCTGATGAAAAAGGCCTTGGCCATGAGCCTTCTCTTCTCGGGCGTCATCGTCGTCAGCTTGGTCCAGGTTCCGATCGAGCTCTCGGAAGCGATTCTCCCGACTGCCTCCGCGATGCTGATGCCCCTGGCCGGCTCGACCCGGAAGAGGGCGATCAGGTCATCGCTTGAGGGCCGGTAATCTGCGTCAACAAAATCCAGATACCACTCGGTTGTCATGAAAGAAATTGCGTCGCCTCAGGGTAAAAATCCTACTATTTCTTGAACTTGGCTATCTCATCGGAGAAATCAACGCTGGTTAAAACGGCCGTCCTGCAGCAGTAGCGCTTCAGCCCCAAATCATCCAAGACGCGGGCGGGATCCTCCCCCCTCTTGACCCGCTCCTCGAACTTATCGTATTTGTCAGCGAGCAGCTTGCCGCAGGTGAAGCAGCGTACGGGTCTCATTTTTAACACCTCAACGGTAGCTCTTCTGGAACTTGGCCCTCGCTCCGGGACCTCCCGGCTTCTTGGTCTCCTTGAACCTCACATCGCTTTTTACCAGCGTCCAGTCGTATTGTTTGAAGATCTCGCGAACCTTGGCATCTTTCGTCCACTCAAAGAGTCCGCGGGCTATCGCCGTCCGGGCGGCCTCCGCCTGGCCCATGAACCCTCCGCCCTTGACCTCGACCTCGATATCGACATCCCGGGTCAACTCCGGGACCAGCTGAAGTGGCTCCAGGATCTTCAGCCGGGCCAGCTCCGGTTCGAAAACGTCCAGCGATCTCTTGTTCACTATGATCCGGCCCTTTCCTGGTCTGATCTTTACCTTGGCCAGAGAGGCCTTCCTCCTTCCAATTGCGATTACCGTCTTCATCAGAATTTCCCTCCCAACAGCCTGCTCAGCTCACCAACCCTGATAAAGCGCCTGGAGCTGAGTTCCGCCAGGCTGGCCTTGGGCACGGTGGTGACCTCCTTTCCCGAAAACTCCTCAGGAACACCAACATAAACGCGCAGCCTGCGGTAGGCGGCCATTCCCTTGGGCTTATCGTAGGGCAACATCCCCCGCACCGCCCTGCGCACGATGTCCTCCGGGCGCTTGGGATGAAACGGGCCCTTTCGAGGATTGGCGATGTTCCTCGTTTCCAGCCAGGCTTTGTAGGACTCCAGAGTCGCCTCCTTCCTTCCCGAGATGATCACCTGCTCCGCGTTCAGCACGATGACCTTTTCCCCTTCCAGCAGCTTTTTGGCCGCGAAGCTGGCAAGCCTGCCCAAAACCAGATCCTTTCCATCGATGATGATCATCCTCTCACCCCATCAGCTTTACTTCCTTGCCCGTCGGGTTCTCCTCCAGCAGCTGCTGCAGGGTCAGGACGCTGCCACCGGCCGCAATGATCTTCCGTTTCGCCGCCGCCGAGAAAGTCAGCGCCGCAACCCTGACCGGATGGTCTAGCCTTCCCGCGGCCAGCACCTTGCCGGGAACCGCCACGGTGCTCCCATTCTCGGTATAGCGGTTGATCTGACTCAGGTTGACCTCGGCGCGAGATCTCCGCGGACGCTCGAGTCTCTCGGCCATCTCCAGCCAGATCCTCGCCTGCTGCTTTTTCCCCTGCTCGCGAAGCAACCGCAGCAGCTTCCTCAGCTGTGGGTTGGTTGGTCCCGTGGGCTTTGGCATATTATCAGCTTTTCAACCTTATCTGCTCACCCAAATAAATACTACGGTTGCTGCCGGCAGCCCGCTGTTCCACCGCGGAGCTGAGGGCGATGGTGCCTCACTTTCCGGCCTGAGTCGCCCCGCTTTCCGGAGACTCCGCCTTGGCCGCCCCCCTCTTCTCCATCTCTCCCGCCAGGTTCAGCGCCCCGACAACAATGAGGTAAATTCCCACCAGCCAAGATATCAACGCTGGAAAGGCGATGATCAGGGCCCCGAAGATGATCATCAATATCGCCGCCGCCAATCCTTGGATCCCCACCCTTTGGAGCAGTTTTTCTGGTGTCTCCATTACCTTCACCTCCACTATTTTTCCGACATCGCCGACAAAAAAGCTTCTGGTTGGATCGCGTTCACCCCCCGTCCAGGTGGGGCATTTCTCACTGGTCGCAGAGGGCACCCATAAAGTTACTTAAGCAGCTGGATCAAGATTTTCTGGAAAGTAAATGCAGCTCAGGATCATCAGCACCGCGGGGGTACCGAGCTTCCTCCAGCAGAGGCTGCCGCCAAAACTGGTGGAGATCTTCAGGCCTCATTTCAACGGCTACTTGTTGGATTCGGTGGACGACCCGCTACTTGTGGCGTACGACGCGAGGCGGCGGCAGTACCGGGCCGATGTCATCCTCCGCCATCTGGTGAAGGAGACCACGGGTGGCGTGACCCTCGTGATCACCGACCTCGATGTCTACGTCCCTGACCTCAACTTTGTCTTCGGGCTGTGCTCCGGGCGGGCGGCGCTGGTGTCGATCCGCCGTCTGGATCCCGCTTTTTACGGAATGCCGCCGGACCGGGATGTGCTGTGGGGGCGAACCCTCAAAGAAGCCGTCCATGAAATCGGCCACGCCTTCGGCCTCAGCCACTGTCCCGATCCAGGGTGCGTCATGAGCTTTTCCAACAGCATCCTTGATGTCGACAAAAAATCTCCCAACTTTTGCGGGAGGTGCCGGGACAAGCTGTTCACCTCCTGAGCCCTCTCGTTATCCCTTGACCCGTCTCAACCGGATTTTGAGGTGGGCGCGCGCAGCGATGTCCCCCGCCAGGTTCCCCTGGTTCTTTGCCACCTCGAGCAAGTTGGCGCTGCCCACGTAGCAGACAGTCTCCCCGACCCCGACCTCAGCAAAAGTCCTCACGAACTTGGCGATCAGCTTTTTCCCCTCGATGTCCAGTTCCAACTCATCACCGACCCCGGCGAAGTTTTCGATGAGCTCGCGATCGATGTTGGTCAGGATATTTCCGAAAACGTCGATCAATAAAACCTCGCCGACCATTTCACCACCCTCAATTTTGGGGCGGGGCAGCTCCAGCCTTTTCATCCCCGGCAGCCCTGGCCCCACCTCTGCAGGGGCAATTCCCCGGCTCAGGTGCGCTGCGACGGGGGCGAAAACATCCCGCCCGTGGAAGGTGGAAGAGATCTCGTCCCTCATCAGCTTCTTGTTGGTTAGCTCCCTGATCTCCTTCACCCCGAACCGCTCCGCCACCAGGGTGAAGATCCCGTTGTCGGGGCCGATGAAAAACAACCCGTTCTCGGTCGTGAGCAGGATGCTCTTCCGGCTCGTCCCCACCCCCGGGTCCACCACCGCGACGAAAATGGTGTTCTTCGGAAATGTCTCCGCAGCATGAGCCAGCGTGAAGGCCGCCGTTAAAACATCGTGCCTGGGGACCTCGTGGGTGATGTCCACGATGACCGCGTTTGGATTTATTGAGAGTATCGCGCCTTTCAGCGCCCCCACGAAGTAATCTTTTGTCCCCAAGTCAGACAGCAGGGCGATGACCGGCATCTGCAGATCCACCGGGCTAAAATCCACCGTTTGCTAATTAGACTTTTCTGGGACCGGCAGCTGCCATCACAGCCGCGGATGGAGACCGGAGCGGAGACAGGTCCCACGGGTTCAGCTGGTGCGAGCAAAATCAGCGGGGAGCCCCACCGCCCGCCCCTTTAAACGTTCCACGCGCTCCTCCATATGGCGCGGGATTGAAGGAAACAAGACACCCAGCAGCGCCCTCAGCTCCTCCACCGAAATCTCACCCTTGCACTCCGGACATCTGACCAGCTTGATTTCCTTGCCGCATCTGGGACACTCCATCTTGACACCAATTAAAGGAAGCCAGAACAAATGAAAAATAACTTTTGCCAGAATGGCCCTTACAATTTCGGTGTGGTGCAGGGGGTGGGATTTGAACCCACGAAGGCCTTAGCCACAGGGTTCTAAGCCCTGCTCCTTAGACCTGGCTCGGATACCCCTGCCCTAAAAAATCTCTCCGCCGATGGATTAAGCTTTGACCCAGCTAGCCCCAGGCATCGCGCTGAGCCATCCTTTCATAGCGGGCCTGTTTTTTCCCCTTTTTGTAGCAGCTCTTGCAGTAGCTCTTCCCCATGGTTTTCTTAGCACAGCCACGATGCATCTCGGCGCCGCAGCCAGCGCATTTCACCGTCGGCGGCTCCAGCGGCTTTCCGCAGACAGCGCAGTTGGGCATGAGTCCACCTAATCCAACAGCTGGCTCCGGGCATATAAAGCCTAAATGGAGTCCCCGGCTTCATTCGATGGGAATTCTCTTGGTCTTTACTGGCTTCAACAGCGGGGCAATTATCTCCAGCAGACCCTCCACATCGTAATACTTTGTTTTTATCCTGTTCGTGTCGACCGGAAGCTCCAGCTTGTAACAGGTGGCAAAAACAACGTCGTCGCGAGGCGCCTTGATGCAGAACCCCTTCTTGGAAAAGCTCAGCTCGATGTTCTCCTTTTTCACCATCGGCAGTTTAACGTGAATCTCGTACCTCTGGCCGCTGTGATAGTGGGCGCATATCTCCGGCGCCACCATGGGCAGCTTCACCATTCTGTTACCCAAACTCACTCTCAACGGCTGTTTTTAATCTTTGCCCTCTTTCTCCGCCAGCATCAAAAGCTACAACGGTGGCCTGGTGCCCAGCTCCACCGCGACGTTTATCCTGGAGTTGTTTCTGACCACGGTGAAATTGACCACCTGTCCAGGGGTGGTGTGCTCCTCCATGTAGCTCAACAGGTCATCGATGGTGATGATGCGGAACCCATCGATGGCTATCAGGATGTCACCGCCGATGGTCACCAGCGCCCCGCTGCTGGTCATAATTTGCTGGGTGCCGCCGCGCAGGCCCGCTTTGTCAGCCGGGCCACCGGGAACAACCGAGGCGATCAACCAGCCGTAGGTCACATCTGTTTTCATTGCCTTGGCGATCTCGTAGCTCATGTCATGACCCATCGCGCCCAGCCAGGGGTGCCGGGTGTAGGTCCCCGTCGTTACCAGCGATTCTATTTCGCGCAGGATGGTGTTAGAGGGCACCGCAAAGCCCAGCCCCTGGGAGTCGGCCACAATTGCTGTGGTGATCCCGACGACCTGCCCCCGGTAGTTCAGCAGCGGGCCACCGGAATTGCCCGGATTTATGGGCGCGCTGGTCTGAATGATGTTCGCGATGGAATAGTTGCCAATCGTTGATTCCTGCAAGGTGCGCCCGAGCTGGCTGACAATGCCAACCGTCATGGAACCGGTGAGGCCGTAGGGATTTCCCACCGCCACCACGGTGTCACCAACCTTCAGCGTTGAGGAGCTGACAATTTCCAGGGTTCTGATCTCGGTATTGGGAGCACTGGTTGAAAGCACGGCGAGGTCGGCGTAGGGGTCGGTTCCCAGCACCGTCGCCGGATAGGTGTTCCCGTCCCTGAAGGTCACCGTTATTTCCCCGGCCCCGTTGACCACGTGGAAGTTGGTGATTATCACCGGCTGGCCCTCAAAGTTGTACAGAAAACCTGAGCCCTGAACCACGCCGCCCACGACGACACCGCGGATCACCACCACGGCGTCTTTGACCTTCTCGTAGAGGTCGGAGAGGGAGAAGTTGTCCTGCACCACGTAAATGACGTTTTCCTTTCCCAGCTCCGCGATCTGGTTTCTGAGTGAAGAAAACTGATTCTCAAAGGAGGAGAGCTGATCCTGCAGCCGCCTGATCTCCTGCATCGTGGCGGAGTAGCTGACAATTCCGCCGGCGAGCAGGCCGACGACCAGCGCCACCGCCACCAGGCCGATGAGCAGGCTGCCTGTGTAGCGACCTCTCCTCCTCGGCAATGACCCACCAAACTCCGTTTTCCGCTCCTTGTTTTAATCCTTTTACATTTCACGGCGACTTTTCCCGCGGCGCCCAACTGCTCCGGGTCTTTCACCTCATCAGCATGCCGCCGCTCGCCTGCCAGGCGAACCAGAGCAAGACTATCAGGGCGGCCATGACCAACAGATAGATCAGGGCTATGGCCAGTTTTCTTTTCCAGCCCGCGGGAAAAACACCCCCGAACCTCTGCCTGAGTCGGCGGGGGAGGAAGGGCAGGATAAAGGGGACCCGTTCCCGGTAGCTGGCATAACTCCGGCCGAACCTTTCCTGAAGCTTTGCCTCCTCAGCGCCGGCGAGGATTAGCTGAAGGAGGACCAGATTGGCCCAGGCGATGAAGTCAATTGGCCTCAAACCATAAAGCACAAAGCCCAGCGTTAGAATGCTGACGCCGAGATACTGGGGGTGCCTGACCAGCGAGTAGAGGCCGTCCGTCACCAGCCCCGCGCCCCGGAGCCTCGCTCTGACGACCTGAGCCAGCCCCAGGGCAAGGAGGAGAAAGCCGAGGAGGATCAGCGCCGGGGTGGCTGGCTGAAGAGGTTGCAGCCCGGAGATCCGGCCCCTCACCAGCCAGGAGGTCGCCTCCAGGGAGAGCAGCGGGGACCAAATCCCGTAAAGGAAAGCCAGCAGCCCGCCGTAGATCAGGGCCATGCCTATGGATACCTGAAAGATAGCGAGCAGGACGGGCAGGTAAAAGGACCAGGCGGCGCAGAGGCCCGCCCAGGTTAGGGCCCTGCTCCTCCTGACGAGACCAATGGCGCCGGCGCCGGCAAGGGCGACGATGACCAGCGGCAGCAGGGGCTGGGAAACGC
>LQMQ01000065.1 GCA_001515205.2 Candidatus Hadarchaeum yellowstonense
AGCCAATTTTGGAGGTAGGATGGAAAAAAGTGACCAGTACTTCTTAGTATTTTCCGCAGTCTGGGCATTAGTTTACCTCTTTCTACCATATACGGACCTTTTTGCGAAGAGTCCCACCTTTTTGACATACAACTTTCTGGTGATCTTAACAGTGATCTACATTGTTGTCTTTGTTTTCTATGCGAACAAGTATGTGGAAAGAGTCAAGTCATGAGGTGAAACCATGGCTCTTGAGATATCATGGATTTTGGCCACAATAGTAATTTATATTGCAATAGTGTGGTTCATAGGATACATGGCGCATAAGGCCACCAAGAAGAACGATGTGGTGAGCTATGTTGTTGCCGACAGAAAATTATCGCCTTTTGTCACTTTGATGACATACTCGGCAACCTTTTTCAGCGCGTACATGATGATTGGATACGCGGGTTACACGTACGCTAACGGCATCGCCGGAACGTTCGGCTTTGAGATGTTTGTCACCGTGTTCACCGGTAGCCTGCTGATAATTTACGTGGGATACAAGTTTTGGAGCGCTGCTCAAGCAAGGGGATACATTTCATCATCGGAACTTCTCAGAGACAGCTACGGCAGCACCTGGGTCGCCATAGTAGCAACTTTACTGGGAATCATGTGGATCGTCCCGCACTCGATGATGCAGTACCAAGGCATTGCTAAGCTTTTGGATGGTCTGACCGGAGGGGTAATACCTTACCTGTGGGGGATAGCTCTGTTTGCTGTAGTCGCCTTCGTCTATACCGTGGCTGGTGGCGTGCGCGCGGTCGCGTGGACCGATGTCGTCCAAGGAACAATTATGATAGTAGTGGCTTTCTTAGTTATGGGCTTCGTAATCAATGCACTTGGCGGATTTTCTGGATATGTGAACGCGGTTCAAACACAGGCACCTGCCCACCTGACTTTCCCCGGACCGAGCAATCTCTACACCGTCGTGGGCTATCTTTCAATCATAATTCCCTTCGTTTTTCAGCCACTCTGCAATCCACAAGCAAACCAAAGGTTCTTCATGACCAACAAGAGAGGGATCAAATATACAGCGTTCGGATTTGCCATTTTTTCCTTTTTATATGCGTTACCGATTACAATATTTGCAGTTGGCGGTAAAGTATTGTTCCCTAACCTAAGTGCCGCCGACAGCATTACGCCGACAATATTGACTTCGATTGTTCCACCCATAGTGGCTCTAATCGCTATGACCGGAGTATGGTCAGCTGCTCTTTCCACTATTGACTCCCAGATGCTGACTCTGAGCTCGATGTTCTCCAGAGACATCTTAAAAAACGCTGCCCATCCGAAAATTACAGCGAAAGGCGAAATTCTGTCCATTAGGATATTCATGGTGATCTACATTTTGATAGTGTTTTTCTTCTCAATGACTCCAGTTCCGTTCATTCTAACTCTTGGAATCCTCTCCGCCGCTGGTGTGAGTACCTTGGCTCCGACTTTGCTGGGCAGTGTGCTATGGAAGAGAGGTACAGCTGCTGGAGCCCTCAGCAGTATGATCGTCGGTTCTGCAGTCTTGTTAACATTACAGTTGACAAACACTAAGCTGCTTGGCTGGGCCCCTGGAGTTTGGGGAGTTATCGTTAGCTTCGTGCTTTACTTTGTAGTATCGCTAGCGACCAAACCCAGACCGGAAAGTACTGAGATCCACAAGCAGAAAACCAAAGGATAAATCTAAAATTTTTCTTTTTTTATTACACAAACAGTTATTTCTCTATTTCTCTTTTTGCTGACAAAATCATATCTTTTTTAACTTCTTTTGTCAACAAAACGAATTGAAAATTGAATTACGTGCGAACGGTAACTTTTATAATAATCTCTTCACGCTTTTCGTCGCTTTTCTGAGGATCTCCTCCGCCCGCCCCGGGGTTCTGGCCTCAACCGTCACCCGAATGTAAGGCTCCGTCCCAGAGGCCCTGACCAACACCCAACCATCCAACAGGTTCACGCGGATGCCATCAACCCTGAGGACGCCGGTTGCCTCGCTGAATTCTTTCATCAACCTTTTGGAAACCAGCGCCATCACCTTGGCCTTCCGATCCTCGGGACACGGGACCTTTTCCCGCAGCATGTAGTAGTCCGGCAGCGGTGCCAGCAGCTCCGACATCCTCTTTCCCGAGGTGTTCAGGAGCTCCAAAACCTTTAACGCCCCCAGCAAACCGTCCGGAGCCATGCCGAAGCGCGGAAATATCCAGGCACCGCAGGGTTCACCGCCGCATGAGGCCTCGTGACGCCTGATTTCGACCGCCACGCTGACATCACCGACCTTTGTCCTGATCACCTTGCCACCACGACCACCAACCACCTCCTCGACAACATTGGAAGCATCAACTGTGGTAACCATCTTGTCCCCTTCCCTGTTGAGATGTTCCGCGGCCACGAGGGCCAGGATCTCGTCGCCCGGGACCACCACGCCCTTTTCATCCACGACGACCACCCGGTCGGCGTCGCCATCGTGAGCGATGCCCAGATCGGCCTCGGTCGATCTCACCACGCGGCAAAGCTCGGTCAGGTTCTCCGGGCTGGGCTCAAGCGGCCGCCCCGGGAAGAGGCCATCGGGCTGGGCGTTCAGTGAAATTACCTTGCAGCCCACCTCACGGAGAAGAAGAGGGGCCACAACAGAGGCCGCCCCGTTGCCACAGTCGACCACCACCTTATACTCCTTAGTCAGCTGCACCCTGCCCGCGAGGGTCCCAACATAATCTGGCAAAACATTCAGCTCTTCTACAGCTCCGATCTCATCCCAGTTGACCTGGCGCCACTTTCTCCCCGAATAAATCCTCTCTATCCTTCCCTCAAGAACGGGGGTGTACGCCATCCCGGAAGCGTCGAAAAGCTTGACCCCGTTGTACTCCGGAGGATTGTGAGAAGCGGTTATCATCGCGCCGGCCTTGGCCCTCAGCATCCTTACGGCAAAACTGACCACCGGGGTGGGCACCACGCCCAGGCGACAGACCTCACAGCCACCGGAGAGCAGGCCGGAAATCAAACTGCCCTCGAGCATGTCGCTGGAGGTCCTCGGATCCCTGCCGACGACCACGGTGCCGGAATTGCCCAGCTGGGCGGCAAGCGACAGCCCCAAATCCATGACGAGCTGGGGGGTGATCTGCTTTCCCACGACCCCGCGGACTCCGGATGTCCCGAAGAGCCTGCCCATGAAACCATCCAATTAAAAATAACCTACGGGCTCTTAACCTGTTCTGGGACCGGCTCACCGATGACCTTGCTCTTATAAACTTCCACCCGGCGAATGGGGCAGTATTTCTTGGCCTCCTTGTAGATGTCCGCGGAGAGCTTTCCCAGCACCGCCTCCTGGACAAACTGATCCAGCGTCCTTTCGGCAGCCCTCCCCTCAACGACCTTTCGCATGTCCTTGTGGATGAGGTCCAGCTTTGTGCTCTGCACCCGCCTCAGCGTGGTCACCATCGAGGTCACCCGCAGCTTGTAGCCGTCCTTGGTCGTCACCGTGGCAATGTCGTCGACCTTGCCGGCCCTCCGCCTGACCTGACTCCTGATGTAATCGCGGGCCATCTCATGTCCCACAAATTTCGTCAGCGCCTGTTTGTCCCTGACCTCCTTGACCTGGAAGTACAGCTTGATGTGCGACTTGGAGAAATCCTGAATGAGGTCTCCCAGCGTGGTCTCAAAGACCCGGCCCAGCAGCTGCTCCGGCTCGGAGGCCAGCGTCTCCCCTATCTTCTGGCTGCCGAACATCGGCGGCGCCACTACCTCAAACCACTCCTTTTCCCGCCAGGATTTCTTCACCACTCGCTTCTTTTCTTCTGCCATTACTCAACCACCTTGGGTACGGGAGGCAGTGTGCCCACCCGTTTTCTCACCGGCTCGGGCCACCTTGCCGGGTCAAAGCCGTGCTGGGCGAGGAATCCCACGACCCAGCGGCTCGTCCCGAAGCCGCAGCAGCCCGTCCAAACCTGCCGACCTTTGACCTCCTTTATTTTAAAGGTTTCCACGAACTTGTCCCTGTGCACGTTGTAGGAGCCGATCTCCAGCCAGCTGTTATCATAGGGCAAAAGCACCTCGATGTCATAGGTGGCCACCTTGCTGCTGTCGCTGCCGTCGCCGACCACGCCCTCCTTCATGTAGAACGGCGTGGCAACCAGAAGCCGCCACTCCAGCCCCAGTTGATCCACCACCTTGGTGCTTCTTTCCACAACGGCATCCCTGATCGAGACGACATCCTCAGGAGATCCCAGAAAGACAAACTCGACGCGGTGGAACTCCTGGGTCCTGACCAATCCCTCAACGCCACCGCCCTCCCAGCGATATGTCCAGCCGCTGCGGTCAAACTGCTTCACGGGAAGGTCCTCGAGTCTGACGTGGCTGGAGGCAAAGGTCTCATAGAAGGGCTCGCACTGCGCCGGGGCCAGGACATATGCTGGCTCCTTGAGGACCTTCCTGAGCTCTTCCACAGGCACGCGCTTGGTGAGTTTGAGTTTCTGCTTGAACTCCTTGAAGGCCTCGGGATCGCGGGGCGGGGGAGAAACGTAATACATGCCCTCAGGCACTCCATCGAGGTAGCCCGGCATCCTCTGCATCACCTCCAGAGGGATGAGCTTGGGCAGCATGACCTCCTCAAACTTCAGCGGGCGGGCCACCTCCTCGATGATGATGTCCTCAATTGCCCGGAGCAATTTGGCGTAAGGCTCTTCGTAGATCCACTGGCCGCGGCCGGGGAAATCCCTGATCCAGCCCAGCCTCTTGGCGACGTCGAAGGGGTTTTCCGTGAAGGGATGGGGGAGCTTTGGACCCTCCCTGACGACCTTCGGCTCGGCTGCCCTCGCAGAAACTCGTTTGGTGGTCTCCTCGATCAGGGAGACCAGCCTGTCGACAACCCTGCCCCTCAAGTCGGCCTCGTTGAGGTCCCTGAGGCGGATCTCAACCGCGGATTCTCCGACCGTCACCTCGTACGGTAGCTTCCTGATTTCAGCCACCGCCTCCGCAGGAGCCTCCGCAATCGGCAACAAGATCCGGCAATCGCTGGCGGCCATCCTCCTGAGCCCCAGCTTGTGCTTTCTGCCCAGCTCCGTGGCCAAAAGCCTCGCCAACCTGAGAAGGGCATCGTGAGCTCTCACATAGCGTCCTGATTCCAGCTCCATCTCCAGCTCATTCCCGGACACCTGCCAACTGATAACCCTCGCGGCCTCCGCTTCCTTTCCCTTGGGTGCCCCCCTGCTGAGGACGGGGGCGGCCGTCCGGATGACGTCGGCTATGTCCGCCTTCACCTTTTCGATCTCACCGCTGAAGGTGAGCTTGGCTTTCAGCTCAAACTTCACTCAATCGCCAAAAACCTAATCGGCTAGGGGATATGAAAAGCTTGTCCTCAGGAGCTTGATCTATCCGAAGGGGCTAACCCTTCAGCTGGGCGGCCGTCCTCCTGCCGAATTCCACCGCCCGGGCCAGCTCCTCCTCAGAAACCGGGCCCCTCATCCCCTGCACCTTCACGGAAAGTCCGGGCGTCAGCACCTTGGCGCCCGGGATTTTCTCCGCAATTCTCTTCTCCAGCTTCTTTACGGCCTTTCCACAATCGCCGCCCAGGTAGGTGTCGAAGGCGAGGAAAGTTTTGCCGCTGAGGCCAATCTTCCCCAGCTCATCAACAAACTTCTTGACGCCCCGGGTCGGCCCGCCAATGTGGTTGGGTGTGCCAATCAGGATCGCATCGTAATCCTGAACCCTGTGGAGATCCACCCCTTTTATCTCGACCAGCTCTGCCCTCACGCCTTTCACTTTTTTCATCCCCTCCAAAATTTTTTCAGCGACAAGCCTGGTGTTGCCGTATTTTGATTCAAAAGTGACCAGCACCTTGACCAAGCCCATCACCCGCTCTGCCATCTGTGCTCTTTTGAAAAATAATCCTTTCGAGAAAGCGGGAGAGTTCCAGTCAAGGACCAGTTCGACTAAAGCATGGCCTCCGCGGTGATAGCGCAGGCGAGCAGGTCATCAATCGTGGCCAGCAGCGTCTCCATTCTGCCGTCAAGATTCACCGAGCTGACCACCTTTTTACCGCTGGCAACCGTCGAAACCGAAAGACCATCGGGCAGCCTCAGGTTATCCGGCTCAAGCGCCCTGGCCACCGCCCGGGCCACCCTGCTGCTCCCGTATTCACAAACAATCCGGGCTGACATCCTCATTCCATCACCTTGACCGAAGGCTCCTGTCCACCTGATGACCCGCTGCCCTGTTGAAACAGCTCCTCTGCCATCCAAAGGAGTTCCCTCATCACAGCATAGATGGGCACCGATTTTCCGGCAAAAAATTCGGCAGCTGCCACATGGCCGCCTCCCTCAATCCCGGTGCCTGGGGGGAAAAGCCTCCGCAGGCGCTCTGCCAGGCGGGAACAGAATTGGCCACAGTTGATCACTCCACCGCCACCGCGCATGGAAACCTGAACACCGATTTCCTTCGGACAGAAAACGATGATTGCCGTCTCCTCATGGCCAAAGGCCCTTTTCAGCGGCTCCAGCTGCGTGGCTGCGACATGGGGCAGTATTGCCGGAAACGGCGCCGACTGCATGCTTGGGGCCTCCTTGGCAAATGCTAGATAAACTCCAACCCCCTGAACCTCGCCCAAAAAAACGGGGCTCTGAACTCTGCCGCTCAGCAGCTCCCAATCGAGATAGAACCGCTGCAAGGTGCGTGAGATGATCGCCCCCGCCGGCAACTTCCCCAGAACATCGTCGAGGCTCCTAAATTCCGCCGGGTTCTCACCGCGCCGCGCCAAATCATTAAGGAAGGTAAAAACCAGCTCCGGCCCGTATGCTCCTCCCCGGGTTTCTGCCTCATAATAATGCGCCAGCGTCCCCGCGTAAGCTGCCTCGGTTATTTGGTTAACGAGGGCCGTGCGCCTTCTGTCCACCAGATCGTACATGGTGGGACACCCGAGCCTGGTTCGGAAAAGGCGCGGGAAAAGTTGCCTTGCCCTCTCGACAAAAGGACGGGCAAAATCATCACACCTGTTTTCCACCGGGTCGAAGACGGCGTCACCCCTGCAGCCGATCAGGGCGACGAGATCATCGTGCTCATCCGTCGGGCCCAACTGCGTGGCCAGCATGTGACACAGCAGCGCCGTGGCCGTGCCCAACGGATATTCCGGCGCGGGATTGAAAACCGTGCACCTCGTCGGCCTGCCATCCAGTGGGTGGTGATCCAAAATCAAGACATTTTCCGCCTTTCTGAAGAAATCATCATAGGAAGCGAAAGTTCCCTTATCGGAGATCAACAGCAGGTCAACGGTCCCCCGGACAGCAGTTTCCAGCTCCTCCACCAGCAGCCGGAAGCCCTCGGGTAATTTTACCACGACCTTGGCCCCCAACCGGCGGCACAACCGCTGCAGAATAAAAGCGCTCGCTATGCCGTCAACGTCGTGGTGAGAAAAAACGACCACGCTCGAACTCCGGCGCAGTGATTTCAACAGCTCCACCGCGCCAGCAAATCCCGAGTCCCTTTCCCGCAGAAATTTTACCTGCTCCTTATAATTCATAAGAACCACTGGAAATGGCCTTTTCCAGTTCCACCACAAAATCCTCGACTCGGTTGCGCGGTATGCGGGCCGCGGCGGAAACATCGTGCCCTCCACCATAACCGCCCACCGCCGCCGCGGCCTTGGAGATCGCCCGGCCCAGATTCACCCCCTCCGCCACCAAGCGGGAGGTCGCCCTCGCGGAGACCTTTACGTAACCATCAGCCGCGTCAGCCATTCCCACCACCGGCTGCTCCATCGGAATCAATGCCGACTCGATGGCCAAGGAGAGGATCTCGCCGAGAATTGCCGCGTCAACAGCATCGCCGGCGTAAAGATATCTGAAGCCAGCAGCAATCTTGAAGGAGGCGAGCTTCTCGACCAGCCAGCCCATCGCCCTGAGCACCACTTCCTGGTAGTTGCTGAGGAGGCCAAGTGCATCCATTTGATAGCTTCCATCACCGACGGCCAGAGCAAAGCCAATCTCTGGCCTTTTCATGTTTCCACAGGCGTCGATGATGGCGGAGTATTCCCCGAGCTCCTTGGGCCCGACCAGATCATCGGTTGCGGCCGTGAGAATTGTCCCCCAGAGGGTGCGACGAAATTCCTCTTTAACGGCCTGGGCACCGGCCTTGGAAAAGATGGCGTCCGCCAACTTTCTCTCCAACTCCAATCCCAAATCGGAAATCAGGCTGGAATGGGAAAGACCAAGGGTATCCAGCAAAGAACGGCAGGAGGCCAAATTACCCGAAAGTCCCAGGATATAAGGCCTGGTTGAGGTCCTGAGGCATTCAACAGCTGGGACCAAACTCCGCCGAACCAGCTTCAGACCCTCGCTTTCACGGACCAGACCCAGATCCACCGCACGCTTCAGCAGGGTGTCGTTTACCCCGGTAAAACCCGACGATAGCTCCTGCCTGTCCCCAATGGCGCCCACCAGCGCCAGGCTGATGAGCGACCGGAAACGAAGGTCGAGCTGCTCCACCACCGAAAATGTTGCCCCGCTGGCGCTGACATCAGTGGAGCCGCTGAGCCCACAGAGGTGAGGGTTGAGGCAGGAGAATTTTGGGTGCTCCAAGAACTGCCCCGGGTGGTGGTCGATCACGATGACCTCCTTTTGCCTCGCCAGCAGGTGTTTGTTGATCGCGTCCAGCTGACCGCTGCCCTGATCCAAGAAGATATAAAGATCCTGACCTTCCGCCGCAAGCTGAGCGATGTCCTCCTCGCTCGGCGGCCGGGACAGCTTAACGGAAAAGGGGACATTGTAAGCGTAAAGGCACCTGGCCAGAATCGCGGCGGCGGCTATGCCATCGGCGTCGGTGTGGGAAATCACCTTGATCCTTGTCTTTCCGTCCAGCCTGGGCTTAAGGAAAACAGCGACCTCCTCAGCCCCCCTTCGAAATCTTTTTATTTCCGCCCGGCCCATCGCAGAACCTCCCACTCCGAAGTTATTTTCCCAAAAGATGTAATAACCCTTATTAGCGGGTGCGGCTTGAATTGGTTGGTGCTGCCCGATGAAGATCCAAATCCTCTACACCATGGAATGCCCTTGGTGTCTGAAGACCAAAAAGCTGGTGAGGGAAAGTTTGTCCGAACTTGGCGTCAAGGCGGAAGTTGAGGAAATATTGATCGACACCGAAGAGAAGGCAAAAAGGCACCACTTCATGGGTTCGCCGACGGTCAGGATCGATGGAAAGGACATCCAAGAGAAAGTTAGCAAGGATCGATGCCTGCCCTGCGAAGAACTCGCTGAAAGCGTCAGAAGCACCACCCCTTTTGTCAAACAGCAATGCCACTGCGGTTGCCGGATTTACTTCTACCGGGGCAAACAGTACCCCTATCCGCCCAAAGGGATGATAAAGGAAGCCATTGAAAAAATGAGTTCAATTTGACCGCGAGATGATCTTGGCCCGCTTCATCCCGCGGGAATAACGTCAGCCACGCACCAACAGGGCCGCCCTCTCCCGATCGTATCTCCAGTCGGGGGGCAGGACTCCCTTTCTCTTGTAGTAAGCCGCCAACCTGTTGACCCTGGCCTCGACCATTTCCAGGGAACGCTTGGTCCGGAAATCCTTGGGGTTCCGGGCAAGGTGATTGGCTATCCTCACCGCACTGCGAATGACGTTGGCCAGGTCCTCAGGGAGTCCCGGCTTGATCCCGTGAGCCTCCAGTATCTCCTTCACGCTCTTTCCGGTAGCCTTTTTGACGTCGGGCACCGCATGCTGATCGCGCAGGATCAGGCCGATTCTGCTCGGCGGGACGCCCTCCCTGCTCAGCTTGACCACGAGTTCCTCCACTTCAGCGGCGGACAGCTCCGTCCCTTTGCCCGCTCCTGTCTTCCTGGCGGCCATTTTCTCACCCTTTCACTTCTTTGAACCAATTCAAAAAGCTATCTACTGCCCGGGCGCGGTGGGAAAAAAGGTTCTTCTCCTCAGTTTTCATCTCGGCAAAGGTGCGTCCATCTCCTTCCAGGGCAACGAAGATGGGGTCGAAACCAAAACCACCTGTTCCCCTCGCCTCCTCTGCTATCCACCCCTCAACCCTGCCGACGAAGATCATCGGTTCTCCCCCGGGCTCACAGTAGCCCACCGCCGACCTGAACTCGGCACGGCGATTCTTCTCGCCATGCATCAGCTTCAGGATCCCGGGGTTGCCAATGGTGCGAAAGACATAGTTGGAATAAGGACCCGGGAATCCGCGGAGGGAGTCCACAAACAACCCGGCATCCTCAACAAAACAGGGTTTGCCCAGCTTGGCGCTCACCTCCATGGCGCTCAGACGGGCTATTTCCTCCAGCTCATCGGCCTGTATCTCGGGGTAGCGCCAGTTGTAGTGGACTACTTCCAAGCCTCGCCTCGCGGCCAGCTCGCTGACCTCCCTGAACTTGTGCAGATTGCTCGTCACAAACGTCAGTGCCATGCCCTCTCCTCCTTGGCCACATATCTCCCCCGGCTTTCTATCTCTTTCGCCCGCCTGATCACTTCCTCGGCCTTCTTCCCCAGCTCCTCCCGATAGCCGGCAATAACGGCGGCATAGGCCTGGTCCGCAATTCTGAAGTGGATGCTCTGCAGCGCGCGCCTCAGCAGGTGCAGGTCCACCCCCCTTTCCTCCGTTGACGGGTCATAGCCGCCGAGGCCAAAATCCACGAAGTAAACCTTGCCGTCGGAATTGACTATCATGTTGGAAGTGGTGAGATCCCCGTGGACCATCCCGGCCCGGTGAAGCCTCGCGATCTGCCTGCCTATCGTTTGACAAAGTTTTCTCCTCTCCCCCTTTCCAAGTTTGTCCAAGACCAGCTTCACCTGCCTGCCCTCAATAAACTCCATCACAATTCTCATCCCGATCCTGTCCACCTCGTAGACGATCGGCGTCGGCACACCGGCACGCTTGGCGTCGGAGAGCAGCTTGGCCTCCAGCGCCGTTCTTGCCTCGCGGAGAATCTGGTCCAGCGCCGGGATGCGGTATTTCTTAGCTATCCTCTCCTTCACCACAACCTTTCCCTCACCCGCCCGGTGCAGGACTTTGGCAAAAGGTTCCAGGTAAATGTTGGCTTCAGCTCCCTTCTTCAGCAGCACTTAACTCCGCCTCCACGTGACTTCGACCTCATCCGTGCGCCAGCGCTGCCTGACCTCGGTTTCCCTGAGGCTCTGCCGGTAGCCGGACCGGTAGGCCAGAATTCCATTCCAAGCGATCATCGCCCCCTGATCGCCGCAGAACTCCTTCGGTGGCACGAAAAACTTGGCCCGGTGCTCCTCGGCCATCTGCTTCAGCATCTCCCTCAGCCTGTTGTTCGCGGCAACTCCTCCCGTCAACATCACCTCCCTTTTTTCCGTGTGTGCGACGGCTCTCTCGGTGACCTCGACCAAAGCCGCAAAGGCCGTCTCCTGAAGGCTGTAGCAAAGATCCTTGATGTCGGCCCCCTCACGGTACCTGCGCACGGCTTCCGTCATCAAGCCGGAGAAGGAGAGGTCCATGCCCTTGACCACGTAGGGGAGAGGGATGTAGTTCCTGCCCTCGCGGGCCAGCCTTTCCACAGCGGGGCCTCCCGGATGGGGGATCCCAACCTCGCGCGCGAAGGCGTCCAAGCAGTTGCCGATGGGGATATCAATCGTCTCCCCAAAGACGCGGTAGCGCCCGGCGTCAAAGGCGATCACCTGGGTGTTTCCCCCGCTGACATAGAGGGTCACGGGATCGCGGGCTCCCTCGGTCAGACGGCCGATCTCGATATGAGCGACGCAGTGGTTGACTCCGATGATGGGAACACCAAGCCAAACCGCCAGGGCTCTGGCCGCCGTGGCCGCCGTCCGGAGAACAGGACCCAGCCCCGGCCCCTGGGAGAAGGCGACGAGGTCAACATCGCCGAGTTCAATTTGTGCCGTCTTCAGCGCCTCGTCCAAAACCGCTCTGGCCTGCGCCGCATGGAACTGCGCCGCCTCCCGCGGGTGAATGCCACCCTGCTCGGGGAAATAGGTTCTGGTGGCGTTGGCCAGCACTCTCCCGGTGGAGTCCACTATTCCTATGCCAAAGGTGTGCGCGGTTCCCTCTATTCCCAAACAGATCATGAGGCTGTCCCCGATTCCAAATCTATGGCCGCCGGAGGATATACCGTTGCCGCTGACCCCCAAAGATTTTTTACGAATCAAAATCATTTAGTTAAACAATGATAGTTAACCTGATAAAATTTATTAAACTAATGTGTTTAAGATTGTTGGGATTTCAGGTGAAAAAAAGCGCTCTGGTGGCAATATCGTTAATTGTGGTGGTATCCCTTTCAGTATCTCTTGGCGCCTTTAGGGGACAAAACAGGTTGATCGTGTCCACCACCACTAGCCTCTACGACACCGGGCTCCTGGATTTCATCGCCGAACGCTACTTCCAGCTTTACCACATCAAGCTCGACTTCATCGCCGCGGGGACGGGACAGGCCTTGGAACACGCCAGGAGGGGCGATGCCGACGTGGTGCTGACGCATTCGCCTTCCTTGGAGCGTCAGTTTCTGACGGAGAGAGTGGTTGGGGTGAGAAAAATAATCGCCTATAACTTCTTCATCATCGTGGGGCCCGGGGAAGATCCCGCTGGCATAAGGGGGTTGCCGCCTGTGCGGGCCCTCACCAAAATTGCCACGTCGGGAGTGACCTGGATCTCAAGGGGTGACAACTCGGGGACCCATCTGAAGGAGAAATCACTCTGGGAAAAGGCCGGAATACAGCCCGCGGGCCAGGCGTGGTACATCGAGTCCGGAACCGGCATGGGGCCGACGTTGCAGATTGCCAACGAGAAGGGGGCCTACACCCTGACTGATACCGGGACTTATCTGAAATACCAAAAAGAGGGCCTGATAAATTTGGCGCCCCTAATCGAAAGTGGGGAGGACCTACTTAACGTCTACAGCGTGATGGCCGTCAATCCTGAGGAGAACAGACAAGTCAACTTCAGCGGCGCCGTGGCCTTCATAGCTTTCTTAACCTCAGAGGAGGGCCAGAAAACGATTGAGGATTTTGGAAAGGAGGAATTTGGCGTCTCTCTTTTCAACCCGGCAGTGCAGTTACTCAGGACCGATTCTGCGGTGGCTGAATGGATCCGAGATTACGCTTTCATAGAGAACGGTGAATGTCCTCCAGAATACCGGCTGGGCCAGGAGGGGCTATACCAATGAGCGAGCAGCTGCTGGATATCGTGCTCCGCTCGCTATGGATCTCGGGCACGGCCCTGCTCCTCTCCCTGCTATGGAGCCTGCCCCTCGCGCTTATCTTGGGCCTCAGGAGATTTCGGGGAAGGAACACCATCATCAGCTTCTTTAACGCCATGCTGGGGGTGCCGACGGTGGCGCTCGGTCTTTTCCTTTACCTGCTGTTCTCGCGCCGGGGGGCCCTGGGCGCCTTTAGTCTCCTTTACACCCCCACCGCAATCATGATCGGGCAGGCCATCCTGATCACACCAATTTTAATCAGCCTGCTGACGAGCGCCATTGAAGCGGTGGATCCAAGGATCAGGGATCTGGCCAGGACTCTGGGCGCTTCAGAACGTCAGGCTTCCCTCACCATCCTGAGAGAAGCCAGGAAGGGAAGCATCCTCGCTGGCGTCTCGGCCTTCAACCGGGCCATCGCTGAACTCGGGATAGCGCTGATGCTCGGCGGCAACATTGAGGGCCTCACCAGAGTGATGACGACCCAAATTGCCCTGGGCGTTAACCGGGGTGAAATAATCCTTTCCCTCGAGGCCACCCTAGTGCTCCTGGCGATCGTCTTCACCCTGACGCTCATAGCAAACAGGTTCCGGGGGGATTAGTTGGCCGTTCACATGAAACTGCACAGGGTGACCAGAAGATACGATGGAATCACTGCGCTCAGCGAGGTAGATCTGGAGGTAAAAAACGGCGAGGTCCTGACGATAATTGGCCCCAACGGAGCGGGCAAGACCACCCTGCTGAGGATCCTGGCGCTGTTGGACGAACCATCCTCGGGAGAGATCAGCTACCGTGGTCAAAGAGTTGACCGCTCCAGCGTGCAAGAATACAGGAAAAGGATAACCATGGTTTTTCAGCGCCCGGTCCTGTTCAACGACACCGTCTTTGAAAACATCGCTTACGGGCTGAGGTTAAGGGGTCTGGAGGGGGAGGAAGTTGCCCAAAGGGTTAACGACGCCCTCAGCTCTGTAATGCTGGACGGCTTCGGCTCCCGCCCGGCCAAAAAATTATCAGGCGGGGAGCAACAGCGCGTGGTTCTGGCGAGAGCCCTGGCCCTGGAGCCGGAGCTTCTGCTTTTGGACGAACCCACCGCAAACCTAGACCCGACCAATGCCCACATCGTGGAGAGGATCATCAAGAATCTGCGCGGGAGGACCACCGTTGTGGTCGCCACGCACAACATTTTTCAGGCGAGGAGGCTCTCCGACAGGGTGGGTTGTCTTTTGAACGGGAAAATCATCGACATCGACAGGCCGAGGAACATCTTCATCAAGCCCAAAAATGAAATCATCAGAAAGTTTGCCCGCGGAGAATTTTTCTAGTCCTTCATCCTTTTTAACTGAGCCGGTGAGATTGTAGCAGAGGTTGAACATGCAGGCGCTGGTTTATATCAGGACTGAGCCCGGCAAGGCGTTAAAGTTGCTGGACGCAGTCAAGAAGGTGCCCGGGGTCCACGTGGCCTTCGCGACTACAGGCAGATTTGACATCGTTGCCAGAATTGAAGCCGCTGATTTGAAAACACTCGGAGATGCCATCGTCAGCAAAATTCAGAAATTACCTGGAGTGAAGTACACCGAAACTTCACTCATCGTGGCCTGACCTCAAGACCTGATTGAAGGGCTGGCGGGCGAGGATTAGCTATATCTCGGCGACTGATGAGTTGAAAGCAATGGTTGAGCTGGTCTTCTTAGGCTCCGGCGGCGGCCGATTTCAGATGGTCGGGCAGTACTTCAAAACCGGGGGGTTCAGAATCCACGCCGGAGTGAAGGTGCACGTCGATCCTGGTCCTGGAGCCCTTCTGCTCACCCACCAGTATGGGTTAAACCCCTTGGACCTTAGCGGCATCATTGTCACCCATTGCCATCCCGACCACTACACGGACACAGAGGTCCTGATCGAGGCCATGACAAAACACTCCACGAAAAAAAGAGGTGTCCTGATCTGCAGCCGAAGCGTCATTGAGGGCGTTGGAGACTATGGCCCGGCCGTGTCCAGATATCACCAGAGAAAGCCGGAAAAAGTGATCATCATGGAACCCGGAGATAAATTCCAGCTTGAAGATCTGGAAATTGAGTCGGTGGTGGCGAAACACAGCGACCCGACCACCTTCGGCATAATTTTTCACACAGACAGCGGGGCAATAGGCTACACCAGCGACACCCAGTATTTTGAGGAGATGACAAAATACTACGAAGGGATGAGGATCCTGATCGCAAACGTCACCAGGCCGCTGTCGATGAGGATACCCTGGCATCTGTGCTCCGAGGATCTCATAAAAATTTTAGCGGCGGCAAAGCCCGAGCTGGCCGTGATGATCCACATGGGCATGTTGTTCTTGGAGCACGAACCGGCAAGGGAGGCCACCAGGATAAAAACAGCGACCGGTGTGGAGACAATTCCCGGTCAGGCGGGTCTAAGGATAAACATGGGGGAGGAGATTAAGATAACCCGGCCACCAAAACAGCCGACACTGGAGGAGTACATAAGGCCAAGGGTGGAAAATTTCTTTGGGGCTGAATAATTCTAACGGGATAAATTTTTGCTGAATCCCGACCACGAACCAAAAAGCGCGACAAAATATCCCAAAATCTTTTATATAAAACACTAAAGGGAAAATGGTGCCTAAATGGTGGAGCTGAAATTGGAAAAATCCCGCGCGCTGACCAAGAAGGCCAAAAAAATTCAGGCGGGCGGGACTGGAAGCACTCAGAGGTTGAAAGTGATAACCCTTGAGGGAACCACTATTTATATGGAGAGGGGAAGCGGTTCCAAAATTTACGACGTTGATGGAAACGAATACATCGATTACTACTTGGATTACGGCCCTCTGATAAACGGCCACGCCCATCCCCACATCGTCAAGGCCATCAAGGAGCAAGTTGAGAAGGGGACCATGTATGGAATCAACAATGAACTCGAGATCAGGCTTTGCGAGAAACTCATCAAACACGTGCCCTGCGCGGAAATGGTGGGATTCCACAGCACCGGCTCGGAAGCGGTGCACACGGCCCTCAGGTTGGCTAGGGCCTACACTGGAAAGAACAAGATCATAAAGTTTGAGGGGCACTACCACGGATGGTTTGACTCCGTCCATATCTCCTCCTTCAGCCCGCCCAAGGGCCCGGAGGAGGCTCCGGAACCGGTGCTGGGATCGCCGCTGGGACAACCCAAGAGCGTCCTGCAGGACATTATGGTTCTGCCCTGGAACAACGCGGAAGTGCTGGAAAAAACCCTGAAAAAACAGGCGAAGGAGGTCGCCGGAATTATCATGGAACCCATCGAGCTGGGTCACGGGATCCTGCCCAAGGAGGGATACATGGAAACGGTCAGGGAACTATCGGAAAAATACGATGTTGTCCTCATTTTCGATGAAGTGAAAACAATGTTCCGGGTCGGGCTAGGTGGGGCCCAAGAATATCTGAAGGTGATCCCAGACCTTTTTGTCTGCTCCAAGGCCATGGGCGGCGGGCTCCCCATCAGCGCCTTCGGCGGTAAAAAGGAAATAATGGAGCTGATTACCCAGGGCAAGGTACCGGCCATGGGCACCTACAACGCCAACCCGCTTTCTCTCGCCGGAGCTCTGGCAAACATCGAAGTTCTGGAAAAGGACGGCGGAAAGGCTTACAAGGAAATGTACCGGGTCGGGGAGAAGCTGATGAAGGGGATCAGGGAAATATTTGAAGAGCTGAAGGTCAAAGCCATAGCCAAGGGTCTGCCCTGCCAGTTCGTCACCTGCTTCACCGAAATGTCCGCTGAAGAAATCACCAACTACCGGGCCTGGTCAAAAGCGATTGAATCGGCTCCAGAAAAGGGCGAAAGATTCAGAGTGGAGCTGCTCAAGAGAGGGGTGTTCAGCAGCTACCCCGACTGGCATCTCTCCACCGTCCACAGCGACAGCGACGTGGAAAAAACACTGGGGGCCGTTGAGGATTCAATCAAGGAAGCTGGCTTGGCAAAGTAAACTACTCACCTCTGATAACCCACGGCAGAGAAAATTTTAACCCGCCATTGTCTAGAATCAGCTGCCACCAGTTCCTCAACCGGTATTAAAGCTGCAGGCGCTGAACCACGATAACATTGCCCTCGCGGGAGCCGGATGATTTCGATCCCGCTGTGTTAAAACCATGCCCACAGCCAACGACAGCGCCAACTGAATCACGAACTGATTGTTTTATATCAACAGATTGAAAATTTGTTGAAGGAGCACCGTTGCTTAAAAATGTGAAGGTCAGATCCGGATGGAAATCCCCAAAGAGTATAATCCGCTGAGCGCTGAGCCGAAGTGGCAAAAATACTGGGATGCCCTGGGAATCCACCGCTTCAGGCACGACGACCATCGGGCACCCACTTACGTCATCGACACTCCGCCGCCCTATCCCAGCGGTGAATTTCACATGGGCACAGCGTTGAATTGGACCTACTTCGACATCGTGGCAAGGTACAAGAGGATGCGTGGTTTCAATGTGCTTTTCCCCCAGGGCTGGGACTGTCACGGCTTGCCCACGGAGGTCCAGGTGGAGAGAAAATACGGGATCAGGAAGGGGGATCTTCCGGCGGAGAAGTTTCGAGAACTCTGCGTGCAGCTGACTACGGAAAACATCGCCCACATGAAGGAGGAGATGAACTCCTTCGGCTTCTCCATTGACTGGTCAACGGAGTACCGCACCATGGATCCCAGCTATTATGGAAAGACGCAGCTCTCCTTTGTCCAGCTCTACAAGAGGGGGCTGATCTACCGGGGGGAACATCCGGTCAACTGGTGTCCTCGCTGCGAGACCGCCATTGCCGACGCCGAGGTGGAATACCAGGACAAAAAAACGCTACTTCACTACATCAAATTCAAAATAGCTGGTGAAGGGGGAACTCTGACCATTGCCACCACCCGGCCGGAGTATCTCCCCGCGTGTGTGGTCGTGGCCGTTCACCCGGACGATCAAAGGTACCGAAGCTACATCGGCAAAAGGCTCGAAGTTCCTCCCTTCGGCCAGTTGGTGGAGATCATCGAGGACGAGGAAGTTGACCCCAGTTTCGGCACTGGAGTCGTGATGGTCTGCACCTTTGGGGACAAGACCGACGTGAGGTGGGTGAAACGTTACAAGCTGCCGGTCATCAAGCTGATCGACGAGAAGGGCAGGATGACCGAGGCCGCTAAGAAGTACTCCGGGATGACGGTGGAGGAAGCCCGGCAGGCGATCGTCGCCGACCTGCGCGCGAGGGGATTAATTGAAAAACAGGAGGAGCTTCCGCACAGCGTTGGCGTCTGCTGGCGCTGCAAGACCCCTGTGGAAATTCTGAGCAAACCCCAGTGGTTTATGCGCGTGCTGGCCCTCAACGACCGGGTAATCGAAGAGGCGAAAAAGGTCAGGTGGGTCCCCGACTACATGCTCACGCGGTTCATCGACTGGGTGAAATCCATGGACTGGGACTGGGTGATCTCGCGGCAGAGGATCTTTGCAACTCCCATCCCGGTCTGGTACTGCGCCAAATGCAAGGAACCGGTTGTGGCCGAGGAGGAGCAGCTGCCGGTGGTTCCGGCGAGGGACCGACCACCGGTGGCCAGATGCCCGCGCTGCGGCAATGAAAGCTTTGAGCCGGAGCAGGATGTCCTCGACACCTGGATGGACAGCTCAATAACCATTGCGGCCCACGCCGGCTGGCCCCAAATTGACCCCCGGCTTTTCCCGGCCGACCTGCAGCCCAACGGGACCGACATCATCAGAACCTGGGATTACTATTTAATGGTCCGTCACCTCGCGCTGCTGAACCAAGCACCGTACAGAACGGTATTGATCAACGGCATGGTGCTCGGAACCGATGGCAGGGCGATGCACAAGTCACTGGGGAATTATGTCGACAGCTCCAAGGCGCGCGATAAATACGGCGCCGACGCCCTCAGGCAGTGGGCGGCAATCGGGGCCTCGACCGGCGCCGATGTCCCTTTCAGCTGGAAGGATGTGGAGTTCGGCTACAGGTTCATGAGAAAGTTCTGGAATGCGGTCAGGTTTGCCCGACCCTACCTGAACTCGGAGATAGCCAGGCGCGACCGGAGCAGGGTCAACCTCAGGCCGGTCGATAGCTGGATGCTGAGTCGGCTGAACAGGCTGATCAAGGAGGTCACCGGCTGGCTCGAGGATTTCCAGTTCAACCGGGCGCTGGGCGAGATCCACAACTTTATCTGGCATGAGCTCTGTGACATGTACATCGAGGAGATAAAGCACCGGCTCTACAGCGGTGACAAGACGGCTGAGGGGGCTGCCTTCACCCTTTACCACGTCATCCTGACCTCGATCAAGCTGCTCGCCCCCTTCATTCCCCACTTCACGGAGGAAGTTTACCAAACGTTTTTCGCCAACTTTGAGGGGCTGCCCAGCATCCATGCCAGCGAATGGCCGAAACCAGATGAGGCGGCCATAGACGAAGCCGCGGAAAGTTTGGGTGAAATCACCAACAAGATCGTCAGCGCCCTGCGGCAGTTCAAATCAACGAGGAAGATGGCGCTCAACACCGAGATCCCCGGACTGGAAATTTACACCCCAACCCGGGAGCTGGCCAAACGGCTGGAGGAAATCGCCGACGATGTCGCAGGCACGATGCAGGTGCGGGAGATCAAAATAACCTCGGAGAAACCGGAGCTGGAGGAGCGGCTGATCTCGGTGGAGCCCAACTTCGCCAAATTGGGACCAAGGCTCCGCGGCGATCTGAAAATCGTCGCTGAAGCCCTGCGCCGGGCCCGGCCAGAGGAGCTATCGGAGCAGCTGAAGAGGGGATTCATCGAGGTGGGGGAGGCGGGAAAGACGATTAAACTCAGCATCGATGAGCTGAAAATAACCAGGGTGACGGAAAGAAGAGGTCAACGCGTGGAGGTAATCGACCTGGCCGATCCCGCGCTGACGCTGCTCGTCTCGCTAGGCAGGCTTGGAGAGGAGTGAAGACAGTATGATGAAGATAAAGAGGACGATGAAGATCACCAGCATTATCAGCCTCGATCGCTTCATGCTCTTCTGCTGCCGGTTCAAGATTTCCTCGCAAGAAGCGGAACAGACCGTCTTGTCGGGGTCGGTTGGTTTCCCGCAGACCACGCAGTGCCTGTGATCCTCTATCACTTGCTCACCCTTGTTATTACAGTTCCCGTGTGTTTAGCACCATTTAAGATTTCCGGTAAACGTTTAATCTCGTGTTTGCCCAGAATCAGCGTCTTGATGTTGAGCCGCTGAATGATCTTAACGGCCACGGGGTCCATGATGGTCTTCATCCCGGGCTGAAACTCCGCTGAGCCCACGAGCTTCGCCAGCTCCTCAGGAGTGAGCTGGTCTATCTTCTTGGCCTTGGGATCCTGCTTGGGATCAGCGGTGTAGACCCCATCAACATTGGTGAAGAAGACCAGGAGCTCCGACTTGCTGGCTTGGGCCAGCATTGCCGCCACCGCATCCGTGGTCTGCCCGGGAGTAGTTCCACCCATCACCGGAACTTTGTCCCGCAACATTGCCCGGACCGCCTTTTCAAAGGCCGTGACCGGCGACGGCTCGGCGATGTCGCCCAGGGCGGAAATCAGCAGCTGGGCGTTCAGCTTGGTGGCCGCTATTCCGATCTGGTCCTGGTCAACCCCGGGGACTTCGAGCTCCCTGGCCGCGTTGATGTAGACCCGGGCTAGCTCCCCACCACCGACCACGATCAGTATTTCATGGTTCCTAGCCTTGAGCTCCCGAACGGCTCGGACGATGTCCCTGATGCAGGCCACATCGGGATTGCCGGGAGCAATTATCGAGCCCCCAAAGCAGATCGTTACTCTCATGGAACCCCACGTCCTTTTTTACCCCATACTATTAATGCCCGCGGTTAAAAATTATCCAGGCGAAGCAGATGACAGCCGACAGCAAGGCCATGTACCGGTTCAAAAGGATGCTCGAGGACCTCGCCAGCAAGCGCGGGCGGGGCACGGAGCTGATCTCCGTCTACATCACCCCAGACACAGATCTGGCCAAGGTCATGCAGCAGCTCAGGGATGAGCAGGGCACCGCCTCAAACATAAAATCAAAGACCACGCGCAAAAATGTGCTGGCGGCCCTGGAGAGGATAATTCAGTTCCTGCGCACCTACATGGAAACCAACAAAAAGCCACCCCCTCACGGGATGGCGATTTTCTGCGGCAACGTCGCTGGCCGGGACGATGTCGCCGATATCCAGCTCTACTGGATCGAGCCACCCGAGCCCGTGACCGTCAGGATGTACCGCTGCGACCAAGAGTTTGTGCTGGACCCGCTCAAGGAGATGCTGCAGATCAAGGAGACCATAGGGCTCTTTGTGATGGACCGGAGGGAAACTACCTTTGCCACCCTAAGGGGCAAACATGTGGAAATCCTGAGGAGGCTGACCTCGGCCGTGCCGGGAAAGCACAGCAAGGGAGGACAATCATCGAGAAGATTCGAGCGACTGATAGAGATAGCGGCCCATGAGTATGCCAAGAGGGTCGCCGAAGCCGCCAACGAGATCTTCTCGCAGATCCCCGACCTGCGCGCGATAATCGTGGGCGGCCCCGGGCCCACCAAGGAGGACTTCCTGAACAGCGGGCTTCTCCACGAATCGGTCAGGAAAAAGATTGCCGGAGTTCTGGACACCGGCTACACCGACGAGCAGGGGATCAAGGAACTGGTGAACAAAGCGGGTGAGATCCTCGCCGACCTCGACATCCTCAAGGAAAAATCACTGATGCAAAAGTTTATGGAGGAACTCGTCGCCGGAAGGGGCCTCGCGGCCTACGGGGACAGCAATATCAGGCAGGCCATCGAACAGGGCGCGGTTGAGCTGCTGCTGGTGTCGGAGGGGTTGAGGAAGATCCGGGTGACGACAAAGTGTCAGGCTTGCGGGGAGGTTTTCCATGAGGTAGTCGACAACCTAGACCACTATCAGAGACAGCTGCAGGAGAAAAGATGTCCCAAGTGCGGGGAAGCCAAACTGGCGGTTGTTGAGAGCAGGGATGTCGTCCAGGAGCTGCTGGAGCTGGCGGAAAAGTTCAACACCAAGGTTGAGTTCATCTCAACGGAAACTGATGAGGGCAAGCAGCTTTTAACCGCTTTCAAGGGCCTGGCGGCGATTCTGAGGTTCCGGTCGACCTGAAGGATCTTGTGCACGTGTACCGATTAAGGATCAAAAAGTTGCACGCCATTGGGTTCAACGCCAATTGTTTTTAAGAAATCTGCCGCACGTCAAACGATTTTTTAAACGTTTGATGCCCCGGGCTAAATCTCCGCGAGCCATTTCATCTCGGTCCGATCGGCTCCCAGCGCTAGCAGCTGGGCCCGCGACTTGTAGAATGTCTCCGAGTACTCTGCTTCCGGGAGAGACTGAGAAACAATCCCCGCCCCCACGGGCACGAAGGCCCTGCCTCCGTTGATTAAAATCGACCTGACGATGATCCCCATATCTAAGTTGCCCGAATTGTCCACAAAACCGAAAGAACCAGCGTAGACCCCTCTGGCGTCGGGTTCAATCTCATCTATCACCTCCATCGCCTTTCGCTTTGGCGCCCCGGCTATCGTCGCCGAGGGGAAGGAGACCTTCAATAAACTAAACTTATCCGTCGTCCTGCCACTTATCCTCGATACCAGGTGCTGGAAAAATGGAAATTTCTTAACCTTAAGTTTCTCCTCAACCCTTACCTCACGGCACACGGATTTGAACTCGGCAAGACACTCATCTAAAAGCATGGCATGTTCAGCTCTTTCCTTTCGGCTGCTCCTCAGCTCTTGTTCCAGCCGTTTATCCTCGGCGGGGCTGGTGCCTCTCCTTCTCGTCGCAGCCACCGGCCGGCTCTCCGCAAAGCTGCCGCGCAGGGTCAGGAAGTTCTCCGGCGAAGATCCTAAAACGGCACGATCGCCGGCGCGGAGAAAGAAAAGATAGGGACAGGGGTTTATTTTTCTGAGTCTAAGATAGACAGCGAGAGGATCATCTGCTTTAACGGAAATTCTACGGGAAATTATCGCCTGCTTGATCTCACCCTTCGAGATGCGTGACTTTGCCTCGTTGACCATCTTCAAGTACTCTGCTTTCTCGACGTTCACGGAAACATCAGAAAAGCGGGGCTCCTTCAGCCTCCTCGGCTTGGGAAGCGTCAACATGGCCTCAACCTCCTCAGTTGCCCGGCGGTAGACCCTAATTGGCTCGTCATCAACTGGTGTACAATAAACTGCCCTCAGCGTCCCACTTCTAGCCTGGTAGAACCGATTCACCGAAAGGAAGAGGGCATGCGGAAGCGAGACGGGGTCTGGTTCCTTCCATTCCATGCCAAGCATCGGCCTCGCCGCGTCATAGCCCAGATATCCGACAACACCGCCGCTGAAAGGCATCGATGCCGGCGGGGCAATTCCACCGCTCAGTAGCGTTGAGAGGAAATCAAAGGGGCTTTCCTCCTGACCCCTTTCAAAGGCCATTACTCCACCCGCCTGGCCGAAGATTGAGGTTCCGTCCCTTTCAAAGGCGAAGATCGGGTCATCCATCGAAGAAAGGGCAAAAATTGGATCTTCTTCAACATCGATTTTTGCGCTGACCGGGATGATGGAGTGTTTCCTAGCTAGCCTGAGAAACTTCTGCAGATCTGGTAGGAAATCCTCAACCAAAGTCTCACCAATCAAGTTCCAAATGTCCACGAAGCCGAGTACTCGATCTGCTCCTTGGTCGGCCTCTCAATTTTGATTCCCATGGAGCGCAACTTCAGCTCGGCAACCATTCGATCAATCTCCGGCGGCACCTCGTAGACCCCCGGCGCCAGGTTCCTGCCCACCCGAACCAGGTGAACCACGCTCAGCGCCTGAAGGGCAAAGCTCATGTCCATGATCTCCATCGGGTGCCCGAGCGAGCGCTTCCCCGCCAGGTTAACCAGCCTTCCCTCCGCCAGAAGGTAAACCCTGCGCCCGTTCTTCAGCCGGAACTCCTGAACATCGTCCACGATCTCTCTCCTGCTCACGGCCAAGCGGTTGAGCCCCTCGAGATCAATTTCAACGTTAAAGTGCCCCGAGTTGCACAAAATCGCGCCGTCTTTCATCAGGCGAATGTGCTCCGCCCGGATGACCTTGAAGCTACCCGTGGTGGTGATGAAAAGCTCGCCCCACCTCGCCGCCTCGCTCATCGAGGCCACCATGAACCCATCCATCGCTGCCTCCAGCGCCTTTATCGGGTCGGTTTCGACAACCGTGACCACCGCCCCCAAGCCCTTGGCCCGGGAGGCGATCCCCCTGCCGACGAAGCCGTAGCCCACCACGACCAGCCTCTTTCCCGCGATGAGGGTGTTTGTCATCCCGGTGATGGCCTGGAAGGTAGACTCCGCGGTGCCAAACCTGTTATCGAAAAATCTCTTGGAGGGACTATCGTTGACCGCAATTACCGGAAAACTCAGGGCCCCCTCTTTCTCCATGGCCCGCAGGCGATTGACTCCGGTCGTCGTCTCCTCAGAAGCGCCGATTATTGTGCTCAGCAGCTCCCGGCGCTGGGTGTGCACGGCCGTGATCAGGTCGGCCCCATCATCGATCAGGATCTGGGGCTTGGTCTCCAGCACCGCGTTCAGGTTGGAGTAATAATCCTTGGTGCTCTCACCGCGCCAGGCGTAGACGTGAACGCCTTCCTTGGCCAAGGCCGCCGCCACCTCATCGCGGGTGGAAAGGGGGTTGCAGCTGGTTATCGCCACCCTGGCTCCTCCGGCCACCAGAGTCCTCACCAGCACTCCGGTCTTGGCCTCGGTGTGCAGGGCGGCCCCAACGGTGACCCCCCGGAGTGGTTTTGTTTCCGCCAGCTCGCGGCGAATCTCGGCCAGGACGGGCATATGCCGCTCCGCCCATTCCATCATCCGCTTGCCCTGAGCTGCAAGCCTGATGTCCTTCACCTTATAATTCACTTTTCCTCACCCAGTCGAGAGACCAGATCATCAGAAGTTCTTTGCGCCAGCTCTAAAACCTTCTCTTCGTCGAGAGTGAGCACCTCGCCGCCTTCCAGCAATATCTTCCCATCAACGATGACCGTGTCAACGTCACTGCCGGTGGCGCTGTAGATGAGGTGGGAGACCACGTCGTGCAGAGGGGAAAGGTGCGGCTTTTTCAGGTCCACCAGGATCAGGTCAGCCTTCTTCCCCACCTCGATCGACCCCAGCTCATCTTCCAGGCCCAGGGCCGCGGCGCCGTTCCTCGTTGCCATCTCCAGGGCCTTCATCGCCGGAAGGGCCGTGGGATCACGATTGCGGAGCTTGGCCAGAAGCGACGCCAGCTTCATCTCCTTGAACAGGTCGAGGGAGTTGTTGGAAGCGGCCCCATCCGTCCCCAGGGCGACCGGAACACCTGCCTGGAGCATCTCGACCACCGGGGCGATGCCGGACCCCATCTTCAGATTGCTCGTGGGATTGTGAACCGGCTTGACTCCCCTTCTCTGAATGATCCCGACCTCCCTCTTCGTGACCCAGACACAGTGGGCGGCTAAGACCTCCGGCCCCAAAAACCCTATTGAATCCAGATATTCCACGGGTCGCTTACCATATCTTCTGATTGTCTGCTTCACCTCAGCGCTGCTCTCGGAAACGTGAATGTGAATGCCCACCCCGAACTTAGCCGCCAGCTCCTTCACCTTCAACAAACACTCCGTGGAACAGGTGTAAGGCGCGTGCGGGCCGAACATGGTCAAGATCCTGCCCCCGGCTTTTCCGTGAAAGGACCTGACAAAGCTCTGGCCGATTCTTATCTCCTCCCTCATCTTTTGCTCATCATCCCGATCTATCATTCCGTAAGAAAGAACACCCCTGAGGCCGGCCTTCGCCACGGCCCGGGCAACCTGATCCATGTGGAAATAATTATCAGCAAAGCAGGTGGTGCCTGACTTTATCAGCTCCAGCGCTCCCAGCAGCGCCCCGGCATAACAGTCGCGCGGGCCCATTTTCTTTTCCATCGGCCAGATCCTGTCCGAGAGCCATTTATCCAGCGGCATGTCGTCGGCGAAGCCGCGGAGCAGAACCATAGGGAGATGGGTGTGGCAGTTGATCAGGCCGGGCAGGACGGCCTTCCCGCGGGCATCGATCACCCTCTCTGCCCTCTCCCTGACCTCACCGACCGCCACAATCCTGTTGCCCTCTATCGCCACCGAGCCCTTCTCGATCACCTGGCGGCCGGGATTCATCGTGACCAGGAGGCCGCCCCTGACCAAGAGATCAGCCAATATTTCACCTAGCCCCTGAGCGCCTTCGCGATGGCGCGCCCGAACTCGCGGGCCGCGGTTGGTCCATTCGCGGTGATCACGTTGCCGTCGACCACCACCGGCTTATCCTGGTAGATGGCTCCTCCGCTCTCAATCATCTCCACGTAATCTCCGGGGAACACTGTTGCACGCTTGCCCTTGAGCACACCCGCGTTGGCCAGGATCACCGGCGCGATGCAGATGGCGCCGACCTTTTTGCCCTTCTTGAAGGCCTCGCTGGCGATGGCGAGAGCCCGCCTGTCCTTAAAGTAAACTGCCGCGCCCGATCCGCCGACAAAGACAACACCGTCGTAATCGTCAACCCTGACCTGATCGAGTGTTATCTCCGGGCTCACCCTAGCACCGAGCATTCCCCGCGCCTCGGCCTTCTTGGCGCTAGCCACCGTGGTCGTCACCCCGGCGCGCTCCAGCTCCTCCTTGGTGTGGAAAAGCTCCTCGTCCCTGAAGTTCTCAGGAGCTATGATCAACAGCACCTTTCCCGCCAGAGAGATCACCAAAATAGCTTGGTCCGGAAGCTAAAAATAACTGCCGACTCCTCAGGAGCAACAGAATTTCCGCCGCGCCTGAACCAGGGAAAAGGGGTTAACGGCGCCCCAAGGAACCGATCATAATTGGTGATGGCGGCGGGGGCAAAATCATCCTACCCTCTAAAATTTAAACCAGTCCCGACCAAATGAGAAGGGTGGGAAAATGGGCAAATTTTACATCACCACGCCGATCTACTACATCAACTCGGTGCCGCACATCGGTCACGCTTACACCACCGTGATAGCCGACGCCCTCGCCCGCTGGCACCGGCTACGCGGTGATGACGTCTTCTTCCTCACCGGCCTGGATGAGAATTCGGCGAAAACTCTGGAGGCCGCGAAGGAAAGGGGCTTCAAGGACATCCAGGCCTACGCCGACTCCATGGCAAACCTGTGGCTGAGCACCTGGAGGTTGCTGGAGATCAGCAACGATGATTTCATCCGGACCACCCAAGAGAGACACCGAAAAAATGTGATCGAGCTTTTCGAGCGCATCAGGTCAAAGGGGGACATCTATAAGGGAACTTATGAGGGGCTATACTGCGAGGGCTGCGAGGCCTACTACACTGAGGCCGACCTCATCGACGGAAAGTGCCCCCTGCACCTGACCAGGCCGAAATGGCTCAAGGAGGAAAATTACTTCTTCAGGCTGTCAAAGTATGCCGACGCCCTGCTGAAGCACATCGAGGAGAACCCCGACTTCATCCAGCCAGAGGCCCGAAGGAATGAGGTCGTCAACTTCATCAAACAGGGGCTGAAGGACATCAGCGTCACCCGGCAGAACCAGCAGTGGGGGATCGACGTCCCGGGAGAGCCGGGGCAGAAGATCTGGGTGTGGTTCGATGCCCTGATCAATTACCTGCTGCCGAAAAAATACTGGCCGGCTGATGTCCACATCATCGCGAAGGACATCATCAGGTTCCACTGCATCATCTGGCCCAGCATGCTCCTCTCCGCGGGACTGGAGCTACCCAAGAGAATTTTCGCCCACGGCTTTCTCACCGTTGAAGGGCAGAAGATCAGCAAGTCGCTGGGCAACGTCATTGACCCGGCCTACCTGGTGGAGAAGTATTCAGCTGATGTCGTCAGATATTTTCTGATCCGCGAGGTTTCCTTTGGCCAGGATGGAAACTTTTCCGAGGCCAGCTTGGAGGCCAGGCTGAACGACGAACTGGCCGACATCCTCGGCAACTTCGTCCACCGCGTGCTCACCTTCATTCGCGACCGCTTCAACTCCAGAGTTCCCGAGGGAAAGGTTGACCGGAAGCTGGAGGAGGAGATCCTGCAGCGGGTGGAAAAAATAGAAAGGCTGCTGCTGGAGCTGAAGGTCTCCCAAGCTCTCGATGAAATCATGGCAATCGCCCGGCGGGGAAACGAGTACTTCCAGTCCTGTAAGCCCTGGGAGGCGATAAAGAAGGAAAAGGAAAAGGCCGCCGACTGTATTCTCTCCTGCGTCAATCTGGTGAAAATCCTGTGCGTGAGCCTCACCCCATTCATGCCCGAGGCCGCCGCCAAGCTGGCCAAGCAGCTCGCCATCGAGGTTAAGCACTGGAACCAGGCAAAAGCCTTCGACATCAGGCCAGGCCACGTTATTGGAGAGCCCGTGGCGCTGTTTGCCAAGCTGAAAAAAGCGGAGGGGCCAAAGGAGAAGCTGATCTCCATTGAGGAGTTCGGAAAGCTCGACATCAGGATCGGCAGGGTGCTTGCGGCTGAGCGGGTGCCGAAGTCAAAAAAATTGCTCAAGCTGGAAGTGGACCTCGGCAGGGAGAAGAGGACGCTCGTAGCTGGAATAGCGGAAAAATATGCGCCTGAGGATCTGGTTGGAAAAAATATCGTCGTTTTGGCAAACCTTGAGCCCGCCAAGCTAATGGGGGTAACCTCTGAGGGAATGCTCTTGGCCGCCGAGGACGAGGCGGGAGTCTCAATTCTGGTGACCGATCGACCGGTCAAGCCGGGCTCAAAGGTGAGATAGTTGCTGCGGCTTGACCTCCACGTGCACACCAATCACTCCTACGATTGCCGTTGTTCCGTCGAGAGAGCCGTCGAAGTCGCCAGAGCCAAGGGGTTGAACGGAATAGCGATAACCGACCATGACAGCATCTCCGGGCATCAGGACGCCAAAAAAATAAGAGACGATGAATTCATCATCATCCCCGGCGTGGAGATCTCCAGCGCTCACGGCCACATCCTCGGCCTCGGAATCAGCGAGCCGATCCCGAGGGCGCTGCCCGCAGCTGAGACAGTTGACCTGATCAGAAGCCAAGGCGGCATAGCCGTTGCCGCCCACCCCTTCGCGCCGGGAAGGCGGGTGGGGCTGGTCTATCAAGCGAGCTTCGATGCCATTGAGGGGCTGAACTCCAGGGCCATCCTTTTGAGCAATCCATTGGCGCAGAGATTTGCTAAAAAGAATGGCCTGCCCATGGTTGCCGGTTCCGATGCCCACCGGTGTGAGGACGTCGGCATGGCTTACACCTTGCTGGACTGTGAGCCAAACCTTGACTCAGCGCTGAAAACAATAAAAAGGGGAGGGACATCGATCGCGGGTCGGACCCTCCCCCTCCTGAGCTTCCTGTGGAGGGTTCTCCAGAAGGCCCTCCACGGGAGATGAGCGCTAGGCGGGAGGACATTCCAAAGGAGGCCTCCCGCCTTCACCCTTTTGGAGGCTGGACTGACCGAGGAGGTAGGGTGACCGTGATCTCATTTCTCTTTAGCATACTCCATGAGACTCTTCGCCTTTTCGAGGTAGGTCATGGTCCAATCGTGGACCATCTTGCGGATTACCTCGCTGCGATTCGTCCCATATCCCGACTTTATCAAATCATCGATGATCTTGAGGTAGATGCCGTCGACGAAGACCCGAACCTCTCCCTTCTTATCAACCATCCCGAAGCCCCCTCACTAATGGCCCGGAAGAGGTGGCTTGGACACAAGGCCCGGCTGGCGGCTGCACTGAGCCAGAGGGAACTGTCCCCGCCAAAACCAAGCCCTTGTTTTTCAACATCCACCTGCCTCCCATTCACCATCCAGCTACAATCCAGTTATATGGCAGTTAGTATTTAAAGGTTTTGTCAATTTATTTTGCTTTCTACATGCTTCAGTTAAAACACAATTGATGACGCTCGACCTCCGCGTTAGCTTGAGCTCGATTCAGGTGGCAAATTTCCCGTGCGGCCAGTCTTAAACTGCTGGCTCTTCAATTGGGATCTCCAGACCGTTTCTTGACGTGGTGGTTTTGTGCCAGCATTACAACGACACGACTTAAAATAACAGACGACAAACAATATCAGAAAATGGTTTCAAAGGTGGGGTGAAATGGTCAAGATCTTGGGAATAGTCGGGAGCCCCAGAGTGGGCGGAAACACCGAACTTCTCGTCACTGAGGCACTGAAGGCCGCAGCAGCCGAGGGCGCCGAAACCGAGCTGCTGAGGCTGGCCGAAAGGGAGATAAAGCCGTGCGATGGCTGCCGCTCCTGCAGAAAAACGGGGGAGTGCCGAATCGATGATGATTTCAAGCCGGTTTTCGAAAAGATGGTGCAGGCGGACGGAATAATCCTCGCCTCGCCGGTTTACTTCAGCTCCGCAACCCCGCAGATAAAGGCCCTGATCGACAGGGCGGGATACCTCTCCATCGCTAGGGGTAGGGTGTTTGAAAACAAGGTGGGCGGCCCCCTCGTCGTCGCCAGGAGGGCAGGACAGAACTTCACCCTGGCCGAGCTACTGTTCTTCTTCCTTCACCAGGGCATGATCGTTCCGGGTTCAACTTACTGGAACGTGGCCTTCGGACGGGAACCGGGAGAGGTGCTCGGGGACGAAGAAGGGATGCAGACGGTGAGAAACTTTGGCAAGAGGATGGTCTGGATCATCAAAAGGATAAAGGGACTCTGAAGTCCCCTGCCCACCTTAATCTATTTTGACGGGAATTATCCTCCGGTGCCTAACATCTACCAAGCCCTTGTCGGTCAGGCCCAGCTCGGGAACGGTGGGCAGGGAGATGAAGGAAAGCGTCATAAAGGGGGCGTTGAGTTTACAGCCCAGATCTCTGGCGGCCTGATTCAGCTTCTCCAGCTTCCTCGTCACGACATCTGGCGACCTTTTGCTCATCAAGCCGGCGATGGGAAGCTCCAGCTTTTCCAAAACTTTGCCCCGACCCACCGCCACCAGGCCGCCCTGAGTTCGCTTGATCTCGTTAACGGCTTTAGCCATGTCCGCCTCGTTGGCGCCGACCACGACTATGTTGTGGTGATCGTGCGCCACTGAAGAAGCGATTGCTCCTTCCTTCAGCTCGAAACCCTTAACAAAAGCCACCGCGACGTTTCCCGTCCTCTTGTGTCTTTCCACGCAGGCGATTTTCAGGATATCATTAGCAATATCGACAACCACCTTTCCATCGATGACTTTCAGCTCCGCCCGGATTTCCTTGTTGATTATCTGTCCCTCAATTGTCTGAATCACCCTCACCGCCTGTACCTCCCTGTCGCTGGTTATCTCGAAATCAGCGGGCTCGACGCTTCTTTTCATCTTAACGGTGTTTGTGCTCCACCCCGGCCACCTGTACTCGCGCAACCGGACCAGCAATTTACCCTTTCTCGCCACCACCTGGCCGTTTGCTATTACTATCTCAGGTTTGAACTCCCTGAGATCCCTCACCAGCACAATGTCGGCAAACCTTCCAGGGGCAATACTGCCAACCTCGTCGTCCAGCCGGAAGTGCTCAGCACAATTGATCGTGGCCAGCTGGACCGCCCTGACTGGATCCAGGCCAAGGCTTATCGCTTTTCTCACATTATAATCGATGTGGCCCTCCCTCACAATGTCGTTGGGGTGTTTGTCATCAGTGCAGAAGAAAAAGTTGCGCGGGTCTTGTCCCTTCACGGTAATCAGCTTGATCAGCTCCTCAAGGTTTCTCTCACTGGAGCCCTCCCGGATCATCACCTTCATGCCCAACCTGACCCTCTCCAAAGCCTCTTCTGCCGTCACGCATTCGTGGTCATCCCCTATGCCCGCGGAAGCATATGCGTTGAGTTCAGCGCCGCTGAGGCCCGCGGCATGGCCAACCCTGACCTTCCATGACCTCTTTGTGGCCATCACCTTCAACAGATACTCATCTTGAGGCGGGATAACCTTTGAAGGATCTAGCTCACCCAGGCTGGCAACGGTGCTCCATTTCACCATCCTGACGACTTCCCTGACTCCCAACACCGCCCCCGTGGTCTCCAGACCCGGTGCCGTGGGGACTCTCGAGGAGATCTGAACGTATGTTTTCAGCGGCGACCCCCAGGCATCCTTGAGCAGGGAGTTGATGCCCCTCAGGCCCAGCACGTTGGCGATCTCCATGGGGTCGATGAACACGGTTGTGGTCCCGCATGGCAGAATGATCTTTGCCAGCTGAGTGGGGGTCAACAGCGTTGAATCCAGATGCACATGACCATCCAGTAGCCCGGGCACCGCGTAGTAACCGCTACAGTCAAAAAATTTTTGGGCAGGGCCGCTATTTTTTTCGATGCTGGCGACCCTGCCGGCAGCTATGCTAACATCGGTCCTTGTTATTTCCCCGGTGTACACGTTGACTAAGTTACAGTCCTTCAGAACCAGCTCCGCTGGCAATTCTTTCAGAGCGGTTCTGATAACCCTTTTTATCGCTGACAGTTCCTCGCGGCCTCGGTCCACATTATCCCCTTTTATCAGGTCCAGCCACTTCCAGCCGTTCAAAGAATCCACTTGTGATACCTTGGCGCTGGCGGCCCAAAAAGATATTCCTCAACGTTTGGACCATAAGTGGATAGATCCTTCTCATCGCCGTTAATTTTCACCGCTCGCTGCGTGAACTGGTAATCTCTCCCTTTTATGGCAACCACTCTGCCGTCGACCATCACCAGAGCCGGTGCACAAACGTCGCCGTGTTTCAAGGCGTCCAAGAAGTCCTTGGCCGCCGACCCATGTGGTTTGTCGGTGATCACTATGTCGGCCTCCCTTCCCGGCTCGATAATCCCGCGGTTCATGTCAACAAATCGGCTGAAGTGCCTTGCCGCATTTCCAGTAGCCATGGCAACTACCTGTTCGGGAGGAACGTTGGTCATTGAAGCGACCTGCGCCATCAGCATCCAAAGGGACCCCCACTGCAGGCCCAATCCCACCGCTTGATCAGAACCCATCACGATTCTGTCCAGCTGCCCCTTTTCTCTTGCATATTCCACTATCTTCAGCGCCATCCTCGTGTTTGACTGTGCACTCAACTCCAATGCCGAGTCCCGCCGCGTCTTGTCGATTATTTCCTTTATCTCGTCCCAAGAGAGCGGGGTTGAGCCACCGCTGAGATGGGCCACTTTGTCTGGGTCAATCTTTACGATTTTGTCCGGAGACATGTGGGAAGACCCTGGAATGGAGCAAGGCGATGCGTGTGCTGAAACATGCCACCCGAACTCCCGGGCCCACTTGATGTACTGCATAACATCTTCGGGTTCCGAAAGTCCCCCGCCGCCGATCTCCGCTATCAGCCTTACTCCAGCGTCGGTCATCTCCTTGAAATCCTGCTTGGTAAGCCCTCGCACCAGTATCAACGCGCCACCGACGACCTTCAAAGCACTGCCCGGCATCCAGCGCTTGTATATCGTCGCTTCAGTTATCGTGTTGGCCTTTGTGGCCACCGGGTCATCATAGTATCTTCCAAGTCCCCAGGCGTGTAGCCCCTCGGATATCAAGGTGGTAATCCCGCAATAAGCAAGATTTTCCATCCAGTTCATCGCTTGGCAGATTGCGGAGTAGTCATGGAAAGTTATGTGGGCGTGGGTTTCAATCAATCCAGGGATCACCATCATCCCATTGGCATCTATCAC
>LQMQ01000066.1 GCA_001515205.2 Candidatus Hadarchaeum yellowstonense
GGCAAACCGGTGCCACCAACGTGGTGACCACGATCGTCTGGGGCTACCGGGGCTACGACACCTTGGGTGAATCCACCGTCCTGTTCACCGCCGTGGTGGGCGTCATCATGATCTTCAGGGCTTTGAGGAGGGAGGAGTAATGGCCGGCATGACCGTCATCGTGAGGACGATTTCCCGAATCCTGTTCCCCTTCATCTTCCTCTTCGGGATCTACATCATCCTCCACGGCCACCTGACCCCTGGCGGTGGCTTCCCGGGCGGGGTCATCATCGCCGCCTCGGTGGCGATGCTCATCCTGGCCTATGGCCTAGAAAGGGTGCTGAAAAACAACGCCTTCATGCGGGCGGAGGTGCTCGACACCATCGGCAGCCTGACCATCGCCGCCATCGGCATCATGGGGCTGATCTTCGGCTCCTACTTCCTGCAGAACACCCTGCCGCTGGGGGAGCTGGGGAGGCTCATCAGCGGCGGCAACTTCCTCTGGCTCTACGTGGGGGTTGGGATCAAGGTCACGGCGGGCATCCTGCTGATCCTGTTCGCGATGCTCTTCGCAACTTGGGGGGAAAAGGATGATCATGGGGCTTAACTACATCGTCGCCATGCTGCTGATCGCGGCGGGGATCTACTGCCTGCTGTTCAAGCGGAACCTGCTCAAGCTCGTCATCGGGCTCGCGGTGATGACGGACGGCATCCACCTCTTCCTGATCAGCATGGGCTACCGCCTCGGCGGCATCGTGCCCATCTTCAGCAGCGAGGTGGCGCCAAGCCTCTCCGAGTTTGCTGCCAGGGCGGTTGACCCCCTGCCGCAGGCGCTGGTGCTGACATCAATCGTCATCAACATCTGCATCACCGCGCTGGCCCTCTCCCTCTGCATCTACGCCTACCGGCACTATGGAACACTTGACACCACCAAAATCAGGAGGTTGAAGGAATGATCCCGCACGCGCCAATTCTGGTGATAGTCCTGCCCCTCTTCACGGCCTTTGTCATGCCCCTCATTGGGATCATCGCTGAAAGGTACCACATCAAGTACCTCCGCGAGCTGATCGCCATCGGGGTCATGATCGTCGTCCTGATCCTCGCTGGCACCATAGCTCAGGAGGTGTGGAACGGCGAGGTCATCGTCTATGAGCTCGGGGGCTGGTCGCCTCCCTGGGGCATAGTCCTGGCTATTGACGCCCTTTCAACCCAAATGGCCCTGATGATCGCCGGGCTGGGCACTCTGGTCATGATCTATTCGGCCTCCTACATGAGCCGGGACAGCGGGCTGAGCTACTTTTACACCCTGATGCTGCTGGTGATCTCGGGCATGATGGGGATCGTGCTGACGGGAGACTTTTTCAACTTCTATGTTTTCCTCGAGATCATGAGCATCTCCTCCTATGCCCTGGTGTCCTTCAGGCGCGATGCCCTGTCGATAGAGGCGGGAATCAAGTATTTGATCATCGGCTCCTTGGGAACCTCCTTTGTCCTCCTCAGCGTGGTGATGCTCTACGGGGTCGTGGGCACCCTCAACATTGCCGACCTGGGGGCAAAGCTGGCAACCTACGGCGGAACCAACGTCCCCTCAGTTCTGGTCCTCTCGCTGGCGCTCTTCGTCACCGGGGTGATGATCAAAGTGGCCATGGTGCCCTTCCACACCTGGCTTCCGGACGCCTTCACCGCGGCCCCAACGGCGATCAGCGCCCTGCTGGCGGGACCGGCCGCGGTCGTCGGGATCTACTGGGTTGCCCGCCTTCCCTACCTTCCCTTTGGCATGCCCGTGGGCCTGATCCTGGTCTCGCTGGGGTTGATCAGCATGGTCGTCGGTGTGCTCATGGCCCTCATGCAGAGGGACTTTAAGCGCATGCTCGCCTACCACGTCATCAGCCAGAAGGGCTACATGGTCCTCGGGATCGGCCTCGGCACCCTAGGGGCGACCCTCGGCACCCAAGGGGGCCTCTTCCACCTGCTGAACCACTCAACTTACAAGGCCCTGCTCTTCATGTGCGCCGGTGCGGTTCTGTATCAGACGAAGAGTCAAAAGTTTGATGAGCTCGGTGGCTTGGGCAAAAACATGCCAATCACCGCCCTCACCTTCCTCATCGGCGCCCTCGCCATCTCGGGAATCCCGCCCCTGAACGGTTTCGTCAGCAAATATATTATCTATCTCGCCGGATTCCAAGCGGGGATGCCCTGGATCACCGCCATCGCCGTGGTGGTCAGCGGCCTGACGCTGGCGAGCTTCATGAAGGCCTTCAGCTCGGTGTTTCTGGGACAAAGGCCCCAGCACCTCCAGGGCACGAGGGAGGCTCCCAAACCCATGCTTTTCTCGATGATCGTGATGGCCCTGATCTGCGTGGCCATAGGATTGCTGCCGGCGCTGGGATTCAACATCATCGGCCCGGCCGCCGAGGCAGCTAAAAACACATCCAGCTACATCAGCCATGTTCTAGGGGGGACCTGATGTTCGACTTCATCTGGCAGCCGATAATCGTCACCGTCGCAATCCTGCTCTGCTCGCTGGCCACCTATCTCCTGCTCCTCTCCTCCCACAGGACCACTAAAGCACAGCCGACCCCTGAAAAAATGAAGAACTACGCCTGCGGTGAGGAAATAAAGCCGGAGGAGGCCCACGCCGACAGCGCCCAGTTTTTCTCGGCCGTGCGCAGGGTCCTGAGCCCCTTCTATCGCCACATTCAAGCCGCTCACACCGGAGAGGTGAACACTTATCTTCTCTGGATAGTGGCGGGATTGGTGGTAATCTTAATAATCATCCTGCTCACAGTGTGGTGAAATCATGGGACTGACATCCTACTTCAGGAAAAAATCGCCCTGGCTGCTCCACTTCAACTCCGGTGGATGCAACGGCTGTGACATCGAGCTGCTGGCTGCGCTCACCCCGAGATACGATGTTGAGCGCTTTGGAGTCAAGCTGAAGGGTTCCCCCAGACACGCCGACATCTTGGTGGTCACGGGACCGGTCACGAGGCAGACGAGGGAGAGGCTCCTCAGGGTCTACGAACAGATGCCCGAGCCCAAAGCGGTGGTGGCGCTGGGCTCCTGCCCGGCATCGGGCTGTGCCTTCCACGACTGCTACAACACGCTGGCCCCGCTGGATAAACACATCCCGGTCGCCGCCTACGTGCCGGGCTGTCCCCCCAGGCCGGAGGCGATTATCTTCGCCCTGGTAAAAGTTCTGGAGAAGATGGGAAAATGAATTCGCAGGAAGTTGCCGAGTTGATAAAGGCAGAGGTGGACGAGGTCAGGATCATCAGCGAGAGGTGTTTATTCGCCTCAAGCGATCAGAGGAGGTTCCTGAACATCCTGAAGCTGCTGAAAGCAAACGGCGTCACCCACCTCTCCACCATCACCGCCCTTGACAACGGTAAGGCAATCGAGCTCATCTACCACTTCGACTGCAAGCCGGCCCTGCTGAACCTCAAGATCTTTTTGCCCCTGGAGGACCCCAAGATCCCAACCATCACCGATCTCTTCCCCGGCGCCATACTTTACGAGCGAGACATCATGGAGATGATCGGGGTTAAGGTGGAGGGGCACCCCGACCCGAGGAGGCTCTTCCTGCCAGAGGACTGGCCCCAGGGAAAGTATCCGCTGAGAAAACAGAGGGAGGAGAAGACAGCATGACGATGGTAGTGCCCATAGGCCCGCAGCACCCGGCCCTGAAGGAACCGGAATACTTCAGGTTTGAGGTGAAGGGGGAGGAAATCGTTGACGTTGACATCTACTTCGGCTACGCCCACCGGGGCATTGAGGAGACCCTCGCCCGCCGCAACTACAAACACAACATCTACCTGTCGGAAAGGATCTGCGGCATCTGCAACATCTGCCACTCAACCTGCTACTGTCAGGCGGTGGAAAGGGTCGCGGGCATCGAGCCGCCGGAGAGGGCCAAGTACATCCGCTCCCTCATCCTGGAGCTGGAGAGGATTCACAGCCACATGCTCTGGCTAGCGGTGGCGGCCCACGAGATCGGCTTCGACACCCTTTTCATGCTGGCCATGAGGGACCGGGAACACGTGATGGATATGCGGGAGATAATCTCCGGAGGCAGGGTCCACTCGGCAACCAACACCATCGGCGGGGTGAGAAGGGACGTGACCCCGGAACAGATACCAAAACTGATGGAAAAGCTGGACAAATTGGAGGAATCGGTAAAATATTACATCAACCTCTTCCAGACCGACCGAACGATAAAGTCCCGCTGTGCCAACGTCGGGGTCCTCACCAAAGAAGATGCCATAAAGCTCTGCGCCGTGGGTCCGGTGGCGCGGGCGTCGGGCGTGAAAACCGACATCAGGGTGGAGGATCCCTACGCCGCCTATCCCAATCTCTCCTTTGAGGTCATCACTGAAGACGATGGAGACGTTCTGGCCAAGGGTATGGTCAGGTTGCGGGAGATGCTGGAATCAATCAAGATGTCGCGACAGATCCTGAGGGAATTGCCCAGCGGCCCGCTGCGTGTCCCCGTGGATCTGAAGATACCGCCCAACGAAGCCGTTCAGAGGGTGGAAGCACCGCGCGGTGAGCTGCTTTACTACATCAGATCCAATGGGACGGAGATGCCCGAGCGGGTGCGCGTCAGAACCCCCACCTACGCCAGCGCTCCCTCGCTGAAGCCGATGTTCGTCGGCGGGACGGTGGCGGAGATCCCGATCGTCCTCTGGAGCCTTGACGTCTGCTTTGCCTGCAACGACCGCGTCACGCTTGTGGACGCGAAGACGGGTAAAGTCAGCGTTGTCACCATGGAGGAGCTGAGGAGGTGGCGCAAATGAACACCATCCTCGATATTTTATCTTTCCTCTTCAACTCGATTGTTTTCCCCGGGCTTCTCTTCGTGTCAGTGGTCGGAATGCTTTACGTTGGAATCGACAGGAAGGTCACGGGACACCTGCAGCACCGCATAGGCCCACCGATCTGGCAGGAGTTCCTTGACTTCGGCAAGCTGATGACGAAGGAGGACATAACACCAAGCGCGGCGATCGGGCCCGTCTTCACGGCTGCCCCGCTTTTCGCCCTGGGCTCGCTGGCCGCGGTGATGCTCCTCCTGCCGGTGGCATCAGCCCAGCCGGCGCTGCGGTTAACCGCCGATCTCATCGTCATCATCTACCTGCTCAACATTCCGGCCATTTGCATGATCCTGGGCGGCTACTCCTCGGGCAGTTCCTTCGCCATCGCGGGAGCGGGGCGATACATCGTCCAGCTGCTGGGTTATGAGTTCGTCTTCATCCTTTCAATCGCGGCCATAGCGGTGAAGGTCGGAACCCTCAACCTGACGGATATCGTCAGCTATCAAGCGAAGAATGGCTGGCTGCTGCTGGACTGGAAGCTCCTGCCGGCAATCGTGGCCACCCTAATAGCCGCCCAGGGGAAGCTCCTCCGCACCCCATTCGACATACCTGAAGCGGAAACTGAAATCGTTGCCGGACCGCTCACGGAGTACTCCGGACCCAAGCTGGCCATCTGGAGAATCTCCTACAACGCGGAAACAATCGCTGTGGCCGCCCTCCTCGTCTCCCTCTTTTTGGGCGGACCAACAGCTTACACCATCGGAAACGTGAGGATACCTGCCGTTGTGGACTTTCTCATCAAAACCTTCCTCATCGTGATGCTGACCACCGTGGTGAGAAACATCGTGGCCAGGGTGAGGATTGACCAGGCGCTGAAGTTCTACTGGACCTTCGGCATCCTCCTCGCCGCGATCAGCCTAATACTGGTGATGGTGGTGCCCCAATGGTGAAAATACTGCCCAAAGTTCTGGCCAACCTGCTGCGCAAGCCTTTCACGGTGAAGTACCCCTATGAAAAGGTGGAACCGGCTGACGGCTACCGCGGGAAGCCTTCAATAACCAAGGAAAAATGCATCCGCTGCTGGCAGTGCATCAGGGCCTGCCCCGACAGGGCCATCAGCGTTGACAAGGAAACGAAAACACCCGTGATCTGGCTGGGTAGATGCACCTTCTGTGGGGAATGTGCTGAGGCCTGTCCGACTAAAGCCATTGTGATGACCAAGAATTTTGAGTTCTTGGATCAATACGAAAAGTAAACGGTAAAAAACCTTTGCCCCTTTTAACTCGAAACTTTATTTTGAAATCAAGGAGAGCTTCTCGGTCAGAATTTCCAAAACTTTTTCCATTGAGGCTTTCACGGCCTCCCCCATTCGAGAACCGGGTCCAATTTCCCCCGGCTGAATTCCCAGCAGGATTATCCTCGCCCCCGTCTGCTCCTTCAAGTATCCGGCTAAAAGTGAAAGGGGAACAGTATGGGTGGAAAAAGAGCGACCAGCAATCGCCTCGGGATCGGCAAGGATCACATCGCCGGGTCTGGCCTGAAAATCGATCGCATCCAAGATCACGATGTGGCTGGGTTTGAAGCGCCTGATTTGCGAGGTGAAATTCTCCGGTGCCGCCCCACCTTCAATCATCAGAACATTGGGGAACCTGATCCTTCCCCGCAGCCTCCGGACCATCTCAACGCCAACAGCATCATCCCCCCGCAGGTCACTGCCGACGCCGACAACCACGACGCGGGTGGCTTTTTCCAGAAATGAGGATAGCTCCTCCAGCAATGTCTCACCCGACAAGGCTATCAAAAACCAGGTCTTCACGCTTGGCCCCGACGCGCTTAAGGGCTGAAAGCGCCCAATCAATTTTTCCCACTTCTGCGACTCGGTGGGCGTCTGAACCGATGCTGAGTTTTACCCCCTTCTTGAGACAAAGCTTGAGGAAATCGTCGCCGGGGACTCGATACTTCACGTTGACCTCCATGGCAACATTTCTCTCCGCGGCCAGCTCAACAAATTCTTCGATTTCTTCTGCAGAAAGCTGGGGCAAAAGGTCTTTATTGAAGAAAAAGGGATGACAGAAGACGTCGACCTCATTTTTCGCTATGGCGCTGGTGGCGCGGAAAAGGTACTCGTGCGCGTTGTCGCTGAGATAGATCTCTTCGATATCATGAATGCCTATGGAAACAAAATCAAGTTTTCTGATAAAGTCCTCCCCTACGTCCAAACCACCGAACCTGTTCGTCACGTTGGCCTCGATGCCGGCTAAAAGGGGGATCTCAGCGTCCTCTCCCGCCATCCTTATATCCTCCAGCATCTGCGCCATTTTTTCCCTCGCCACGCCAACGCTGAGCTCCGGACCATGGTCGGTGAAGGCCAAGGCCATCATGCCCCGGGCTGCCGCGGTCTCAGCCATTTCGGCGTGGCTGCAGGTGCCATCGGAGTAGCGGGTATGCGTGTGAAAATCAAATTTTACTACCATGTTACCCGAACCAAAACCGAATTGTACCTGAAAGGCTTAATTATAGCTGCTCAAAGGGAATTTGAAGTTAACCCTGTGGGGATTAAATGATTAGCAAGTACCAGATTTCCGGGGCGAAAAACTCGGGAGGGCTTAGAACGGACATAAATTTAAAACCGAAGCATTGTTAACAACCATACTAAACGGTAAAAACGGGGTAAAATTGAGGTGGTAAAAACGTCTAATGAGAGAATCACCCTTTCTCACGGGGCCGGCGGTAAAATTATGATGGATCTGATAAAGGACATCATTCTGAAGGAGATCAAACTGAAAAGCGCCGGCGAAATCGGGCTTGACGCTCTCGACGACGGGGCAACCATTTCCGTGGGCAATAAGACGCTAATCCTGACGACAGACTCCCACACGGTGAAACCATTGTTCTTCCCCGGCGGTGATATTGGAAGGTTGTCGGTATCCGGAACGGTAAACGACATGGCAATGATGGGGGGGCGACCGTTGGCCCTGGCCTGCGCGATGGTCGTCGAAGAGGGTTTTCCCATAGCCGATCTTGAAAGGATCTTTCGCTCGATGAACCAGACTTCTGAAGAGGCCGGCTGCCCGCTGATTACGGGCGATTTTAAAGTCATGGAAAAGGGAGCGTTGGACGGCGCAATTATTACCACAACCGGCGTAGGCCTGGCTGAAAAGGTTATCACCGACCGGGGTTTGAAACCGGGGGATAAAATAATCGTCACCGGCACGATTGGCGATCACGGCATGACCATCTTAGCTCACCGGGAAGGGATTGAACTGGATGTGGACTTGGTCTCGGATGTCGCCCCCATCTGGGAAACAGTAGAAGCGGCTTTGAAAGTTGGTGGGGTAACCGCGATGAAGGATCCCACCCGGGGCGGGCTCAATGCGGCCTTGAACGAGATGGCGACAAAGGCCAACGTGGGGATACTTATCCGAGAAACTGAAATTCCAATCCTAGATTCGGTAAGAGTTGCCAGCGAAATGTTAGGCATTGATCCTCTACAGATTACTAACGAAGGAAAGGCGGTTATGGCGGTAAACCCGGCAAAGTGCGATGCGGTTCTGGAAGCCATAAAAAAGACAAAGTACGGGCGAAACGCCAGGGTAATTGGGGAGGTCATACCCCATCACCCTGGTGACGTTATCCTTGAAACAGCCATCGGCGGGAAAAGGTTGTTAGAAGCGCCCATAGGAGATCCAGCTCCGAGAATCTGTTAGTGTACATTAGATGACAAAATATGACAAAAGTGGTAATTTTAAACAAAATGAAATATGTGTACAAAAGTGGACAATAGACAAATGTGGACATGGGCAAAACGTGAGAGTTCGTTAAAACACACACCTGAAATAAAAACAGCAGATTAATTTAAAAAATTTCATAAAACGCGTCTTTTTGCCACAT
>LQMQ01000067.1 GCA_001515205.2 Candidatus Hadarchaeum yellowstonense
TTTCCCGCCTACCTGGCAAACGCAACACCCGTCATCTTCGGCGGCGGGAGGTCTATCGATGGTGGGCGCGTCTTCACCGACGGGCGACCCATCTTCGGGCCGGGAAAAACCATAAGGGGTTTCCTCGCCGGACTCATCGCAGGTTCTCTCTTCGGAATTTTACAGGGACTGGCAGCGGGGCAGTTTGGCTTCTACGCAACGCTGGGTTTTCTGCTCTCTCTGGGGGCCTTGACGGGGGACCTGCTGGGAAGCTTCATCAAGAGGAGAATGAAGCTGGAGCGGGGGTCGGCGGCGCCGGGGCTGGATCAGCTTGGATTTGTCGTCCTGGCGTTGTTATTCGCCAGCATGGTGTTCGTCCCACCATGGGAAGTGATCCTGACCATACTGATAATCACGCCGCCAATCCATCTGGCAACAAATTTCATCGGTCACAAGCTCAAGCTCAAGGACAGACCCTATTAGGGGGGAAACATGCCAAAATACGACGTTTTCGGGATCGGCACCGCCCTCGTGGATTACTTCTGCAGGGCCACGGATAGCTTCCTCAAGAAAAACGGCTTGATCAAGGGGGCCTCCAACTTTGTTTCCCGGGAAAAACTTGACGAAATTCACTCCAGGCTTTCCGACTCGATATTTGCCCGCCATCCGGGTGACAACGCCCGAAACACCTGTGAAGGCGTGGCCTACCTGGGTGGCAAAGCCGCTTACGCGGGCAGAGTTGCCGGTGATGAAGACGGCAAGTTTTTCGAAGATTCGCTGCACAGACAAAACATAGCCTCTTTTCTGGAGAGGGGTCCGGGCAGGACGGGAAAGATAATCGCCCTCATCACGCGCGATGGTCAAAGAACTTTCGCCGTGGACCTGGGCAACGGCAAGGATTACTGTGGGCTGCCCGCCACCGGAATAAAGAGCTCAACCTTTCTTTATCTAACCTCGATCACTCTATTCAGTGAAGGCTCCGTGGCCAGAAGTGCTAGAGACGCCATGGACATCGCCGCCGCTAGCGGAGTTCGCCTGTCGATCTCACTGGAGAGCCCGCCGCTGGTGGCGCAAAATAGGGAAAGAATCTGGAAAATTTTAACCCGTACCCAAGTGCTGTTCGCCAACGAGGAAGAGCTAAAAGCACTAACGGGATCAAGCGATGAAAAAACGGCTAGAGCTCTCGCCAGCGAGGTCGATATCTTCTGCCTGAAAAAAGGCGACAGGGGCTCATCCATCTTCTCCAAGGGAGAGGAATTTTCCATACCGGCATATCCTGCAAAGGTTGTCGACACCACTGGCGCCGGAGACTTCTACGCGGCCGGTGTTTTGTTTGGTCTCAGCAGGGGCAAATCACTCGATGAATCGGGACACCTCGGAGCAATGCTGGCCGGAAAAATCGTGGAGAAATTCGGCGCCACTTTACACGACATTTTGTGAAGGGCCCTATCCTTCTCCAGACAGGGGGCAAACAAAGGGGCTCTGACAACCCTTACATTCCAGCTGAATCGTCGTGTGGATGATGTTGAAGTTTTTCCTGAGCAGTTCGGTCACCTGCCTTGAGATCTCCTCAGCTTTGCTGAGCTTCTGATCGTCAATGACGATATGCCCACTCATGGCATTGATGCCCGAGCTTATCGACCAGAGATGTAAATCATGAACTTCTAGGACACCGGCAACCTCCTCCATTTTCCTTTTAACCTCCTCCAGATCTATTCCCTCTGGCACCGCCTCCAAAAGAACCCGACCTGATTCACTAAACAGGCCAAAGGCGCTTCTCAATATTATCCCACCGATCAAAATTCCCATCAGGGCATCGACCAAAAACAGATGGGTGAAATAGATTATCACCGCTGCAACGATAACCCCCAGCGACGATAAGGTGTCCGAGAGAACGTGGAAAAAGGCTCCCTTGACATTCAGATTTTCTTTTCTCACGCCCCAAAGAATGTAAAGTGACAGAAAATTCACCACCAAACCAGCCACCGCGAAAGCCAGCATGAGGGGGGCCTGGACCACAACTGGACCCGTGAATCGATGGTAGGCCTCAAAGAAAAGGTAGAGCGCGATCACAACTAGCAACACGCCGTTGAAAAGGGCCGCTAAAATCTCCAGCCGGTAGTGACCGTATGTCCTCTCCTTGGTTGCCGGCCTCTGAGCCAGTCTGAGGGCAATTACTCCCACCGACAGGGCCGCCGCGTCCATAACCATGTGCCCGGCATCACCGATTAAGGAAAGGCTATTGCTGAGAATTCCACCGAAGAGCTCCGCCACAAACATTGCTGATGTCAGAAGCAGGGCCATCCTGAGCCTGAGACCTGACCGCAACCGGCCATCAACATAAACAGCAAGGCGATCGACCATGTTTCCGCTTCCAGATACAAACGTTTAATTTTTAGTTATTTGAAGATTTAATGGTAGGACCATGGGAAGAATTGCCGGAACCTGCGCGATATGCGGGAGAACGAGTTACGACATGCACCGATGCGGAATATGCGGGGCCACCGTGTGCTCCCGCGATTTCGTCAGCGATATCAACGTCTGCAAGAGGTGCCTGCAAAAGGGCCTCTGGGTCGGCGACAAAGGTCCTGAGTGAAAGAAGTGATCCACTTGTTAACAGAAGAAGCCCTTGAGCAGATCGACGGCCTGCTCTCCGAAATGAGCAAACTGGCCTCAGAGGGTGTGCCAATAATAGTTGAGGGCATGGCTGACGAAAAGGCGTTAAAGGCGCTCGGCATTAGCGGCTGCTTCCGCCGGATATCCAGCGGCAATTCCCTGCTGAACTTCGTCGAGAGCTTTTCCAACTCAAAGGGGATAATAATTCTCACCGACTTCGACCGGACCGGTGATGAACTGGCAAAATTCATCGCCAAGCACGCGAAAAGGCTGGGCGTTGAACCAATAACTGAATTCAGGGACAGGTTGAAACCACTCGTCCGCAGAAACGTGAAAGACGTGGAGGGGCTGGCAAAATTCCTGCAAAAAGAAAGGGAAAGATGAAGGTTACTCCTTTTTCCGGCGTCTGCCCTTTGAAAGATATTTTTCCACGTGGTGTGGTTTAATGCCCAGCTCCAGCAGCCTTTTCACTATCTCCTCCTTGCCCCAGCCCTGCCTCTTTAGCTTGGAACAGATCTTACCAATCGACTCATAGGTCTCATGAGGAAAACAAACCCAAGCATCAGTTTCCCGGGCGAAAAAATCAGGTGTCGTGACAGACCAAGGTTTGCGATAGAGCGCGCAGGTCCTGACCTCATCAGCCCCTCTCTCCTTGAGATATTCCACCGCGACCTTCAGGCTGGCACCGGTGTCCACGATATCATCAACGAGCAGTGTCCTCTTCCCCCTAACGTCGATGGGGAGCGGTTGAGTTATCGCCGGCTTTTTCAGAGTTTTGTAGAAATCAACATAGTGTTCAACCTTGATCGTGGCTATCTCGGGATTTTCCAAAAAATCTGAGATCAGGCGCCCCGGTATCCAACCTCCCCGGGAAAGGGCCACAATCAAATCCGGCTTAAACTTGCTCCGCTCTATTTGCTCAGCCACCAAAATACAGAGCTCGTGAATGTAATCCCAGTCCGGTGCTTCGTATTTTTCAGGCCTTTTGGCGATCGGCATGGCAACGCGCCCAACCATGACCTATCTCTTAAAAAAGGCTTAAACCTGTTGACCCCTCCACCTCATCACTTTCGCAGGTAGTCCAACAGCCGGGGGAAGTGATCGAAGTCTTCAATGACAACATCGGCAATTCTTCCGAGTTCGGGATCTTTTCCCACGGCGACACCAAGGCCGGCTTTCTTTAAAAAACTAACATCATACTTACCATCGCCCACTGCCACGCACTCTTCCAACGAAATTCCCAGGGCTTCGGCCAGTTGAGCCAAATTCTCATCCTTATGGCGGGGCTCGACCCTGAGGATGCCTTCCCCGGTAAGATGACCGGATCCATCCAACTCCAAGCCGTTGGCAATAACATGGGGGATGCCCAGCTCCCGGGCGACCTCGTTTGCCAAGACATCAAGGCCACCGGTGATGATGGCTGTCTGAAACCCCCTGCGGATGATCTCCCCGACCAACTGTCTAACATTCGGGGCCAGCGTGTACGATGACAAAATACTCTTGATCTCATCGATGGTTGGTTTTGGTCGCCAGAGGGCTATGTCGCGGCGCATGAACTCCCGGTAATCGATCAGACCTGATTCGTACGCCCACAAATTTTTTCGCGCCTCCTCAATGGTGCCAAACCTTTGGTGGATTATCCTCCAACAACTCTTGGCGAGCAGAAGGGTTCCGTCCATATCGAAGGCCACGAGCCTGTAGCGCATAAGACCAGAAATAAATTCTTCAAGCACGATAAAAAGATGTCAGGGCCCACTCAGCACCGATTTTCCAGCTGACAGAGATTTATCCCCTGAAAACGATGGAATTTAGGGCTCAAGATGATGGAATGGCTGTCCTTTCTCCTCTCGCTGGTGCCATTTTTGGAATTGCGCTTCTCCATACCTCTGGCCACCGTTTACAACCCCCACATCCCTCCTGCAACTATCTTCGCCATCTGCGTCATTCTCAATTTACTGGCCATACCAATCGCCTATCTCCTGCTCGACATCATCGTGCCGCCTCTCCGGCGAGCATCAAAATTGATCGACAAGCTTTTTCAGGTGTCAGTGAAAAGGGCCCGAAAATATCAGCGCCTGAGCCTGATAGGTCTTGCCCTGTTTGTGGCCGTGCCTTTCCCCGGGACTGGGGCCTACAGCGGGGTTCTCATCGCTTACGTCGCCGGATTGGATCGCGGGAGTTCCTCCCTAGCAATAGGCATGGGCGTGATCCTGGCGGGCGTGATAATGCTGCTGGCAACCCTGGGGATACTTTACATCCAAGGGATAACACCATCCTGACACCCGGCGGCCGAACTCAGCGTCATCTTTTTAAGAGGGGGCGGTTATAATCTTATTATCATCAAATCAAGCCAGAATCACCATCAAGCTAATTCTGGCCCACTGAGGGCTGTTGCCCGTGGAAGAAAAAAGTTTGCAAGACTTAGTGGCCGAAAAGCTCGGCAAAAAGGAGGGTTCAAATATGCGCGAAGATAGTGGTACGACCAAATATCTCATTCACGCCAAAATAGAAGCCAACGGCGTGGTCGAGCGCCCGGACGTCGTGGGCGCAATATTCGGGCAGACAGAGGGTCTGCTCGGAAGTGATCTTGACCTGAGAGAGCTGCTAAAAAGCGGAAGAATCGGCAGAATTAAGGTGGAAATTAACTCCAGCCAAGGAAAGTCAACCGGCACCATAACTATACCATCGAGCCTCGACAGGGTGGAGACAGCCATCATCGCTGCCTCCCTCGAAACAATAGACCGCGTCGGCCCCTGCGAAGCGACAATAAAAGTGGAACGCATCGAGGATGTCAGGGACATCAAGAGAAAATTCGTTGTTGAAAGGGCCAAAGAGCTCCTTGGCGCCTTTGAGGAGGCTGCCACCGAGACCCAAGAAATAACGGAAAAGGTAATGGAATCAGTGCGCGTCGAGGAGATATCTGAATACGAGGGGCTTCCTGCGGGACCCGGCGTCAGGGACTCCGACGCCATCATCATCGTCGAGGGGCGCGCCGATGTTCTCAACTTGCTGAGGGCAGGCATCAAAAATGCCATAGCAATAGAAGGAACCAGCGTCCCCAAGGCGGTGATCGATCTAACGAAGGACAAAACTGCAACGGCATTTGTGGACAGCGACCGCGGCGGTGACCTCATCTTGAAGGAACTCCTGCAGGTGGCGGAGATAGACTTCGTTGCCCGGCCACCGCCCGGTAGAAGCGTCGAGGAACTATCAAAAAAGGAGATCATCAAGGCGCTCAGGAACAAGGTCCCCGTGGAGATAGCAACCGCTGAATACAGGCCCAAACCAGCGGCTCCACCGGTCGAGGCCGGGAACGGGGAGCTGCAAGAACTGGAAAACATTATGAACAAGCTGCGCGGCACCCTAAAGGCCCAGCTGCTCAACGAAAAACTAGAACTGATCGAGGAAATTCAGGTGAGGGAGCTGAAAGAGCGGCTCACCAAGGCGCAGAATGTGAAAGCAGTGGTATTTGACGGCGTGATAACCCAGGAACTCGCCGAGCTGGCCGCGGAAAAGGGAGTTCAGTATCTCATTGGAATGAGATCCAGGGTTGAGGTGGCTCCCAAAAACCTGCGGGTGCTAACCTTAGACGACCTTCGCAGGATGAAATATCAGAAGTAATCACTCTAGGTTAAGCTCCATCGCAATGGCCGACTCACCGTCTTCATAATAGTAGGGCATTTCACCCCTTTCCAAAAAGCCCAACTTTTTATAAAACAGCTGCGCGCCAATGTTGCTTTTTCTCGCCTCAAGCCGGACCACTTTAACCCCCTTTTCCCTGAACCGGTCGATGATGTTGCTGATGAGCATGGTGCCGATGTGCTGCCTGCGAAATGCTGGATCCACCGCGATGGCCAAGATGTGCCCGATGTTGGTCCAGCGGATGACCCCAATCAGATACCCCACCACAATGCCGCCGATATCCGCGACCAGGAATCCATCGGGATGCATCAGGTGTAACCTCTTTAAAAGGCTGAGCGGGTAAGGATCCTTAAAGCACTTATACTGAATTGACAGGACAGCCTTGAGATCCTCGGGCTTAAGCTCTCTGATGGTTATTGCTTGCTGAGCAACCATAAAATCCCTCACCAAGTTTAAGCCTTAAAACATAAAATCATTTGCGGAACGGGGAAAAACCGAGTGATAAATTTGAAGGTTATCCACAGGGACCTGAAGCATGGAAAGATCAAGCTGGCAGTGGAAACCCTGGACGATCTCTGGCATCTGCAGCATCTCATCCGCCCGGGGGACCTTGTCACAGCCACCACCTGGCGAAGAGAGCAGGAAGTGAGCGACAAGATACGTCCGGAGAGGATGGAAAAAAGACCGGTCACCCTGTCCATCCAGGTCGAAAATGTAGAGTTTCACAAACATGCCAACTCCATGCGGGTCCTCGGCAAAATAGTTGAGGGACCCGACACGGGGAAATACCACTCCTTCAGCTTTGAACCGGGTTCCGTTTTGACCATCAGCAAAGACTGGTGTCCAGAAGATCTCCGCAGGATACAGGATGCCGTCAGGGCCAGCCACCTGCCGCGGGTTCTCTTGGTCGCTCTGGACGATTCCTCGGCAGAACTGGCCGTGGTGAGACAGTACGGCCTAGATGAGCTGGGAACTTTATCCCGGCCCCGGGCTGGTAAAAGATATGCTGTTGAAAATGAAGCGGAGGAAAAAAAATTCTTCCACCGCCTAGCCGACGCGATCAGGGATGTCATCTCCAGGGAAGATATAAAAACAGTAATAGTTGCCGGCCCCGGGTTTACGAAGGATGCCTTCGCCTCATTTCTGCGGCAGAATTTCACCGACCTCTCTCATAGCGTTAGACTGGGCGATGCCAGCTCAGGCGGCAGGGCTGGGCTCTATGAAATGGTGCGACGTGGTTTGGTTGAAGCTGTCTCAAAAGAAGATCGACTTTCCCTGGAGACCTCGCTGATGGACAAAATCATGGGGGAGATCGCTAAGGATGGGCTGGCAACCTATGGAAAAGAAGAGGTGGAAGCAGCAGTCGATGCCGGGGCGGTGGAAAAGCTGCTCGTGGCTGATGAATTGTTGAGGTCCAACCGAAAAGATATCTCCAAGATCCTTGAAAACGCGAGAAAGACGAGGTCCGATGTTTTGGTGATCAGCACCGAACATGACGCCGGAAAACAGCTCATGGCGCTGGGCGGGATTGCCGCTTTTTTGAGGTTTAAAGCTACTAAATGAATTTAATCTCCTTGATGCCGCTGGCTCAAAGGATACCAGCTCAATAGCTCTATAACAGTGGCTCACAAACTCAATATTGTGAAAGCCATCCCCATTCCGGGAAAGCCGGCCCTTATGTTAAAAATGGACCACGACAGGATAGTTGTGATTACCGACCTCCATCTGGGGATCGAGCACGAGCTGGCAGAAAAAGGCATCTCCCTGCCAAGCCAGATACCGAGGTTGAAAGCAGGGCTCACCGCCCTGTTGAAGGAAAAAAGGGCCAACCGTCTGATAATCCTGGGAGACGTCAAACACAACATTCCGGTGACGACATGGTATGAATGGCGTGAGCTGCCGGAGCTCTTCGAGGAACTGGCGCGGTTGGCTAAAATCGACATCATCCGGGGCAACCATGACGGTGACCTTGAAGGGATGGTGCCTCGCGAAGTCACCATCCACGACCCCCACGGCATCGTCCTGGGAAAAAGAAAAAGAGTTGGCCTCATGCACGGACATACTTGGCCGGCACCTGAACTCATCAACACCGAACTCATTATCGCGGGGCATAACCATCCTGCCATAGAGTTTCGCGATGAACTGGGCGGCAGGTCAATTGAACCCGTCTGGCTTCGGGCAAGTCTGGACCCCCACAAGCTGCCTAAAAGGCTCATCTCTGCGGCGGG